>NZ_FYBV01000004.1:0-197223 GCF_900186175.1 Listeria sp. ILCC796
TGGAAGTATGGCGACATATGGAGCGGACAAATACTAATCGATCGAGGACTTAACCTTTTAATCTGGTTTTCGTTACTTTGTAACTCAACACTTTTCTTCTCTAGTTTTGAGAGAACAACGTTCTTTCTTTCATTGTCTGGTAGTTATGGCGAGAAGGTCACACCCGTTCCCATCCCGAACACGGTAGTTAAGCTTCTCTGCGCCGATGGTAGTTGGGGGCTTCCCCCTGTGAGAGTAGGTCGCTGCCGGGCAATGTATTATTCCACAGTAGCTCAGTGGTAGAGCAATCGGCTGTTAACCGATCGGTCGTAGGTTCGAGTCCTACCTGTGGAGCCATTTTTTTGTGCATTAGTTGCCGCTTTAGCTCAGTTGGTAGAGCGCTTCCATGGTAAGGAAGAGGTCGCCGGTTCAAACCCGGCAAGTGGCTTCTTGGATATTAATTACTTCATAGGCCGGCTTAGCTCAGTTGGTAGAGCAACTGATTTGTAATCAGTAGGTCGCGAGTTCGACTCTTGCAGCCGGCATCAGAATTACATTTAAATGGTTGAAACCTTGCAGTGGATTGCGAGGTTTTTTTGTTTGTGATAAAGAAAGATTGAACCAGATGTATTTTTTTATTATACTAGTAGTATAAATTTTTAAGGGAGTTGAGATTTTGAAAGATAAAAAGCGGCGGATTATAACAGAAGCGAAAAATATTTTTCGAAAAAAAGGATATTTATTGACTTCTGTAGCGGATATTGTTGAGGCAAGTGGGATTTCAAAAGGCACTTTCTATAATTATTTTACTTCTAAAGAGGAATTGGCTATTGTTATTTTTAAACAAGAGTATTCTGTTCTTTATCAGAAGCTGGACCGGGCGATGGGGGACCAGGCGGGGGGGATGAAGGAGAATTTTGCGTCTTGTGTGGAGCTTTTGATTACTTTTCATACGAAGAATGCAGAGATTTTGAACATTAGTTTTTCACAGGCGATGATTGATGATGATTTTAATCAGTTTTTGGCGAGCGTTCGTTTGAGGAGTTTGGAATGGATTAAAAATCAGATTTTACTTGTGTATGGTGAGGATACTAGGCCGTATGTGAATGATTTGACGATGCTGCTCACTGGAATGACATTTATGTTTGTGTTTGCGACTTCTAAGACGGAGGAGGGGAAACGACGGATACAGGATGTTGTGAAGTATGTGCTGAACCGGATGGACGCAGTTGTGGGGGATTTGAAGGAAACAGGGGATATTTTAATTACGGAGCAAGATGTAGCGTGTTTTATTCCTAGCCATTTGGATCTTAAGAAGCGCAGAATGGTGGAACTTCGGAAAACGATTGATCAACTTTTAGGGAAAATTGAAGAGCAAGATGTGGCGGAGTCGGACAAGTGGCAGTATAAGGAGTCACTCAATGCGCTCCTTTCGGAAATTAATAACCGCGAAACACCACGAGATTTTATGATTCAAGGCGCACTGCTTTATTTGAAACAGCAGGCACCAAAAGCATTAGACCGAGAAATTCAGGTCCTCGAGATGCAAATTAATTCACTTTTATAAATAAATGTACGGGTTGGTCATTTTTTATTGACTTATAAGTTTTATTAGATTATACTACTCTTATTCATTTGGAAAACGAGTGAAGGAAGGGGAACTATAATTGAATACTATTGCAGCGGAAAAACCTGTAGATGTACATGGAAAGCCGTTTAATCGAAATCTCCTCGTAGTGACGATGGTAATTGGTGCGTTTGTTGCGGTACTTAACCAAACGCTACTAGCTACGGCGTTACCGATGATTATGAAAGATTTGGATATTACGGCAGCTACAGGACAGTGGCTTACGACAGCCTTTTTACTTACAAATGGGATTATGATTCCTATTACAGCTCTTTTAATTGAAAAAATTAGTTCTAAAGTTTTATTTATTACGGCGATGGTTGTTTTCACAATCGGGACTGTTATTGCGGCATTAGCCGGTTCATTTCCAGTGTTATTAACTGGGCGGATTGTTCAGGCGGCTGGTGCAGGTATTATGATGCCATTACTACAAACCATTTTCTTACTTATTTTCCCTCGTGAAAAAAGAGGGGTTGCAATGGGGGTTATGGGTCTAGTTATTGCTTTTGCGCCTGCAATTGGGCCGACGTTATCTGGGTGGATTGTTGATTCGTACGATTGGCGCGTCCTGTTTTGGGTATTAGTTCCAATTGCCGTGTTCGACGTAATTCTAGCTTTTTTCGGTATGAAAAAAGTGGTTACGCTGAAAGATACGCGTATTGATGTTTTATCCATCATTTTATCCACAATCGGGTTTGGTTCTTTGCTTTACGGGTTTAGTTCTGCAGGGAACGATGGTTGGTCGGATGCGACGGTGATTACAACGCTTATTGTGGGCGTTGTTGTGATTTTCCTTTTTGTTTTCCGTCAATTAAAAATTGAAAATCCGATTCTTGAGTTTCGGGTATTCCGTTATCCGATGTTTTCGTTATCGGTTGTGCTAGGTTCGATTGTTACGATGGCGATGATTGGCGCGGAAATTGTGTTGCCGCTTTATATTCAAAATATTCGCGGGGAATCGGCGCTTCAATCGGGTCTGCTTCTGCTACCGGGAGCACTTGTGATGGGGGTTATGAGTCCGATTACAGGGATTATTTTTGATAAAATCGGCGCGAGATTGCTGGCGATTACGGGGCTTACAATTTTAACAGCCGGAACGATTCCATTTATTTTCTTGACGGCGGATACGCCACTTTGGTATATCATGCTATTTTATGCGATTCGTTTCCTAGGGATTTCCATGGTTATGATGCCGGTCAGCACGGCGGGTATGAATGCACTGCCGAATGAGTTGATTAATCACGGTTCGGCTGTGAATAATACGATTCGCCAAATTGCGGGGTCAATTGGGACGGCGGTGCTTATAACGGTGCTTACGAACGTGACCAAAAACGATATGCCAGGAAAAGAACTTATGGCGACCAATCCGCAAGACTTTGCGCAAAAAGCATTGGATGCGAGCTTAAATGGGATGACGGCGGCCTTTTTAGTGGCAGTCATTTTCTCAGCGCTAGGTATGATTTTAAGTTTCTTTATTAAAGATCGTCCAAAAGAAGCTGTTGTTAAAAAATATGAAAATGAAGCCAATTCGTAAGTAAGGCTTGCTTGAAAAATCCCGTTCCAGTTCTGGAACGGGATTTTTCAAAGAAACGAATCGTATTTATATTGTTCAATCGCGCAACTGATGGTATAGTTTAAAGGAATGTGAGGTGGCGTTTTTGAAAATACGTGAGATGGAAAATGCGGACTTGACGGCGCTTCGGGCGCTGTATAATGAAGTTCGCACCAAGGAATTTGATTGGGAGAAAGAAGAGCAGATTTCCGAAAGAGACTTTGACCGGGATACAGACGGCGAGCGGGTGCTCGTTTTAGAACAATCGGGTGAGGTTTTGGGATTTGTCGGGATTTATGAGCCGGAGAATTTTATTCACCACTTGTATGTTAGTCAAAATGCGCGGGGCGCCGGGGTTGGACGGCAATTAATTCAGGCAGCGCTTGCTACTTCGCATGATGCCTTTACGTTGAAGTGTGTCGCAGAAAATAAAAATGCGCTTCTTTTTTACGAAAAATTGGGTTTTAAGAAGGTTTCGGAAGGTATTTCAGAAGATGGTCGCTATTTTGTGCTAGAAGGGAGATTTTAAGATGAAAGTGGGATTTATTGGAGTTGGCAACATGTCTTCGGCAATTATTCGCGGACTTGTGCGGGAAATGCGCGCGGAGGATATTTTTGTTTACAACCGGACGGCGGCGAAAGCGGAGGCATTTGCTTTGGAAACGGGCGTTCAAGTGAAACAGACGGCGGAAGACTTAATTCGCGCGGTGGACGTTGTAGTGCTTGCGGTTAAACCGTATGTCTTCGAATTGATTTTGCCAGATTTAAAAGCGGTTTTAGCGGAGAGAAAACCACTCGTCGTTTCAATTGCAGCGGGACTTGATCTCGCGGCGCTCGCAGAACTGGCAGGATCTGACTTAAAAATCATGCGCGTCATGCCGAATGTGAACGCGACAATCGGGGAATCAATGACGGGCGTTTGCGGAAATTCGCTTACAACGGATGAAGACAAAACAGCGGTGGAGACTATTTTTTCTGCCGTTGGGGAAGTTGCTTTTATCGAAGAAAAGAATTTCAGCGCATTTACAGCGATTGCGGGGAGCTCGCCGGCGTTCATCTACATCTTTATTGATTCGCTTGCGAGGGCTGGGGTTAAAGCTGGTTTAGCGAAAAAAGAGGCGCTTCGTATGGCGTCACAGGCCGTGCTCGGGAGCTCCAAAATGATTTTGGAAAGCGGGACTCATCCGTATGAATTGGTGGATCAAGTTTGCTCGCCAGGAGGCACGACAATCGCCGGAGTGAGTAGTTTGATGGACGATGCGTTTGTTGCGACTGTGATGCATAGCGTAGCGGCGACCATAAACCGAGAAGCAGAATTAAGTAAAAAGTAAACGTTCATTATTTTTTCATACTTTTTACATAGTCTTGTAAAAAGCGAATTGTACTATAAAGTTACAAGCTAATAACATACTCTTTTTCATAAGATGTATATCTCCCAAAGAATAACCAATGCGGTTTCCCTTTTTCTTCCGCATTGGTTTTCTTTTGCGCTCAAAAATGTTAAATTTGTATGTAATGGAATATATGTCATTTTTAAGAGGGAATAGCATGATAAAGAAAGTAACAGGTATTTTGCTAGCAATCGTTGCGATTGCTGGAATCATCAATGAAGCGGAAAATCACGGTGTATATTTTCCAAACGAAAATTTGTTTGCATTCTCGGGCTATTTGACAGAAGTCGCAGGTTGGATTAACTCGATTTTACTGCTAGTTATTGGCGGTATTTTCTTTTTCAATAAAGATAATCAGTCATTTGTCATGTTTCTTTCGCTGTTTCTAGCCGCATTTTCAGCGATTATGGGTTTTGTTTTTGCAAGCACATATACCACGTTCCACATTCGCCCGTTTGCGAGTGTATTCGCACTCATCATCGGATTATTTTATTATACGAAATGGAGCAAAGAATAGGAGCCTAAGAGCTTCTTTTTTTATGGGAAAAAGGGTTAGGCTTTCTTACAAAAGGATATATAGATAGAAAGAAACACGGGAGGTGAGAGTTTATGGGAACAAATTGGTTCGCAGCCATTACAGTTGGTTCACAAAATGTTATTTTAAAAATCATGGATATGCGCAAACAAACCGTTTTAGAGTACATAAAAGCAGAGGTTTCAATTGGGACGGATATTTTTAATGGTGGGAAGATTGAGCTCGAAACGGTTGAAGCCACATCTGTTGCGCTTTCTGGTTTTGTTAATATTATGCGTGAGTATGCGATAGAGGACAGTCTAGCGGTGGCTGTTTCGGCGATTCAAGAAGCGTCAAATGCGGAATATGTAAAGGAACAAATTCGGCTTAGGACGGGGCTCGAACTGGAATGGTTGTCCAATTCGGAGGAGCGATTTTTGCATAGTCAGGCGGCGGCAAATGCGACGAAAAATTTTAGTGAGCTGATTCAAGAAGGCACGATGCTCATTGATATTGGCACGGGGAGCATTCAACTTACGGTTTATGATGAAGGCAATTTTATGTTCTCACGAAATATTAAACTCGGCCCCTTGCGTGTACGGGAACTTTTATCGGAGCTAAAGGAGCGGACGAGTAATTTTGCCGATTTACTTGAGGACTTTATTTTTAGTAAAATCCGTGATTATGCGCAATTTGCACCGAAAGACGTAGCGTATAAGCATTTCATTTTGATTGGCACCGACTTGCTTTTTTTTAAAAGGGCCTTTGTAGAGAAGGCAGAGGATAAAATCACAGAAGCCTATTTTGCCGCGCTTTATGCGCATATACTGGAAACTCCGGAAAAAGTTTTAGCCAAAAAGTATGAACTTTCGTTTGATTCGATTTCGCAGTTACTCCCGTCGGCGATGCTTTTAAAAGAGCTTCTGAAGGTGACGCAGGCGTCTGAAATTTTGCTTTCTGATGCGGAGCTTGTGGACGGGATTTTGGTGGAGGAGATGATTCGGCAGAAAAAGTTAACGCTATCCCATGATTTTTCGAAAGATATTGTGATGTCGGCGCGAAATATTGCGGTTCGGTACAAGACGGACCGAAAACATGCGGAAGCGGTGGAGAAATTTGCACTGCATCTTTTCGACCAATTAAAGCCGATTCACGGACTGACAAAACGTGAGCGTTTATTGCTTCAGATTGCCGCGATTTTGCAAGATATTGGAAGCTACATTGATATGAATAATCATTATGCGCATTCAGAATATATTATTTTAGCGACGGAAATTCTCGGTTTATCGGCAGAGGAACTCCAAATGGTTGGCGCGATTGCGCGTTACCATAGTACGGAAACGCCATCGCTCAATTTGCATCATTTTGAGAAGCTGCCGATTGAAAACCGGCTCACGACAGCGAAACTGACAGCAATTTTACGGTTAGCCGATTCTTTGGACGATAGCCATCAACAAAAAGTGACGAAAATCTCGCTTTCTTTGAAAAAAGAACATGTTTTAATTTCTGTGTGGGCGGACGATGATTTAATGCTTGAAAAGTGGACCTTTAATGAAAAAGCTGGCTTTTTTGAAGAAGTATACGGCATCAAAGCGCATTTGAAAGAAAAGGGTGAACAAAAATGAGTGAGGATAAAGTGAATTTCATTAATCGGGAACGAAGCTGGCTTGCTTTTAACGACCGTGTTTTAGAAGAAGCGCGTGATAAAAATAATCCACTGCTTGAACGGATTAAATTTTTGGCGATTACGGCGAGCAATTTAGATGAATTTTTCATGGTGCGCGTAGCTAGTTTGAAAAAAATGGTTTCCGTCGGCTTTGAAGAACGCGATGCCGCAATGCTTACGCCAAAAGAACAGCTCACAGAAATCACCGAAGTGACACATAAAATGGTGGATAAGCAGTACCGAACTTGGAATCGGACGCTTAATAAACGGTTACAGGAAAAGCAAATTCGCTTGCTGCAAATGGACCAGCTTTCAGAGCGGGCACGAACATTTGTGCATCATTTCTTCGAGCAAGAAGTTTACCCAGTTGTCACCCCCATGGCCGTCGATTCATCCAGACCATTTCCACTCATCGTGAACACGAGCATCAACATAGCAGTCTTTATTCACAAAGAAGGCAATCCAAAAAAGAAGGAATTCGCAACAGTTCAAGTGCCAAACATTTTCTCACGGCTGGTTAAACTCCCCTCTACGGAAGGCGAACACGATTTTATTTTACTCGAGGAGATCCTCATCTATTATTTACAACGCTTTTTCGTAGGTTACGAGATTAAAGAAACCGCGTGTTACCGGGTGATGCGCAACATGGATATGGACGTTGCGGAAAAAGATACGTCTGATTTGCTGAAAGAAATTGAAGAGCAACTTAAAAAGCGTGAACGTAGCAATGTCATACGCCTAGAGGTCGACGCGAATATTAGTAAACATTTAAACAAAAGGCTAATAAAAGCTCTAAAAGTGAGTGACGAGGACATTTATTTGATTAAAGGACCGCTTGATTTGACGTTTCTAAATAAGCTGGCGAGTGCGGTTGATGACGAGAAGCTGCTCTATAAGCCATTTAAGCCATATGTGGAAACGGATTTGGTGCAAGCTGATTTGTTTGCAAAAATTAAGGAGCGGGATTACTTTTTTCATCATCCATATGATTCATTTGAGCCGGTGATTGAATTTGTGCGGCAAGCGTCAGCCGATGAGGCGGTTTTGGCGATTAAGATGACGCTTTACCGAGTGTCGGGTGATTCACCAATTATTAAATATTTGGGCGAAGCGGCTGAAAACGGGAAGCAGGTGACAGTTCTTGTAGAGGTGAAGGCGCGCTTTGATGAGGAAAATAATATTCACTGGGCGCAGGAACTCGAAAAGGCAGGCTGCCACGTGATTTATGGGCTTGTCGGATTGAAGACACATTGTAAATTGACGCTTGTTGTGCGGCGGGAAGAAGATGGCATCAGGCGTTATATGCACATGGGAACGGGCAACTATAATGATATGACGGCGAAATTTTACACGGATATGGGAATTCTAACGGCTAACGCGGAAATGGGTATTGATGCCACGAACATTTTTAACATGCTTTCAGGCTATTCGGAACCCCCGTTTTTCTATGAACTTGTGATTGCGCCACTTTGGTTGCGCGACATGCTTCTTGACCTGATTCAGCGCGAAATAAAAGCGGTGGAACAAGGAAAACCCGGCTTTATCCAGATGAAAATGAACTCTTTATCCGATTCGGAAATGATTGAAGCGCTTTACAGAGCGTCTTCTGCGGGCGTTAAAATCAAGCTAATTGTGCGCGGAATTTGCTGCTTGAAGCCTGGAGTGCCCGGCCTGAGTGAAAATATTGAAGTACACTCCATTGTTGGGCGCTTTTTAGAACATAGTCGGATTTATCATTTTGGCGCAGCAGGGGACGACTTGCTTTACTTATCCAGCGCCGATTTAATGCACCGCAATTTAAACCGAAGAGTGGAGTTGATGTTTCCGATTCGTGAAAAAGCCATTCGAGAGCAAATTAAGCTGGAGTTTGCAGAAATGTTTCACGATAACGTGAAAACACGGAAATTGCTCGCAGACGGCTCTTACCAAAGTTTAGACAAGCGCGGTCGACCACCGTTTAACGTCCAAGAATTGCTCATGGACCAAGCGACGAAGAAAAAGCTAGCAAAACGAGCTGATAAAAACATACAAGCACGAATATTTGAGCCTATTGTTGGGCGTGAAAATGAGGAGGAATAGGTATGGAACACTTTGGCGTAATTGACTTAGGGTCAAACTCGGTGCGAATGACGATTACGAAAATAAACGATGATGCCACTTTCGAGGTCGTTTGCCAAGAAAAAGAAATGGTGCGCTTGTCGGAAAAAATGGGGGAGGAAAAAATTCTTCGGGACAATGCGATGAAACGAACTATTGCGGCATTAAAACGCTTTCGGGAAAAAAGCCTTGAATTTGATTCGCTAACGCTCCGCGCACTAGCAACCGCAGCCACACGTCAAGCAACCAATCAAAAGAAGTTTTTAGAGCGCGTTAAGAAGGAGGCGAACGTTGAATTAGAAGTGATTGAAGGGTCTAAAGAAGCGTATTACGACTATTTAGGCATCATTAACACATTGCCGGTAACCAATTGTGTCATTATTGATACTGGCGGTGGCAGCACGGAGCTCGTTTTAGTCCAAAATGGTCGGGCCGTGAATCTTATCAGTTTGCCGTATGGCGCTGTCAATCTAAGCGAGCGATTTACCCAAAAAGATGTGATTTCGGCCGGCGATTTATTTGCGCTTATGACATTCATGGATAAACTATACACGGGCGTTTGGTGGCTTCGCCGGGGACATAACTTGCCAATTGTTGCCCTTGGTGGAAGTAACCGAACGATAGCCAAAATCGAACGACGTCGGCGCGAAATTTTAGATTTTGAGAATTTGCACGGTTTTAAAATGCGCGACTTTGAAGTATACGATATTTTCAAAGAAGTGGTATCACAAAACTTAAAAGGTCGCGGCGACATTGGCGGACTTTCTCGCGACCGAGCTGATATTATTGCAGCCGGAATGGCGCCGCTTATTGCGCTGATGCGCTTCTTGGACTCTGACCGGCTCGTTTTCTCGCAATATGGACTGCGCGAAGGCGCTTTCTACGAACATTTTTTTGATTTGCAACAAAAAGGTTTGCTTGAATTGTAAAGAATTTTACTTCCTGATTACTTTTTGTGTCAAAACGAAAGATTCCGAAAAATCTGTGCTATACTACGGGTAATCAAAAGTAAAGGAGAGAAGTCTATTGCCACTTTTTGATAGTTTAAAAAATCTAGCTGGTGACAAAGTAAATGAACTCCTTGGAGGAAGCGCAGAAAAAATTTCTGATGTTGCTTCAAATGCCGAAGAAACCGCGCAAAATGCAACTGAAACGGCATCGGAAACGATTCAAAACGCAACCGACCAATTGAATCCCGAAGAAATAACCCAGAATGTAACCGAACCAGTAAACAACGTCGTCGATCAAGTGACCGAACAACTAGGTGGCGCCGGGGAATTGCTCGATTCGATTAAGAATATATTTGGTAAGTGATATACAAAATCGAGAAACATCGCCTTTTTAGGGCTGTGTTTCTCGATTTTTTTAATTAGTAAAAAAGCCCATTACACGTGAAATAATGGCAAGGATTCGAAAAATGATGCTAATGATAGATAAAATATTGGCTACTTTGTTTAGGATGCAAGGTGGGAGAAGTTATGGAGCTTTATAGAAAATGTAAACTTTACTTTACATTTTTGAGGTTATTACATATAATGAATGTAAAGTAAAGTTTACAAGGGTGTTGCAGAATGGCTATTGTCAATCATGTGAAAAAGTATCGTGAGGAAAAAGAAATTTCTCAAGAGGATCTTGGTCAAGCCGTTGGCGTTTCTAGACAAACAATTTATGCTATCGAAAAAGGAAATTACAATCCTACTTTAGAGCTTAGTTTTAAATTGGCTATTTTTTTCGATAAAACTATAGAAGAATTATTTTCATACAGAGGTGAAGCAAGATGACAAATTATCAAATAAAGCAAATTTTTAATACAATAGTTATATTTCTAGGGGTCTTTTTTTTAATTAGTATCTTATGGGGACAGAACTTAAAAGAATTCATGGGTGTGGACATGTATGTGACGGTGATATTTATAATCATTGGTGCTACACTAGGCGTGTTATCCAGAAGAAAAAAGATGGAAGAGGAGCAAGAACAAGAACGTAGAACCCAAGACGAAAGATTTATTATGCTTCGAAATAAAATAGCGTATAAGTTTTTATATGTGCTAGTTCTAGTGATTCCCATGCTTATTATTGTTATTTCCTACAACGGCATTACAGAAATTAGTATTAGATGGTTGGCGCTTGGTATCTTACTGATTGCAGGTCTTTATTTTGCTATCATAGAATGGCTAAGAAGAAAATGAAAACAGTTCGGAGTAAAGGCG
This sequence comes from Listeria sp. ILCC796, assembly GCF_900186175.1. Classification (NCBI taxonomy): domain Bacteria; kingdom Bacillati; phylum Bacillota; class Bacilli; order Caryophanales; family Listeriaceae; genus Listeria; species Listeria sp. ILCC796. Next base: position 11,036 of record NZ_FYBV01000004.1, read on the forward strand.
CTTTTCCTGCTGGATAGGAAAGTGCTTTTTTTCACTTACTTCACGTCCTCTTAAAAACGCATAACCGCCTTACTTGATAAGCGTTCTCAATTATGGTTTTGACTGTAATTTTCACATGATAACTGGTATAATATAACGGATGTAACCGTTTTCTATAGAGAGCGAATGATGGAGGAGGAAAAGTCATGGGGACAAAAATCACCGTCAAGATAAATGGGGCGGAACATGAAGTTGACTCGGGAAAAAGAATTTTAGATTATTTGAATGAAAAAGAAATCAAACACCCGCATATATGTTATAGCGAGCAAATGGGGCCAATTCAATCTTGCGATACGTGCATGTGTGAAGTGGACGGGGAGCTTGTTCGGGCGTGCAGTACCGAGTTTAAAGCGGGAATGGAAGTACAAACGGATTCAGAGAAAGCAACTGATGCTCAGCTAGAAGCGATGGACCGAATTTTGGAGAACCATCTGCTTTACTGCACGGTTTGCGATAATAATAATGGCAATTGCCGCGTACATAATACGACTGAAATGTTAGGGATTGAAGGGCAAACACGACCTTACCGGGAAAAAGGTTACTTAAATGACTTTTCGCACCCGTTTTATCGTTATGACCCCGACCAATGTATTTTATGCGGGCGATGTGTGGAAGCTTGTCAGAGCGTTCAGGTGAATGAAACGCTGTCGATTGACTGGGAGCGGGAGCAGCCGCGGGTTATTTGGGATGACGACCGGCCAGCAAATCTTTCATCTTGCGTGTCTTGTGGACTTTGTTCTACCGTGTGTCCATGTAATGCGATGATGGAGAAATCGATGCTTGGTCAAGCTGGTTTTATGACTGGTTTAGACGAAGATGTGCTTGAACCAATGATTGATATGGTGAAAAAAGTGGAGCCGAACTATCAAACTGTTTTTGCTGTTTCTGAAATGGAAGCGGCGATGCGCGATACGCGGACGAAAAAAACGAAAACCGTCTGCACATTTTGCGGGGTCGGCTGTACGTTTGAAGTGTGGACAAAAGATCGTAAAATTTTGAAAGTGGAACCGACTGGCGAAGGTCCAGTTAATAAATTTGCGACATGTGTCAAAGGGAAATTTGGCTGGGATTTCGTGAATAGTGATAAACGGCTCACATCGCCGCTCGTTCGGCAAGGGGACGAATTTGTGCCGGTGAGCTGGGAAGAGGCGCTTAAAACGGTGGCGACGCGCTTACGTGAAACACAAGCGAAATTTGGCAACGATGCGCTCGGGTTTATTAGCTCATCTAAAACCACAAACGAAGAGAATTATTTGATGCAAAAAATCGCTCGCCAAGTTTTTGAGACAAACAACGTCGATAACTGCTCACGGTATTGTCAGGCGCCTGCATCTGATGGGCTAACACGCACTGTCGGCATTGGCGCCGATTCAGGTACGGTTGACGATATTGAATCAGCTGGGCTAATCATGTTAGTTGGCTGTTCCCCGGCTGATGGACACCCTGTCATTGCGAGCCGAATTAAACGTGCCCAAAAATATAACGGGGCTAAAATGCTCGTTTCAGATTTGCGACGTCACGAAATGGCAGAACGCGCTGATAAATTTATTCACCCGAAACAAGGGACGGATTTTGTCTGGCTGACGGCTGTTGCCAAATATATCATCGACCAAAACTGGCATGATGCCGAATTTATGAATCACCGAATTTCAAATGTGGCAGACTACCTCGAATTCCTTGAGCCGTTCACATTGGAGTATGCCGAGCAAGAAACGGGACTGTCCGTGGAAACGCTTAAGGAAATTGCCGAAATGGTGCACGAAGCAGACGGCACTTCAGTTTGTTGGGGCATGGGCGTTACACAAAATATCGCGGGTTCGCATACATCTTCAGCAATCGCGAACTTACTCCTCGTGACAGGAAACTTTGGCAGAAAAGGCGCTGGTGCATACCCGCTACGTGGGCACAATAACGTGCAAGGCGCTTGCGATATGGGCTCTTTGCCGAATGTCTTGCCTGGTGTTCAGCCCCTAGCCGATGATGAGGTACGCGCACGTTTTGAAGCGGCTTATGGCGTATCAATTTCAGATAAACCGGGACTGAAAAACAATGAGATGCTTGATGCGATTGAAGCGGGAACACTGCACGCGATGTACCTTGTAGGGGAAGAAATGGCGTGGGTGGATTCAAACGTGAATCACGTACAGGAAACGCTTGCGAAATTAGATTTCTTTGTTGTACAAGATGTATTCTTATCCAAAACCGCGCAATTTGCGGATGTCATTTTGCCGGCGTCGCCTTCGCTCGAAAAAGAAGGGACGTTTACGAATACGGAGCGGCGCGTACAGCGCTTGTATGAAGTGATGAAGCCACTTGGGGACTCAAAACCCGACTGGTGGATTACGCAAGAAGTGGCACGTGCCTGCGGAGCCAATTGGGATTACGCACATCCAAGTGACATTATGGACGAAATCGCGAGTCTCGCACCGTTTTTCCGTGGGGTCCGCTACGACCGCTTGGAAGGCTTCAGTAGTCTCGTTTGGCCGGTTGATGAAGCAGGTCAAGATATGCCCCTTTTATACAAAGAACGTTTTAATTTCCCTGATGGTAAGGCACAATTTTCAACGTTGCCGTATGTTCCACCGATTGAGTTTCCGGAAGAGTACGATTTGCAGCTAAACAACGGACGCTTGCTGGAACAGTTCCACGAGGGGAATTTGACGGATAAATCAAAAGGGCTTGATTACAAGCTTCCAGAAGTGTTTGTCGAGGTTTCGCCTGAACTTGCGAAAGAACGTGAAATTGAAAGTGGTTCGCTTGTGCGCCTTAGTTCTCCTTATGGTCGGATTAAGCTCCGCGCCGTTGTGACTGACCGAATGAAAGGCAAGGAAGTCTATGTGCCGATGCATTCGGTGAGCAGCGAAACAGCGGTTAATTTGCTTACGTCTAGTGCGGGCGATGTGCGGACGAAAACGCCAGCTTATAAGCAAACGAAAGTGGCAATGAAGGTTCTGGAAAAAGAAGGAAAAAATCCGCTTCCTGACCACAATCCACGAAACCGCAAACGTTATCCGCAAAATGGCGTAGAAGTTGAGCGGAAATGGAAGCGTGCGGACTATGAACCGATTTCCAAAGTAAATTGTGCATGCGGCGGAAGCTGTGGCTGTAAAGGAGAGAAACAAAATGGCTGAACCGATATCGAAAATTCGCGACACGACTCCGTCAAAAGAAGAACAGGAAAAAATCCGCCTAGCTGAGCTTAAAAAAGGCATTGCCGCCGATGAATCTGGTTTTCTTGAAATACTCGAACTCGTCAAATTGTTGCGCGACTCAGGCGCGCTTGAAACCGTAAATAGTGCGATGAAGGCGAAAGAAGATATTACGAAAACCGTTTTAAATGAGTGGCGCAAAGAACCCGTTACGAATGCGATAAACAATTTGATGTTGTCGAGCCAGCTTTTAACAGAAACAAAGCCGGAAACAACTGAAAAGATGCTTGAAAATATAAAAGAAGCGACTCAGGCTGCTCAGGCGGCGGCGGAAAACGAGGAGATTTTGGGGCTGTTTGGTTTAATGAAGGCGCTAAAAGATCCTGATGTAAACCGCACGCTGCGTTACGGGGTTACATTTTTAAAAGAAATGGGTAAAAATTTAAAATAAATGCGAGCCTCCAAATTGCTGGAGGCTTTCTTTGGAAGGGGCTGGCACGATGGATGTGAGCGTACAAAAAAGCATTATTCGGTATGAAAATGGGATAAAACATGAAAAAACGGCAGAAATTGCTGTGGAATATCCGCTGACCATTTATGTGAATAAACAAGAACTTGTAACCATCGTCTGCACACCGGAATATTTAGAGGATTTAATTGTGGGCTTTCTAACGTCAGAAGGTGTCATTCGTGGCGTTTCGGACATCGATAAAATCGAAATCATTGAGGCGACAGGGCACGCGCATGTGACGGCGAATTTCGTCAACCAATTTAACGCCAAGTATCGCGCAAAGCGTTATATTACGTCGTGTTGCGGGAAATCAAGAGAAAATTTTTATTTCCAATCGGATGCCTCTTTGCTTGAAAGTTACAATGAAACGGGGATTTCAATTGGGGTGGCGCAAATTTTTGAAAGAATGCGCGAATTTGAAGCGACATCGGGCACATTTCATCAGACGGGCGGCGTTCATAATGCGGGGCTCACCACGCCTGACGGGCTAATCTGCAGTCGAATGGATATTGGGCGGCATAATGCACTCGACAAGATTTACGGGCATTGTTTAAAAAACGACATTACCGTTTCGGATAAAATTGTCATTTTCAGTGGGCGAATCTCATCGGAAATTTTAGTAAAAACGGCGAAACTTGGCTGCGGTATCATTTTATCGCGTTCGGCGCCAACTGAACTCGCGATTAATATGGCAGCTGAACTTGGCATTACGACAGTCGGTTTCATTCGTCAAGACACGATGAATGTGTACACCAAACCAGAGCGAATATTTTAAACAAAAGGGCTCCTCGTCTTGCGTCTTTTAGCGATTATCCGTTATAATGACGAGTATATGAAGGGAAAGGTGCGATAGACTTGACGATTGATACGATTGTGACAGATATGGACGGAACGCTGCTTGTGAGCGCGGGGGACGCGATTCACCCGCATAATAAAGAGCGTTTGCTTGAATGGCAAAAAGACGGAAAAAATTTATTTCTGGCAACTGGTCGTTTAGATTTAGCGATTTTACCATTTATTCACGAGCTAAAAATTACAAAACCAGTAATTTCTTGCAACGGGGGCCTCGTGCGCGATTTTCAAACTGGTGAGATTTTGTTTAAAAGCGATTTAGCGCTAGAAACAATTGAAAGTGTATTGGAAGTGCTTCGCCCGCTAAATGCGAATTATCACATTTATACGACGAAACGAATCTTAGGACCATCTAATTCTGGTAAAATTGCGTTTTTTAACGAACAAAATAAAGTGCTGCCTGAAAACGAACAAGTGCCGATTACGATTACGAAAACGCCGCTTGATGAGCTTGCAGATGGCGAATTCCCGCTGAAAATTTTGGTGATTGAAGAAGACGCCGAAAAGCGCGCAACAATTAAAGAGGCGCTTCGCCCATTTGATTTATCTGTGCTTGCCTCCGCGAAAAATTTGATCGACATTATGAACCCGGGGATTGATAAGGCGCATGGCCTGAACTATTTAGCCGAACATGGCTACATTGATTTAGCGAAAACCGTTTCGTTTGGGGACAATGAAAATGATGTTGGCATGCTCATGTTAGCCAAAATGGGTGTCGCGATGCAAAACGGCATACCGCTCGCTTTGGAACGTGCCGATTTTATCACAAAAACAAATGATGAGGGTGGTTTAGCTCTCTTTTTGGAAGAGCACATTTTGGGCTAAAATTCGCCGCTAGCATCGTTTCATGATATGATAAAACTATCGATAAAGATAGGGAGCTGATGAATTTGGAAGAAAAGTTTGATATTGGACATTTCTTGAAAAAAGCCTTTGTTATTGCCATCGGTGCAAGTTTAATTTTTATTGGTTTTATTGCTCTGTTAACCCTTGTCGGCGTTTTAATTGCAATTCCGCTTCTAAGTAAAGGGAGCAAGCTTCTTTTTGAAAAAAATGATGAAGAAAAAATGTCGCGTAAATTAAAATGGAAAACCCCGCATTGCGAGGCGAAAATTAAATTTAATGAGAGCGACTTATTAGACGAAAAAAGTTAGACTGATAAAAAATGATGCGGCACACGGCTTTGCCTAGAATCTCATCATTTCTCACCAGTCTAATGTGGCATAGTAATTTTGTTTTGTATCAAACTGCATCTTATAGGTGCAGTTTTTTATTGTCTAAAGCTGAATTTGTATACAGCGAAAGTGGTTACAACTAGAATGATAAAGCTTATGATGAATTCGAAAACCGTAAAATTTTCTTTTGGGAAAAGAATGAAAAATGAGCCAGCAAGCAGTCCGAGTATTCCGGCGTGGGCAGCGGTGCGGAATTTTTGAATGAGAAAACGAATGAGTTTGCTTGTGACGAGAATACCGATAAGAACGCCTAATGCCATGGCGATGATAATTTTAAAATCGAAGTCTATTAGCGCATCAAGCGCGGTTTCGTAAACGCCTAGAATCATCAAAATGAGCGCGCCGCTTATGCCGGGGGCAACAAGTGCGATGCTAGCTAGAAAGCCGGCAAAAAAGAGATAGGCATAATCAAAAGCGGTAGCTTGTGTAATTTGGAAATGCGTTTCTTCAAGCGAAAAATTTAAGATTAAAATAAAAGCAAAAAACAGCACCATGATGAAAAAATGCTTGAATTGATAGCGCTCACCGATTTTTTTGCCGCTTTGCCAAATTAATGGGAGCATTCCGAGAATACACCCCATAAATAAAGCGTGAACTTGGACGTTGTAATTTTCTAGTAAATAGTGCACGACCAAAACGGAGACGCCCATTCCGCATGCCATTCCAATTAAAATGGGGAGCAAATAAAGCATGTGCGTTTTCCATTTTTTGGTCGTTAAATGGTGAAGCGCATCGATAATATTTTCATAAATACCAAGCAACATGGCGACGGTACTGCTGCTAATTCCGGGAACTGTTTCGACGGTTCCCATAGCCATACCTTTAAAAAAGTTAATAACTCGCATACAACACTCCTAGTAAAAAAATTAACAATAAATTGTCTGGAATGTAAATTTTAACATGTTATCAACTGATTGTAAAAAGCAGACCAATTTGTGTGGTAGGTTTCAATTGAAAAGCCAGATGCAATTTTTTGGCGCGCGCTTTCCGCATATTTTTCCCGAAGAGCAGGTTGTTCTAAAAGTTTAGTTAGTTGATTCGTCATATTGGCAACATCGCCTGGTGCGGTCAGAATGCCGTTTTGCTGGTGTTCAATGACGTCTGCGATGCCACCGATATGTGTGGAAATGTTTGGAATTCCAGCGGCCATGGTTTCTAAAATTGCCATAGGTAGGCCTTCGTGATAGGACGGCAAAAAGTGCAACATGCTCGCTTTTAAAATGACCTGCTGATCCTCTTTTGAAATCCAGCCGCCTAGTGCCACATTTGTAAGCCCGAGCTTGTCAATTTGAGCCGTGACTTTTTCGATTTCCCCGTCGCCGTAGAGCACAAAACGTACATCTGGGAACGCCGGCTGAATGCGCGCTGCCACTTTAAGCAAATCATAGCTTCCTTTTCGCTCGCCGATTCGCCCAAACGTCACAATCGTACGCGCTTTTTTATTATAAAGGGGCTTTTCAGGAAGATGCACCGCGTTTTGAATGACCGAAATCGGCGTTTTAGTTAGCCTCCGGTAAAATTCCGCCCATTCCCCGCTTAAAACCACCACATGATCCGTTTGATTAAACGTTCGACGAATCCAAAATCGCAACATGCGGTTACTTTTTTTATAAAATACATCAAAATGTGATGCGTGCATATGAAATACCGTTTTACAATGGCTTGGAACTAATTTTTTTAAAAAGGCCTTTCGAAAGAAACTGCCCTTTTGCGCGACATGAAAATGCACAATATCAATTTTCTTTTCAAAAATGATGCGCCGAATCGAACGAAGCGCCCGCCATTCAGTCTGCCATTTGTTTTCCGCAGACCATGAACTGAAAAAGAATAAATGATGCGTATCACTCGTATAATACTGTTTGAAATTCGCGATGACCGTTGCCATTCCGCCTTTTTCCTTTGGGTTTGGACCGACCATTAAAATGTTCATTCATTTTTAATTCCTTTCTTTTGAAGTAAACGAAACGTTTGTTTGAGCTCTTTTTGATAAAGGACAATCAGGAAGATGAGCGCACTTAAAACGAGTCCTTTTTCGAGCAAAGTGTCTTTAAAAATAACGCTGTAAAGTGATAAACCGTATAACAGCCCCGTTACGATGATGTGGCGTGTGACGGAAAAGCCTTCCCAAATGCGCATGGAGAAAAAAGTGCGGGCGAGAAAGTAGCTGATGAAGGCGGTTCCCGTTGCGATAGCGGCTCCAATTGCGCCATAAACTGGGACGAGCGCAATGTTTAGCGCGACAGAAATGACGAGGGCGATGATCGACACGTAAATGTTTAGCACGCTTTTCTTTAAAAAAACGATGCCGAGATTTGTCGTTTCGCTAACCGTCATCATGAGCGGATAGAAGCAGAGAAACGGGAAAATATATTGTGCCTCGCTGTACGCTGGCGAGAGAATCACGACAATCCAGTCCTTAAAGAAAAGCATAGCGAGGAAAAAGAACGCGACCCCAAACATGACCGTATCGCTCACCCTTTTGTAGTAGATGACGGGCTTTTTCTGCTCGTACCATTCGTATGCAGTAGGAATCCAGAAATTCCCAAAACTCACCTGCAAAACCATTAAAGCACTGGCAATTTTAAACGCTGCAGTATAAATCCCAAGCTCGTCAAAGCTCGAGAAGTAGCGTAAAAATAATTTGTCGATGATGAGAAATAAACTGTAAAGAAAAGTACCAATTGCGACAGGCAAGCCAAATTTAGCAAGATGTTTAATGAGCGCTTTGTCCGGTTTTTGCCTGAACGTTTTAAACAGTGGCAAGTTAAACAAAATAAGAATGAAATCCCCAATCATCTGCCCAATTAACATGCCGTAAACAACGGTAATAAAAGTAGGCTCAAATAAAAGCAATGCCGTGATTGTGCCAACTAAAATGGCCAACTTAATACCAATACAATAAATAGAAAAAGTAATCGCTCGATTTTCCATTCGAGCAAACAATAAAATGAAACGTTCAAAAATGAGTAAAATGATGGAGAAAGCAAGCAAATAAACAGCAACTTCATAATTTGAATCCGCAAAAAGCCATTCGGAAATTGTAGAAGCAAATAGACACATGCCCGCAATTAAAATGCATGAAGTAAAAAGCGGCGTCATCATCGATTGAATAAGCAAACGCGTTTTTTGCGCGTAACTATGAAATTCCCTTGTAAAAGCTTGATCGAATCCTAAGTAAATCACATAAATAAGAAGCGTTTGCGCGAGTAGAAACATACTTGTTTTCCCGTATTCTGCGGGCGTTAAAAAGTAAGTTGTGATAGGTATCAATATTAAATTGAGGAGCGCCGCGCCGAGTGAGCCGATTGAAAATTGCCCAAACCGAATTAATAATTTCTTCAAATGAATCTCACTCTTTCTTTGATAAAATAATCCCGCCGCAAACAAGTCCTAAAAGGGTTGAAGAGAGCGCTGAAAACAAGACGTGCCCGGCGAAAAAACTATATAGAATAATGATGAAAAAGAGAAAACTATGGAGCGAACGATTTTGTTTTTTTAACGCAATCACACCGTAGTAGCCTAACAAAGTAACAAGAAGTAGGATCCCGAACAGGCCGAGCCCAAATAACGTATCAAAAAAATCCATTTCGATTAATCCAAGCCGGCCATACTGTTCTAATCGATATTCAAAACCTTGACCAAAAGCTACCGTGAAAATAGGGTGTAAGCTATCTAGGAAAAAGCTTAATCCGCCTTCCAAAAAATCACTTCTTGAGCTCGTTAACAACCGAACTAAATTTCCGTCGTATAAATGATAAAAATACACCATTCGGTCGTACGTCCCTGCAATCAGTTGTCCCGCATAGGCCAAGCCGCGAACGAGCAACCACCCAACTAAAAAGAGACAAGCAAACCAAACGAAGATTTTCTGTGTCACTGAACGATATCTAACGAAAAATAAAAGGCGAATGAGCACGATGACACTTATCACAACACCATAAACAATGCCAGTTTTCGTCCCAACGAGTAATAAACAAAGCATATTTCCGGAATAAAGCAGAAGAAAGAACAGCAAGCGGAAATTCCATCTTCCTTGTAACGATTGAATGAGTGCTTGAGCCGTAAAGGTTAGCGATACAATAAAAGCAAAACTTGTGTCATTATTCGCAAAAAAGAAGCCTTTATAACCAGCGTCTGAATTATCATAAGTCTGGTGCCCAACACCTAGTGCATAAGGGACAAGTAGAAGTACCGTAAATAGTAGGCTGATGACAATAAAAATTTTTTCATAATGCAGCGCTTGAAATAGCGTTTTTCGTTGATAAATATAGTACGGAATGAGTGCCCATAAAAAATATTTAACAAATACAGAAATATCCGCAGCAATCCAAGTGAATGGATTTTGTAAAATTATACTTTGGAAAAGCAAGATGCCAAGATTGCCAGCAATAAACAGGAAGGTGACAAACGTTAAAGCCGTCTTAGGAATCTTTTCAATACAAATCATGCTAATGAGAAAGATAAAAAAGAAAAAACGATAGACAATGCCAATGGGAATCATATAACCAGATGTCAGGAAAAAACCATTTAAGAAATCAATGAGCGGGAAAATCGCAACAAGTACAATAAAAACAGCTATATTTAGCGGTGTTTTTGCCATCTTATGCCTCGTCTGCTTTTTTCCCGAAGAACGTGTGTCAGGAAGCGGAAATTCCCGATGATATAGCGTTTAAACATGCGCCTAGGTTCCTGTATAAAGCGGTAAAACCATTCCAGCCCAGCTTTTTGCATCCATCTTGGCGCGCGTTTTGTCTTACCAGCAAGCACATCAAAACTCCCGCCAACACCCATCGCAAAAGGCACTTGCATCATTTCCTTGTGGCTGTGAACCCAAAATTCTTTTTTTGGGGAGGAAAAAGCGACAAATAATATATCCGCACGACTGGCCCGAATCTCCTGCGCAATTTGAACCGATTCTAAATCATCAAAATAGCCATTGCGAAACCCCGCAATCTCTAAACCCGGATAAGCTTTCAAATGCTTGTCTACAACACACTTCACCACTTCCTCCGTCGCCCCAAAATAGTAGAGCCGCCAGCTCTTTTGTGCCGCCAGAGCCACCAAATTTTCAAATAAATCAATTCCCGTCACGCGTTCCGGCACATCATAGCCTAGAAAACGCGCCGCCCAAACAATAGACTGACCATCTGCATTCACAAGCGGACTTTCATTTACAATCGCCCGAAGCGCCGCATCCTCCGCCATCAAATTTATTTTGCTCGCATTAATCACAACATGTTGACTCGGCTTTTGGTTTAAAATAAGGTGCTCAATACGCAGGAGCGTTTCATTCATCGTAAGCGCATCTAAGTCACTGCCCAGCAAATGAATTCTCTTTTCTTTCTTCACGCTAATACGCTCCTTTTGGTACGAGCAGGACAACAAAAGTTTTGAAAAAAATTTTAAAGTCCATTTTCCAAGACAGGTGGCGAATATAATGCAAATCCAGTTCCACCATTTCCTCAAAGCTAAGCTCGTTTCGTCCGCTTACCTGCCATAATCCCGTACAACCAGGAGTGACAAGAAGGCGTTGTTTATCGTACGTAGAATAAACGGCAACTTCGCGCGGTAGCGGCGGCCTAGGCCCAACAAGGCTCATATCACCTTTTACTACGTTCCAAATTTGTGGCAACTCATCCAAGCTCGTTTTGCGCAATAAGCGGCCGATTTTTGTTATGCGAGGATCATTTTTCATTTTAAACATCGCACCTGTAACGTCGTTTAGTTTTAAAATCGTACTTAATTGGGATTCAGCATCCGTACACATCGTTCGGAATTTGTACATATAAAAAACTTTCCCATTTTTTCCTACACGCTCTTGCTTGAAAATAACTGGAGCTTTCCAGTCAGTCACTTTAATGCAAATCGCTACGAAGAGAAAAAGCGGGGACAGGAGAAGTAACGCAAACACGCTTAAAAAACGGTCGCAACGAATCTTCCATTTCGTATAATTTGTTTTATCAGTCGCTTGGAATGCCATGCTGAGTTTACTTTGTTCCATGTACTTAGCTCCTTAGTAATAATAGTTTTCGGTATTTTTTGTACCGTTAAAAATGACGCCAATTAATTTAGCTTTTGAAAGCTGAAGTTGCTTGGCTGCATATTTTGCTTGTTCTTTTAAAGTCTTTTGATACCTACAAATCAAAATGGTACCATCTGTTTCGTCCGCTAAAACAAGTGCATCTGAAACAACTGTGATAGGTGGCGTATCAATGATGATTTTATCGAAACATTCCCGTAATCTTCCGATAAGATTAGCCATTTTTTGAGAGGAAAGTAAGTCGTTTGGATTCGGAGGTATTGTGCCGCTAGTTAAAAGAGCGAATGACGCTGAATCTAGCAACACCTCTTGGAGCCCATCTTCTAACTCGATCTCATTTGTAATCACGTTGGACAAACCAAGATGTAAATTTTTTGAAAATCGTTTATGTAACATAGGTCTACGCATATCGGCATCGATTAAAAGTGTGCGTGCCCCTTTTTCGGCATAAGCGATTGCAAGGTGGGAGGCTACGGTGGATTTTCCAGTGCCTGATTCTGGAGAAGTAATTAAAATGACTTGCCTATCTTTATCAATTCCAGATAAATCAATCCCAGTACGAATTAATTTAAATTGTTCACTTGTAGGAGAGTAGTAATTGCTTCTAGAATTTTTATTTGATGGATACATATTCACCTTGCTCCTTTTCTTAGTTTCATTGGGATTTCATCACTTATTTGAATTAATTTCACTACACCGAGCACATGTATGTGTAAAAATTTCTCGATTTCATTTGTTGAAGTAAACGTACGCCTGAATAATAATTTGATGAAAATAAAACTAAAGTCGAAGTAAATTCCTGTAAAACCAGCAATTTTAAGTAGCCAATTTTGTTGTGGCAAGGCATGCTCAAAAGTCTGCGAACTCGATTCCATATCGAATTGTTCAGTGTCTAATTCCGGAGAAGTAATGAAAGTGACTCGCTTATTTTTATTATCTTCAGTACTGGAACATTTTTTTCTGAATAAACGCATTTAGCTGGCTCCTTTTTGTAGTCTTTTTTTGGCCCGTTCAAAAGCATGAAATGTACTCACTTCACCCAGCACATTTAGCTGTAAAATCTCTTCAATTTCATCTGCCGAGGTAAACGTACGCTTAAACAATAATCTGATGAAAATAAAACAAAATGCGAAAAAAAGTCCCATAAATACGGCGAGTATAAGCAACAAAGTTTTTTGAGGCGCAATCGGCGTCTCGTTGCCTAAAAACTGGGCTTCTGATAAAGTAGTCACATTATCGACTTTCATGATACTCGGCATTTCTTTAGTGAATACCTTAGCAGTGGAATTAGCAATTTGAGCGGCTAGTTTTGGATCTGGATTTTTAACACTTATATCAATGACCTGTGAATTAGTCGCGTTTGTTACCTGAATCATTTCTGCTAGTTCCTCTGTGTCATAAAGATTTCCCAAGTCTTGCTCAACGCCATTTAAAATCCGCGGACTTAAAATAATTGAGCTGTACGTGTCTACCAGTTGCAAGTCCGCCTGCACAGTTTGTGAATCTAAACTATCATTTGGCGAGCTTTCAGACTGATTAACTAAAATTTGTGTGCTCTTTTGATAAATAGGAGTGGCGATGTACTGGAGATAGATGAACATACAAAGAACTGTCATTGTGACAATTCCAACAATCCACCAACCATTTTTGCGAATAGCAAGCATAATTTGTTTTAAATCAATTTGTTCGTTCATAATATTCTCCTAGTTTATAAAGCTTTTGCTTCTTTTTTTGTCAGTCGGAAGATGGCCGAGTGTAAAGTGTTGTTCAAAAGCATTTTTTCTAGAAATACAATTCTTTGTATCGAATAAAATGGGGGTTCTCATACCATGAATGATGTTATCAGGCATCGCCTTAAATGCATCATGGTCAGTTAAAACGAGCGCTAAGTCACTCCCTAAAAGAGCCGATTCAAGGCTATATGTATCTGAACTTGCTACATAAGGGTCAAATGTACGAATGTCATACGCCGTTAAGGTTTGCAGCTGGTTTACAATTTGGAGGGCGGGGCTTTCACGCGTGTCGTCTATATTTCCTTTGTAGGCTAAGCCTAATACGGTTATCGTTTTTCCATTATTTTCCTCCATAATTGTGAGTGTTTTTTGGAAAATAAAATTAGGCATATTACGATTTATTTGCCTTGCTTGGCGGATAAGCCGTGCTTCGTTCGGGGCCTCTGCAATGATGAAATGTGGATCAACGGCTAGGCAGTGGCCGCCTACGCCAGGACCCGGTTGGTGAATATCTACCCTTGGGTGTTGATTGGCCAGCTCGATTACGCTTAGCGCATCAATGCCGAGTTCGTCGCCGATTTGGACAAGTTCATTGGCGAGCGCAATATTGGTGTCGCGATATGTGTTTTCCATCAGCTTAGACAATTCTGCGACACTCGCAGTCGCGCTCAGCAATTTGCCTTGCACAAAAAGGCCGTATATTTCTTTAACCTTTTCGGTGCACTTCTCTGTGACCCCGCCAATAATGCGGTTATTGTAAACAAGTTCGTGCAAGATTTTCCCCGGAAGAACACGCTCCGGACAATGCGCCAGAAAAATATCTTCGCCAGTAACAAACCCTTCTTTTTGGATTAAAGGTTGGATAATGTCCTCCGTTACGCGCGGTGAGATGGTAGATTCAACGATAATCGTATTGCCCGATTTCAAATGTGGCAAAATCGACTCCATCGCCTGTTTGACGTACGTTAGGTCGCAACTCCCGAATTCATCTTCCACATTCGGCGTCGGAACGGCAATAATAAACACGTCACCGGTTTCAGCTGTTAAACTCGCTTTAAATTTCTGCTTCGCCAGCGCGTCCGTCAAATATTCCGCTAAACCATACTCTTCAATGGGCACCTGCCCAGCGTTTAAAAAGTCTACCACCCGCCTAGAAACATCCACCCCAACGACATCCGCCCCGTGTTTCGCGAACATAAGCGCAGTCGGAAGTCCAATATAGCCCAGTCCAATTATGACAATTTTCATGATTCCTCCACATCCCACTCAGCCAATTCTTTATCTAGTGGTTTATAAATAAGTTTCATCGCCGTTTGATTTTCCGGAATTGCAAAAGAAGCTTTGCCTTCAAGTGTTTTGCCTGGCTTAATTTCATCGCCGAACATCGCCATCGAAGGATCGACCTCGAATTCCTTACCATCTTTCGTTTTTAAAACAAAATCCACCGCACCCAGTCCTTTATTGGTAGACGCCATATTCTCACCAGAAATTGTAAAAGTATATAATTTCTGCGTTTCTTTCTCCGTCACTTTTTCATTTACTTCCTGATTTTTGATTACAATTTTAAGCCCGTCTACAACCGTATCCTTTGTTTCAGCTTTTGCCTTTTGTTCAGTTTTCTCTGCTTTATATTCTTGATTCCCGTCACTTGAACACGCCGTTAGTAGTAATACACTACTTAGGCCAATGCTAATTAAAGCTTTTTTCATAAAAGTTGCACCTCATTTGTTTTAATAAACGGTTCGCTAGCCGCAACTAGCGAACCAATCACTTACTTACGGATTAACAAGCGTCACTACTTCTGTGTCTAAAATTTTGGTTTCACGTGTAGTTGTGCGATACATCGCTTGAATCTCAACTTCATCGCCTGATTTAATATAGTTTGGTGAGATGAAGAAGCTAAAAGTTCCATCTGGATTAAAAACGCCGCCCCAGCGATTTGTTGGCGTTCCATTTACAACTAATCGTGCGAAATTAATATCCCCCGTATATTCCCCGGTAATTTCTGAAGATCCTAGTGTATAGTCAGAGGGAGTAATGGTACCTTCTAAAGTCGCGATTTCTACTTGTTTCGTATCAAGGAGTTCAGTCTCCCCAGAAACTGCCAGATTGAATCCTTTGATTGTAACAACGTCCCCAAGTGTAATTTGAGTAGGATTAACGTAGAAGGCGAAAGTTCCATCTGGGTTAAAAACGCCACCCCAAGCTACAGACTCACCGTTTATGAGCAGCTGTGCAAAATTAATATCCCCAGTAAACTGCCCCGTGATATTCGAAGTACCAAGTGCATAGATGTCCGGTAAAAGAGTACCTTCTAAAGCTGAAATCTCAATTTGTTCTGTTGCAAGAATCTCAGTATCTCCAGAAGTTGCACGATTGAATCCTTCGATTATGACGATGTCGCCAAGCTTAATTTGCGTAGGATTAACATAGAAGCTGAAAGTTCCATCTTCGTTAAAAGTTCCACCCCAAGCGATAGATTCACCGTTTATGAGCAGCTGTGCAAAATTAATATCCCCAGTAAACTGCCCCGTAATATTTGTAGTACCAATTTCATATACATCAGGGGAAAGAGTGCCTTCTAAAGTCACAATTTCCACTTGTTTTGTATCAAGAATTTCAGTCGCACCAGTAGTCGTACGATTGTATCCTTCCATTGTGACGATATCACCAAGTTTAATTTGCGTAGGGTTAACATAGAAGTTGAAAGTTCCATTTTCGTTAAAAGTTCCGCCCCATGCAATAGACTCGCCATTTATAAGTAGGCGTGCAAAATTAATATCGCCAGTAAATTGCCCTGTAATGTTCGAAGCGCCAATTGCATATGCGTCTGGCAAAAGAGTACCGGCTATCGCTGCAATCTCCACCTGTTTTGTATCAATTAGTTCCGTATTTCCCGCAGAATCACGGTAAAATCCTCGAAGTGTTACGGTATCCTCAGAAGTAATACGGTTAGATTTAACATAGAAGTTAAAAGTTCCGTCAGCATTAAAAGTTCCACCCCAACCAACAGATTCACCGTTTACAAGAAGCTGTGCAAAATTAATGTCCCCAGTAAATTCACCTGTAATATTTGACGTTCCAAGTGAGTATTCATCAGGAGTAAGGGTACCTTCTAGCGCTGCAATTTCCACTTGTTTTGTATCGAGAATTTCAGTTTCCCCAGAAGCTGTGCGGTAGAACCCTTCGATGGTAATAACGTCACCAAGTTTAATTTGCGTAGGGTTAACATAGAAGCTGAAAGTTCCATCTGTGTTGAAAGTTCCGCCCCAACTAACAGGTATGCCATTTACTAAAAGTCGAGCAAAATTAATATCACCAGTGAATGAACCGCCAATATTTGATGTGCCAAGCGAGTATGGTTCAGTTGTAAGAGAACCTTGCGGAATAACTTCCACTTGTTTCGTATCAAGGACTTCTCTCTCTCCAGAATCATTTCTGTGAATGCCTCGAAGTGTTACGGTATCGCCAAGCTTAATTGTCCCAGGTGCAACATAGTAGCTAAACGTACCATCAGCGCTAAAAGTTCCGCCAAAGCTCACGTGCACATCATTTACTAGAAGCTGTGCATAGTTGATATCACCAGTGAATTCCCCAGTAATGTTTGAATTTCCATTTAAATAAGCAGCTGGGCTAAGCGTACCGCTCAAATTACTAATAATCTCAACGTTTTTACGATCCAATTCTTCACCATTTTTGTCTAAAGCTACGATTTCGACCGTATCGCCAACTTTAATCGATTCGGTTGATACAGGGAATTCAAATGTCCCGTCAGCCTTAAAGTCACCGCCATTCGTTGAAGTGTCATTCACATAAAGGCGTGCGGATGTAACATCCCCCGTAAACTCACCAGTTATAGCTTCATCCCCAATTGTAAAAGCGTTAGGAGTAATTGTTCCAGACCGAGTAATCGCCTGAACTGTAGTAGAAGCCACGTTAGATGTTAATGCATTAAAAGTCGCCTGAGCCGTTACTTCTGTATCAGCTTCTTGGGCAGGAATTGTGACGCTATAGTTGCCTTCACTATCAATTGTTCCAGAGCCAAGTACAGAGTTATTTGCTTTGATTTCAATTAGCGAATTTGGTTCGCCCGTTCCAGTAACGGTTGTCGATTCCTCCGTTAATGAATTAATCGTCGTTTCAATTAGTTCAACTTTCGCGAAACTACCACCAGTGATTTTTCCTGTAGAGCTTGTTTTGAAATCATCTTTGAAATTGATGTTGTTAGAAACTAATTTAGATTGTGATACACCTGATGAATAGCCGTTCAAATTGAAGGTGGCTACTAATGGGCCAGCATAGTTAATAGGTTCAGAAGTCAATGCGCCGCGATTCCAAACTTGGATTCCTTCTTGGGATTCAAGCGTAACATCGCTAGAACGTGAGTAAGTGCCAAAAACAGCACCCCTATCATTGTTGTTCGTAATAGAGAAATTTGAACCATCTTCAAAAACCAATTGGTCACCAGTAATAATCGTTCCTTGAGTACCCTTTGAGGTGACTTCAAAAGTTGCGCCAGACTGTACGAAAATAGAACCGCTTGTTGCTTCTAGAGCTTCTTCAACTGTATCACCAGAGTTTGCTTTTAAAGTACTACCGTTATTAAACTGCATAGTGCTATAAGTACTTAAGTGAATATTTTGATATCGGTCGGATGTTAGATCCATATGTCCATTATTTATAAGTTTTGTGTTTGTTGTTCCCCAAATGTTTGCCGCAGCTGATTTAATGTTTAAATGGGCACCTTCCCCAACAATTAGTTGACTGTCAGTCTTCATTAGAGTGACGGGTGCTAATGATCTGTTTATGGTAGTTGATTCAAAATCAACAGTGGCACCCGGTAAAACGGTCATTTTATTACCTTGGTAAACTTCTTCACTAGTTGACATACTAGATACTTGCCCGTCAAGAATTAATTCTCCAAAAGGTAAGTAAACCAGTTGTCTCCCCGTATGTTCAACATCTTTGTAAGTAACTTTAACATCGTTAGCATCGCTCCAAAATAGGCCATAAACGTCTGTATTGATAATTTTTATATTATCCATTTTGGCAACTGCTCCAGAAGAAACTAATTTAATTTGTTTGAAATTGGCATTAATTGTGAAACCATTACCATGAATGGTTTTGTTTGTACCACGAGGATATAAGGTGGAACTTAATGTAATATCGGCACCTAATGTGATATCTGTTATCTCGTTATCGAGAAGTGCTGATTGTAGCTCTGTAAATGTATTTACTGTAATGCCATTTGCCTCGTTTAAATTTGTTTGCGCTTCGCCTTCATTTGCAGATGCACTAACAGGCAGAATGGTTGTGGCAAGTTGGCCAACAAATAAGATACTTACCACGCTTAAAATAATTCCTTTTTTCATAATATGCTCCTTTATCAATTCTCTTAATTTTTGTGGGTTAAAAATATTCTTCAACAGTTACATACGATGCACCTCCTTGTATAAAATATGTATAATTCTGAATCATTTAGTAAGAAATGTTCGATTCTAGAAGTTGTTGATTAACTTTGATACGAGGGCCTCTATTGTCAATCAAATTTTCGGTTTTCATTTTCGAAAAAAGTTTTTGGAAATACCGATACTCAACTCTCGAATAATCAGACAATATTTTCTTTGTAATTGCTTTTGGTAAAATCGTATGTTCCCCTTCGTTAATACCGATTTCCCTGGATAAGTCTAGCACGGAAGCTGCAACTCGATCTTCTCGTGATAAATTGGAAAGATACATCATACGTTTGTGAGTTTTTGTAATAGTAGTTGACATGTCTCGAATTAGTAGTTCCATAAAAGCGGGTCGGATGGCTAAGTAGTTAAGCAAGTATTCTTTATCTACGCTAATAACAGTGCATGCGGTTATGGCAATAACTCGTTCTTCTGAGTGAGCTTGATTGGTTAACCCGTTATATAGTCCAATTACATTCCCAGTTTTTAATAAATTAATAATAAATTCGCTTTGATAATCTGTATTTATTTTTTTTGCCAACCCGCTTACGACAAATAAAACAGAAGTTTGACTCTTGTTTGAGTCAAAAATAGTTTGTCCCATTTTTGCCATAAATTTAACGACATGCGCTTCACAAACTTTATTAATATTTAGTTCTTCTAGCATGCTTTGTATCGAGATATCCGAACTTATATACTCCATAAATGAATTAGAGGCCTCCTTTGTATTCTTAATTAGTATACAAAAAAAGAACAGAAATTTTTGTGTTAATAGACCCTATTACTACTGTCTAAATGTGACAACTTTTTGACAACCACCTCATCATTCTCTAATTTTTATGGAGAAAAAGGAACATATAAAAGAACAATTTAGACATTATTGTTTTGAAAAATGGATAGCGTTTACATCTATGTGTTTTCGCCGTAAGCGTGAGAGGAGTTCGTGTAATTATTAACAATTTGCCAAATTTAACCGCTTTTTTTGTAATCAAAATTTTAAATGAATTACGCTTTATTTTTGAAATATCGGGGAATAGGTAACCAAGAAGAGGTGGATAAAAATGAAAGCAGTTGGTCTATATCGCTACTTACCAATTTCTGATGAAGCAAGTTTAATAGATGTAGAAATGCCTTTGCCGGCTCCCCGAAAGCATGATTTGCTTGTTAAAATTGCAGCCGTTTCAGTCAATCCTGTGGATACAAAACTTCGCGCCCCAAAAAGTCAAGTTGAAAAAGAACCGAAAATTTTAGGATTTGATGCAGTCGGAACTGTGGAAGCAATTGGCGGCGGGGTGTCGCTTTTCCAAATTGGCGAAGAAGTTTATTTTGCTGGTGATGTGACTAGGCAGGGGAGTAACGGCGAATACGCACTAATTGATGAGCGATTAGCGGGACACAAACCTAAAAATTTGACGAACCAAGAAGCGGCCGCAATGCCGCTTACGACCATCACCGCATTTGAAGCGTTGTTCGACCGCTTGCAAGTTGCAGCAGGAAAATCCATTTTAATCATAAATGGTGCAGGTGGTGTGGGTTCTGTTTCGACGCAACTAGCGAAAATAGCGGGGCTAACTGTGATTTCCACCGCAAGTCGAGAAGAAACGGTAGCTTGGACGAAAGCTCACGGCGCCGACTTTGTTATTAATCACCGAGCAAATATGCTGGAAGAACTCCAAAAAGTGGGTTTTCAAATGGTGGATTACATTTTATGTTTACACGACACCTATCAACATTTTAATTTCATGGAGCAGGCGATTGCGCCGCAAGGGAAAATTTGTTCCATCGTTGAACTTACGCAGCCAGTTCAGATGAGTGTATTAAAAGATAAAAGCGCTACTTTCAGTTATGAGTTCATGTTTACACGGTCGAAATATCAAACAAAAGATCAGATTAGACAACACGAAATTCTAGAGCAAGCCGCTATTTATTTAGAAACAGGTCAATTGAAATCCACGTTGAATAAGGTACTTGCGCCAATAAATGCGAAAACACTTCGAAAAGCGCACCAAATCATTGAAGAAGGACATATGGTTGGAAAATTAGTTGTGGAAGGATTTGATTACGATGACAGATAAACGAGTATCGCTTTATATTGCGACTAGCCTAGATGGTTATATTGCTGATAAACTAGGGAGTGTAGAATGGCTTGAAAGTATTGATAGCGAAGGCGATGCAGGTTACCAAGCTTTCTTTGATAACGTTGACACAGTCGTTATGGGTCGTACCACGTACAAACAAATTTTTTCGTTAACGGACTCATTCCCTTATAGTAAGAAAGACGTATATGTTTTTTCGAATAAAAAAGCGGGTACGGCAGACGAATACGCCGATTTTGTTTCCGGAAATATTAATTCATGGCTAAACGAAATTGATGGGGAGCACGTCTGGCTTGTAGGCGGAGCCGAACTCGTTAAGCAATTCTTAAAAGAAAAAGCTATTGATAAATTTGTGATAACCATTGCGCCCATCATACTTGGCGAAGGCATTCCGCTTTTTGAAGCCGATGATCGCCATAATCTCGTCTTAGAGGATGTCAAACGCTTTGGTCAATTTGCACAATTAGTTTATAGAAACGAGGAATAAAAATGAAACTTGCAACCTTTGATGTGGATGCACAAAATGGGTTTAGTCCAGTTTGCCCAAATGAATTGCCCGTCCCAAACGCCGAGGAAATCGTCCCAGAACTCGAATACATGGCCAAATTTGGCGCTGCCCGAATTGGTAGCAAAGATGCCCACCCAAGAAACGCCGTCTGGGTTGTCCAGAACCCGTCAGATATGTTAAAACCGCTTGATTACCCGAATGCCGATTTAACATGGGTTAGACACTGCGAACCCGGCACGAAAGGATTTGAGCTCCTAGAAGGACTACCAGCGCCCACCGAATATGATTATTTCGTTTGGAAGGGTATGGAGCGAAATCTCCATCCTTACGGGGCATGTTATCACGATATCCGCGAAGAACTCTCAACCGGCGTCATCGAATACCTTCGCCAAAACGAATTTGATGCCGTCCTAATCGGCGGGCTCGCATTTGATTTTTGTGTCAAAACAACTGCTCTTCAATTGGTTAAAGCTGGATTTTCCGTGGCCATTTATTTACCCGCAACGCGTGCGCTCACAGAAGAAGGCTACAAGCAAACGAAAGCTGAATTAGAAGCCACGCCCAACGTGAAAATACTCGCAAATCGCGAAGAATTGAGTGCCTACCTAGCCTAATTTTTTAAAAGAAGGTGAGAGAAATGAAGAAAGTCGGAACTTTTCCAAGTATGATAATTTTTATCACGGTGGTCGCTTCCATCGCGTGTTATCCGCTACTCCCAACTGAAATAGCCGTACATTTCGGAAGCGATTTCTCTCCAGACATGTTTATGCAAAAATGGCTGGGACTCGTCCTAATGCCGTTTCTGATGATTATGTTTACCGGTACCGAATATTATGGGAAAGAAAAAGTAAAAGAAGAAAGTAAATTAGAATTCGAATATTGTTTTAGGCTGCTCCTTGTTTTGTTGGCCATCATTCAGCTTAGCATTATCGCGTATGGACTCGGCTATCAAATCCCTACCGGCCGCTTTGCACTTATTGCCGCAGGCTCATTCATGCTTCTTGTGGCCGCGTATTTATCCTACTCAAAAAAGGTGTTTTTGTTTTTAAGAATGTTAGGTTTCAAGAAAGTGGATGCCTATTCTAAAAACTTATGGAAAAAAATTACCATTGTGACACTTACTGTTTCTGGTGTTTCCTGTTTAATTTTAGCAATTTTCATGACAAATGACCCAAGCTTCCTGATGATAAGTATGTTTGCGGGCATGTGCGTCATCGTAGTAGGTTCCGGAGTGTATCTTAATAAGAAGTGAAAGTGATACAGTTTTTATTTACAAGTAATACAGTTCCATATATAATAAAAGGCGGAAGTTCTGTACATAGATGACAGCGCACCGTCTTTTTTGATGTGAAGAAAAGCGCTTCCAAAAGGAGAGATACGATAAAAAGGAGGAACAAAGTTTGCGAAAAAAAGTCGTTATAAGTTTGTTGTTACTCAGTTTAGCGCTACTCGTTGCTTGTGGAGCAGAAAAGGACAATACGGGGGAATCTGCTGACAAAAAAACAAGCAAAACAGTGAATATCATGGAAACGAGTGCGATTCCAAATGCAAGCCCAATTTTAGCAGACAACAGTGTAAGTTTTCGGGCAATCAATCAAGTTTTCGAAGGACTTTATCGTTTAAATAAAGAAGGGAAGCCAGAACTCGCGCTGGCTGAAAGCGAACCAGACGTAACAAATGATGGCAAAACCCTTACTTTTAAAATAAAAAAAGAGGCCAATTGGTCAGACGGTTCCCCAGTTACAGCGGCAGATTTTGAATACGCTTGGAAAACCGTTGTGGATCCTAAAACGGCGGCAGCTTATGGGCCACAAATGGAAGAAATCGTCAAAAATGCCACGCCAATTTTAAAGGGCGAAATGGATCCGGATAAATTAGGCGTTAAAGCGCTTGATGATAAGACGCTTCAAGTCGAATTGGAAAACCCTGTGCCCATCTTCAAAGAGCTTTTAACAACGGGAACTTTCTTCCCGCAAAAACAAGCGTGGCTTGAAAAACAAGGTAACCGTTACGGCACATCAAGCGAAACATTGCTTTCAAACGGACCTTATACTCTGGAAAATTGGGATGGTACGAAGCTAAGTTGGGATTACGTGAAGAATCCGAAATATTGGGATGCTAAAAATGTGCGTACTGATAAAATTCATGTAACGGTTGTGAAAGACACTAACGCAGCTTTAAACTTATATAATACTGGCAAACTAGATCGTATTGAGCTTGATGGCGATTTTGTTAAGCAGTTTGAAAGCGATAAAAATTTCCATACATCACTTACGGGGCGCTCTGTTTACATGAAAATGAACCAAGGCAAGGACGGTGTGAAAACGGAGTTAGCTAACGTAAATATTCGCCGCGGACTTGCGGAAGCGATTGATAAAGCTAGCATGGTGGATACACTTCTTGCCAACGGTTCGAAACCGCTTGACGGAGTTGTTCCGGGTGAAATCATGTTCAGTCCTAAAAATGGCGAAGACTTCCGTAAACTTAATGGAAGCCTAATTCCTTACAACCAAGCAGAAGCGAAACGGTATTTTGAAAAAGGATTAAAAGAAATTGGCAAAAATAATCTTACGTTAACGCTAACAGCTGGCGACACATCGCTCCAAAAGAAACAATCTGAGTTCATTCAAAATCAGTTGGAAACCCATTTGCCGGGCTTAACTATCAAATTGAAAAATGTGCCTACGCAAGTGAGCTTTAAAGCAGATGTGACGCAAGATTTTGAGTTGCTATTAGGCGGCTGGGGCGGCGACTATCAAGACCCGCTCACCTACCTGAATCTATTTTTGACAGACAGCCCTGGTAATCATACAGGTTTTAGTAATGCCAAATACGATGAGCTTGTTCTAGGCGCAAAAGGAAAACTTTCCAATGATTTAAACGCACGATTTGATGCCCTGCTACAAGCCGAGCAAATCTTATTGAAAGAAAATGCCGTCTTAATCCCGCTATACCAAAGCGGTCGTGCCTATTTACAAAATCCCGATTTACAAGACTACATTACCTACCCAATCGGCGCGGAAAATTATAAATGGATAGCTAAACAATAAGTAAAACCCCCGCATTATGAGCGATTCTCCAAAAAAAATTAACTTTTGGAGGACGCGGCATTAAATGCGGGGGTTTTTTAGGCTGAAATTGAAATCAGTCTGGCGATGTACAAATTTTCAGCCTGCAGCCTTTCGTAAAGAAATGAAATTTTAACTATAATCAATTTATCAAGTTAAACAAAAGGGGTTACAAATTATGAAAAAGGGTTGGTTTGGCGTCTTAGCCGCAATTTTTGTCATCACAATGGTGTTTGTTGAACTTGCTTCGCCCTTTGCGCAAGCAGCAGATACATATACTGTGTCCATCACAAACCCAGGCGAAAAAGTTACAAAATCCAATTTTAAAGGCTATGCTTTTAATGAAGAATGTAAAACAGCAACAGGGAAAACAATGAAACTTCGGTTTTATTCAAATAAACCTTTAAAAGAAGACAAGGCATATCGCCTTGTGATTCAAGACAACAACATGGTTACGCAAACAAAAGAATTAAACGACACGACCGTTGTATCGGCCAAATAAAATTAGAAAAGAGGAACAGATATGAATCAATTTTGGAAATATTTCTTCACAATTATTTTAGCGATTATTGCTTTAAACATTGTTTTTAAAATTATTGGAGTTACTTTACACTTCTTGCTCCCAATCCTTATTTTAGCAGGGATTGTGTTCTTGATTAACAAGATTTGGAATGGCAAACCAAAACGTAATCACTACGATTACTAAAATTTCTAAAAAGCTCCCTAAGCTTTTCATATATTGAGCGAGGCACAAGCCTCGTTCTTTTTTTGTTTTGGAACAGAAAATATGGGAACTAAAATAAAAATCGGGTTTTTGGAGGGATTTCCTTGAAAAAGCAACCTATAATAAAATTATTGGTCGGAATAACGGTTGGGATTTTTGTTTTGCTTATAAAAGCAAGAAAAGTGAAGTAAAAGAGCTATTTTCCGCCGTTCTACCCACACATTAAATTGGTTATGTTATAATGACAAAAAAGAATGTGGAGGTTTTCAGTGGGTGATGATTTTAGAAAATACTTTACTTAAGCAAGAAAAATGGCGTTTTTTAGATCAGACTACGCCAAATCCGGCTTTTGATGCACTTCAATCATATGCAACGGATGACACGCTTTGCCGTTTTATCGGGGCTGAACTAAGTCCACCGACAGTTCGCGGCTGGGTGCACGAGAAAACAGTCTCAATCGGGATACAAGATACAAAGCTTCCGAACTTGCAAGAAGGGATTCGTTTTTTGGAAAAAGAAGGCTACCGAGTAGTGCTTCGGAATTCAGGTGGTCTTGCCGTCGTCTTGGATCGAGATATTTTAAATCTCTCTCTTGTTTTACCAGATGTTCGAAAAGGCATTGCAATTAATCGTGGCTACGATACTATGCTCACATTAATCCAAGATATGTTTGCGGATTTTAATCAAGTTATTAAAGCTTATGAAATTGAAAATTCCTATTGCCCGGGGAGTTATGATTTAAGCATAGATGGAAAGAAATTTGCTGGTATTTCTCAGCGCCGCATGGCAAGAGGGGTCGCGGTACAAATTTATCTAGGCATAGACGGAAATCAAGATGAGCGCGCCGAATTAATTCGTTCTTTTTACCAAAAGAGTGGAAAAGATTTGCAAGATAAATATCATTTTCCAGATGTGGATAAACGTGTCATGAGTACACTTTCAAAGCTGTTAGATACGGAACTCAGTTTAAATGATGTCGTATTGCGTTTACTGAACAGCATGCGATTTTATGCGGACGATTTGTTTTCAAGTACGCTTTCTGCGGAAGAACTGGATATGCTTCCGACGTATTATGAGCGTATTTTAGAGAGAAATAGAAAGATTATGTAAGGGGTGTGACGTAATATGGGTTATGTGAATCAGAAACTAGATGAAGGCAAGGTTTTTAAAGATCCCGTTCATGGTTTTGTACACGTATCTGACCAAATGATTTGGGATTTAATTGCAACAAAGGAATTTCAACGTTTGCGGCGAATTCGGCAACTCGGCACTACCTCATTAACGTTTCACGGGGCTGAGCATAGTCGTTTTAACCATTCTTTAGGCGTGTATGAGATTGTACGCCAAATTATTGATGTTACTTTTGCAGGTGAGTATCAGTTGTCAGACGAGGAGCGCATGACGGTTCTATGCGCAGCGCTACTTCATGATTTAGGACACGGCCCGTTTTCGCACGCTTTTGAGAAAGTTTTTCATACCGACCATGAAGCTTACACCCAAAAGATTATTATGGGAAAAACCGAGGTAAGAGAAGTTCTGCTTCGGGCTGGAGACGACTTCCCGAGCCTAGTAGCCTCTATCATAAATAAGACTCACGAAAACCAAACGCTTGTAAAATTGATTTCAAGTCAACTCGATGCCGATCGAATGGACTATTTATTGCGTGACGCTTATTATACGGGCGTTAGCTACGGAAAGTTTGACATGGAACGAATTCTACGCGTTTTACGTCCAAGCCCAGATGGAAATGGTGTCATCATTAAATATTCTGGCATGCACGCTGTGGAAGACTATTTAATGAGCCGTTATCAAATGTACCAACAAGTTTATTTCCATCCTGTAAGTAGAAGTGGTGAGGTTTTACTGTGGAAGATTTTAAATCGCGCCAAGTCGCTTTATTTAGCGGGCTATGAATTCAAAATGTCGCCCGTACAAATCATCCCTTTTTTAAAAGAACAAGTGTGTTTAGAGGAATATATTGCGCTCGACGATTCGATTTTAACGTTTTATTTTTCTGTTTGGCAGCATGAAAATGATGAGATTTTGAGTGACTTATGCAATCGCTTCTTAAACCGACGTTTGCTTCGTTACGTGGATTACGATCCATCTAAGGATGCCGATTTCTACAATCGTTTAAAAGGCTGTCTTGAAAAAGCTGAAGTTGATCCAGCCTATTATTTAGTTGTCGACTCCTCATCTGATTTACCATATGATCTCTATAAACCAGGCGCTAGTTCAGGAAAATCGCCTATTCAACTTCTTCTACCCAACGGAGATTTAAAAGAATTATCTACGGAATCACCAATTGTTGAATCCATTGGCGGGAAAATCCGTACCGATATCAAACTATATTTTCCGCTTGATTTTATTGAAAATGGTCGTATTCCAGCCGAAATCGCAGAAGAAATGGTCACGTTAATTCATGAAAAGCAGAACAGCTAAAAAGCCCTTTAAAAAGGGCTTTCCAGACTGATGACAAACGGCGATCCCTGCGCTCTGCCTAATTTTTCACATAATCAGACAAGCTTGCAGGTGGATTATGAGTCTGATTTGCGCACGCCGGCGACGCCATAATCTGTTTTTTTCATTTCTTCTAGAATGACGTGAATATTTTCTTTAGGTGCATTTAGATTTTTAGAAACAGCATCTGTCACGTCTTTCACTAGGTCGCGTTTTTGGTCATCATTTCGACCTTCTAAAAATTTGATAGTTATGATGGGCACGTTTAATCACCTCGATATCATCTTTATTTATCATTATTATATATCAAAAAATTCACTTTCGAAAGGAAATTTAAATGAGTAATTTTTTAGCCTATCCGTTAGAAATGCTGCCATACGTTGTGGTCGCTATTTTGATTGCTTTTACTGTTCATGAATGGGCTCATGCTATTACCGCACTCGCGTTTGGAGATGACACGGCGAAAAATGAAGGGCGACTTTCTATTAATCCGCTAGTCCACGTAGATTTAATAGGTCTTTTGATGGTGGTTATTGTTGGATTTGGTTGGGCAAAGCCGACACCAGTAAATCGATTTAAATTAAAGAAACGCCGATTAGGAAGTATTATCGTTTCTCTTGCTGGACCAATTAGTAATTTGTTACTGGCTTTTTTAGCAGTGGGCATTTTTTCTTATTTTACGGGAGGATTAGGAATTGGCGAAATCGATGCCATTTGGTCGATCTTTTTGACGATTTTTATTCAACTAAACCTCGTGTTGTTTGTGTTCAATTTAATCCCGTTTCCACCACTAGACGGTTATCAAGTCTTAGTGGAGTTTTTGCCCAATCGATTGCGTGCGAAAATCCAACCACTTGAGCAATATGCATTTTTAATTTTTCTAATTATCGCCTTAACGCCACTTTATGCGATTACAATTGGTCCGATTTTTAATATTTTCATTCCTAAAATCTTGGAACTTATGATGACCTTTTGGACAGGCATTTTATTTTGAGTTAGGTTGATTTTCCAGTCTTTTTTAACTATAATATAGTACGTCTACACGTCTGTTTGGAAAGGTGTCATAAAAATGACGAAAACACGCACGCCCGTAAAAATTCATATTACAAATATTGTCAGACAGATGAATGCAGAAGAAAAAACGGAAATGTCTGTATCTGGTGTTTTTTATCAAGATGAAAACAGTCATTATCTTCACTATGAAGAAAAACAAGTTGCTGGTGTAATACGTTCAGTTCTTAAAATCTCTAAGGAAGAACTTTTGTTGCTCCGCAGTGGCGCTGTAAGTATGCGCATGCACTTTTTTAAAGATAAAAAGCGAAGTGTTGCTTCAGTAGATTCCGGGGCTGGAAAGCTAGTTTTTGAGTCAGAATTGATTGGCTACACGGAAGCGTTTGAAAAAAATCCGCTCAGCGGAAAAATTGCTTTTCAGTACGATTTACTTAGTGGTGGAGCCTTTATCGGCTCATACGAAGTAAACATGCGAATAGAGGAGGAAATGAACGAATGAACATCATTCAAAAAAACGAAAATGATTTAATCGCGGGGATTAAGCAAGCTGTAATCGCGGCCCTTGCGATTGATGAAGATAGCATACCTAATATTTTACTTGAAGTACCAAAAGAAAAATCACACGGAGACTACTCAACCAATATCGCGATGCAATTAGCGCGTGTGGCTAAAAAAGCGCCGCGTCAAATTGCCGAAAGTATTGTGGCTGAAATCGGCACGAATAATGCGCTGATTAAAGAGGTTGAAATTGCTGGGCCGGGATTCATTAATTTCTTTATGGATAATTCTTACCTAACCAATTTAGTGCCGGTCATTTTGAATGAGGATGAAAAGTATGGTCAATCGGACTTTGGGAAAGGGGAAAAGATTCAAATTGAATTTGTTTCCGCCAATCCAACCGGAGATCTCCATCTTGGTCATGCTCGCGGAGCGGCGATTGGCGATTCTTTGGCCAATATTTTAGACATGGCAGGGTTTAATGTTTCGCGTGAATATTATATTAACGACGCGGGAAATCAAATTAATAACCTTGTGCTGTCCGCTGAGGCGCGGTACTTTGAGGCGCTAGGGCTTGAAAAAGAGTTTCCAGAAGATGGCTATCACGGAAAAGATATTATTGCGCTCGGGAAAGAGCTTGCGGATAAATACGACAATAAATATGTGGAAACAAGCGAGGAAGAGCGCCATGCGGTGTTTAAGAAAGATGCACTTGCATTTGAAACAGCGAAATTAAAAGCGGATCTGGACGAGTTCAGGGTGCACTTCGACAACTGGTTCTCTGAAACTTCTCTTTATGAAAATAATAAAATCCTTCCTGCTCTTGAAAAGTTAAAGGCTAATGGATATGTCTTTGAAGAAGAAGGAGCAACGTGGCTACGTACCACGGACTTTGATGACGATAAAGACAGGGTGCTCATTAAGTCGGACGGCAGTTATACGTATTTCTTCCCGGATATTGCCTACCATTTAGATAAATTGAGCCGCGGATTTGATGTGCTGATTGATGTTTGGGGAGCCGACCATCACGGGTATATTCCACGTATGAGAGCTGCAATTGAAGCGTTAGGCTATAAGCCGACACAACTTGAAGTAGAAATCATCCAACTCGTTCACCTTTATGAAAATGGCGAGCAAGTTAAAATGAGTAAGCGCACAGGGAAATCAGTAACAATGCGCGATTTGATTGAAGAAGTTGGCCTTGACGCAACGCGCTACTTCTTCGCGATGAGAAGCTCAGATACGCATATGAATTTTGACATGGGCTTAGCGAAATCCACGTCCAACGAAAACCCAGTTTACTATGTGCAATATGCGCATGCCAGAATTGCTAGCATTTTAAGATCAGGTGAAGAGCAAGATCTTCGTGCGGAAGAATCCGCCGATGTAAGTTTATTAAAAACCGAAACGGAATTTGATTTGTTAAAAGTGCTTGGCGATTTTCCAGATGTCGTTTCTGAAGCGGCAGTAAAACGCGCGCCGCACCGAATTGTACGCTATTTAAATGACTTAGCTAGTGCATTCCATCGTTTCTATAATGTCAATAAGGTTCTTGATAAAGAAGCTGTTGAGCTGACAAAAGCAAGACTAGCTTTAATTCAAGCAGTTAAAATTGCGCTTCGTAATGGCCTTAAACTACTTGGTGTTTCAGCTCCTGAAAAGATGTAATGAAATGGAAGTTCGGCATTCAGGCGGTGTATCGCTTGCCGAACTTTTTCTTCCAGCCTAGTCATTGACGAGAATAACAAAATGTTTTAAAGTTAAATCACGGAGGCATTTTGATGACGGGAGATTCTAAAATGAAGCGAATAGTAACTTTAGCGCTGCTTTTTGTATTTCTGTGCATCGCAATTTATATTTTGTATAATTTTCAACTTGGTTCGATTCCGATTTTATTAATGGCCATTTTATTTTTCTACATAGGGTATCAAATCGTAAAGAAAAGTTGACAGATGTAAAATTTATGGTTGTGCTTGCCAGTGATAACATGTAAAATGGTTAAGTTGAATAAAAAGTAAATGATGAAAGAAACAATAAATGTAGTTTAACGAAAGGGCGTGCCAGCTTTGGATTTAAGTAATTTATCTCAAGAAGAGCGGAAAGAAGTATCTTTAATTGAAGTCGCGCATTATGTTTTAGAAAATCGTCGAGAAGTTATTAATTTTAAAGAATTAGTTGAAGAAATTAAAAACTTTTTAGAGTTGACAGATGACGAAATGAAAGAGCGTTTAGTTCAATTTTATACAGATATGAACATCGACGGTAATTTTATTTCACTAGGAAACAACACTTGGGGGCTTCGCGCTTGGTATCCAATTGATGCCATTGATGAAGAAGTTCAAACACAAACGAAACCGAAGAAAAAACGTAAAAAAGATGACGACGATGATGAAGATGAAGAGGTTGAAGATATCATGGATGACGATATCGAATACGAAGAAGATGACGAAGTGGAAGAACTCGGAGAAGAAGAAATTTCACTCTCAGACGGCCTAGTCGATGAAGACGAGGACGCAGATGACCACTTGCCTGACGGGATTGAAGGCGAACTTGCTACAGTAGAAGATGACTATAGCGACGGAGATTACACGGAAGATCCAGAAGAATAAAATGAAAAATCACCCGAAAATTATTCGGGTGATTTTTTTTAGGACGTACAAAGCGATGATGTCGCTTACAAAAAATAAACACTTGACTTATTCTTGTTTCATATGTAGTATTTTATTTGGGCTCCCTTAATTGGGACGGATATGTTCAGTTAGCGCTCCCTTACTTTTTATGAAAGTAGGAGCGTTTTTTATTTGGCGGAAGCTGAATAAAATATTTCCTAATTACCAAGTGCAAGCACATTTAATTGCATTTGGTGATTTTATTTGTAGGGACGTTTTGAAGTAATAGAGTTCACCCCGAAGGTTAAGTCCATTTAACCGCTATTTTTTGGAAAAGGAAGGAGTCGGATTTTTTAATGACGAAGTATATTTTTGTAACAGGTGGCGTAGTTTCATCTATTGGTAAAGGGATTACAGCAGCATCACTTGGGCGACTGCTGAAAAACCGCGGATTAAGTGTGACAATTCAAAAATTCGATCCATATATTAACGTGGACCCGGGAACAATGAGCCCGTATCAACATGGTGAGGTTTTTGTAACAGATGATGGTGCCGAAACAGATTTAGATTTGGGGCATTATGAGCGCTTTATCGATATTAATTTAAATAAATATAGCAACGTCACAACAGGTAAAGTTTACTCAGAGGTCATTAAAAAAGAACGCCGCGGCGACTATCTTGGCGGAACCGTTCAAGTTATCCCGCATATCACAAACGAGCTGAAAGACCGCGTGTTTAGAGCGGCAAGAATGACAAATTCAGATATTATCATTACCGAGATTGGCGGAACCGTGGGGGACATCGAATCACTTCCGTTCCTTGAAGCGATTCGCCAAATCAAAAGCGATGTTGGGTCTGAAAATGTCCTATATATCCACACAACACTCATTCCTTACATTAAAGCAGCAGGCGAAATGAAAACTAAACCCACTCAGCACAGTGTTAAAGAGCTGCGTAGTTTAGGCATTCAACCAAATATTATTGTGGTACGCACAGAACAACCCGTTTCCACAGAAATGAAGGAAAAAATTGCCCTTTTCTGTGATATTAAAGCATCCGAAGTTATCGAAAGCCGCGATGAAGATACGCTTTATAACGTGCCTCTTTCGTTACAAGCACAAAAAATGGATCAAATCGTGCTCGACCATTTGAAATTAGACGCGCCACCAGCTGAAATGACTGAGTGGACGGAGCTTGTACACCGCGTGCAAAATTTATCGAAGAAAGTTCGGATTGCGCTCGTTGGGAAATACGTTTCCTTACAAGACGCGTATCTTTCTATAGCGGAAGCGTTACGGCATGCTGGGTATGCACATGATGCGGAGATTCAAATTGACTGGATTGATTCGGAAAAAGTCACAAAAGAAAATGTTACGGAACTTTTGAAAGATGCAGATGGGATTTTAGTTCCCGGAGGGTTCGGCGACCGGGCAATTGAAGGAAAGCTTCTTGCTGTTGAATATGCGCGCGTTAACAAAGTACCGTACTTTGGAATTTGCCTTGGTATGCAACTGGCAACAGTTGAGTTTGCGCGAAATGTTCTTAAGCTTGACGGGGCGCATTCCGCTGAAATCGACCCCGAAGCAAAACATAATATCATTGATTTACTCCCAGAGCAAAAAAATATCGAAAACATGGGTGGAACGCTTCGCTTGGGGCTTTATCCTGCACGAATTAAGGAAGGCACGAAAGCGGCAGAAGCTTATGGGGAAACGATTGTCGAGGAACGTCACCGTCATCGCTATGAGTTCAATAATGACTACCGTGAACAAATGGAGCAGGCAGGCATGATTGTTTCAGCAACTAGCCCTGACGGCCGTCTTGTTGAGGTGGTAGAATTAAAAGATCACCCGTGGTTTGTTGCTTGTCAATATCACCCAGAATTCATTTCCAGACCAAATCGTCCGCAAAGCTTGTTCAAAGGCTTTATCGGCGCGGCAGTTAAATAATTATGTGAGTGCAACTCAGGTTCAGGCTGAGTTGCATTATTTGTGTAATTACTTTATAAAAAAAGAAAAAAATGTAGCTTTTGATTTATTTTTGTGATTGCTTGGTGCTATAATGTTAGATAACAACATTGTAGGAGGTATGAGAATGAATAGAGAAATCGTGAATGAACAACAAGCTCAAGCCATTGTAGATGGCATCTTACAAGGATATAAAGACTATTTAGAAATACGTAGACAAAAAAGGAAGAATTGAAAGTTTCGGCAAGTTATGCTTTTGTTAAAGGGAACCATATTGATGATGCTGTTTCAAGAAAACTCACGGGCTTAATTGAAAAAGACCAACTCGCTAAAGCGGGTGAATCTTGGGAATATCTTCAATTTGCTTTTGGTAGAAAAGATAACAAGTGTCTATTTATTGTTAAAAATATTTTGCGGCTGAAACGAACGTTCCAAACTTCGCATAAAAAAAGCCAATATCTAGTAGACTTAGCGAAAGTAAATAATCCATGGATTCAGGAACTCCGTCAAGGACGGGTGAAAAAGGAAGGCGTTTCTATCCAATTACAGTTTTTGGATTTTGAAAAATGGGAGCAAACAGAAGAAATCCGAGAAAGAAATTTTTCGGAATTTTATATTGTGACATATGAAACGGATAGCCATACAAAAGAGATTATAAGTGTAGAAATTGTAGCACCAGATGCCGAAACTGGGGAGTTACATAGTGTACAGAAACTATCATCATATTTACAAAGCAGTGATGTCATTATCCAGGAAAATGAATATGAATCGATTTCTGGTGAAGTTGAGTTTGGTAGTGTTGAGGATTATGGATATACGACGCTACCAGAAGAAGGCGAAGAAATTGGAAACTAAATGAGGAGGAAATCGTTGTGTTTAGAGGTGATAATCTTCAAAGGGTCAGAGCCTTGTACGGCTTGTCACGAAAAGAACTAGGGGAGAAGCTTGGGGTTTCTGAACAAGCTGTTTGGCAGTTTGAAAATCAAGTAACGAACCCTAAATTTGAAATCGTTGTTGAACTTAAAAGACTTTTTGGAGTAAAAACACAGTTTTTCTTACAAGAATTAAAAGTTCCGAGTGTGTTTAAAGAAGAACAAATTATTTATCGTGCAGCCGATATGACTAGCCGAAAGCGGGCGTTTTCAGAGACGGAATATTTGAATTTTGTTCACGAGGTTATTACATCGCTAGAAAGCTTCCTGAGTTCGCCTAAGAGTACTATTTTAAGTCTAAGAGAAAAATGCTTGAAGATGTATTATCAGAGAAGCGAATCAAAAAATTGTATTGAGGAAATCGCTGCACTAGCAAAAGAATTTATTGGTGTAACAGATGATAATGCAAATTTGCTGCTTCAACTTGAGAAGTCTGGCATTCATATTGTAGAGAAGGATGTAGGCGACAAAACCGACGCCTATAGTGCTTGGTCAGCTAGTCAAATACCCATTATTGTTCTCGGTATAAAGAAATCGGCAGTGCGAAGAAATTTTGATTTGGCGCATGAACTAGGTCACTTGTTGATGCATAACAATATTGATATGCTAGCTTTAGACAAAGAAGACTATAATAAAATTGAAAATGAAGCCAACTTATTTGCCGCTTGTTTCTTATTACCGAAAAAAAATATTGTTAAAGATTTGCAAGAACTTCGGCATATTTCTAATCCAGATTCCTATATGGAACTTAAGGCGAAATACAATGTATCAATTCAAGCTTTAGAAATGCGAGCATACCGATTAGGTTTTCTTACGCCGCAGCAAAATAGTTATTTTTACAGACAGCTTGCGAAAAAAAAATATAAATTTGTGGAGCCGCTTGATTCAGAAATCCCACTTAAACGGCCTGGGAAAATCCGAAATATTTTGGAGCTCATTTTATCTAATCAAGTGATTAGTTTGGCTGAACTCGAAACGATCTTCAAAGTTGAAACACTGTTTTTAGAGCGATTGTTTACGATTGAGCCAGCTTTTTTCGAAAAATATCAGGCGAAGGAAGATTTTTCAAGTTACAATAATGTCTTGAAACCAAAGTTTCGCTAATACGTTAAATCCAGCCTTGTAGAAAAATGCCAAACACGTAAGCCAAACAAAACGTATTACGCACAATCAGGCTGATGACAAACGTTGAGATGGCGTGTATTCGAGTACATGATAACTGAAAACAGGGAGGACGTAGTTTGTCCGACCATGTGAGAAGTGAGGCGAAGCGCAGGCAAGAACTCCGAAAATGTCCGTTTTTTATTAGTCTGAAGCCTTCTATGTCTAGGAGGCTTTTAAATTTGACAATATCCCTACGTGTATTGCAAACTGAATTTAGCATAAAAGGGAGAGTAGGGGAAGGTTTGATTAAAGAAATAGTGTTAATATACAATCCAGCGGCTGGAAAAAATAAGTTCCGGAAGTGGATGCCGCTCGTTGAAGAGAAGTTGAATGAGGCGGATTTTGACGTGACGCTTGTGTCGTCTACAAGTGAGCCTAAAAGTATTTTGAAGCTTGCTAAAAAAGCAGCGGAGTCTGGTGTTTCGGCCATCATTGCGGCTGGCGGTGACGGGACGGTGAATGAGGTTGTGAACGGAATCATGCAGTCGTCTAAACGCCCCGTTTTAGGAATTTTACCGATGGGAACGACGAATGACTATGCGCGGGCTTTGGGCGTGAATAAAGATCCGCTTGAAGCGCTAAACAGCATTATTAATCGCGAGACTGTTGGCATCGATATTGGCAAGGCGAATCAGGACGAATTTTTTATTAATAATGTAGCTGCTGGAAAAATTACGGAAATTACATACGCGGTGCCGGAGGCGAAAAAGAATCGTTATGGGCGTCTGGCGTACCTTTTTGATGGCTTAAAGATGCTGCCAAATCTCAAAGCGACGCCTGTCGAAATTACATTTGACGACGAGCGCTTCAAGGGTCAGATGCTAATTTGTTTTGTGAGCAATTCCCACACGGTCGGTGGGCTTGAATCGCTTTGTCCGCCTGCCAAAATTAATGATGGCTATTTTGACTTGCTGATTCTAAAAAAGGTATCACCAGCCAAATTGTTTTCGCTATTTCTGCTATTAAAACGCGGAACGCATCTTGAAAGCCCGCACGTAATCCATCGCCAAGTGAAACGTGTCAAATTGGAATCTAAGGAAGTTTTAAATATTAGTTATGACGGCGTTTATGGCGGAAATGCGCCGTATGAATTGGAAGTTTTACCGGAAGCCTTGCGCGTTTTTGCGAATCAAGAGGTGGCGAGCGCTAGGCTTTATAGGAAGGAAGATTAGAGGGCGTTTTAAACCCTAGGGGCTAAAGCGTTTTCAGAAAATAATTCGCAACTTTTATGGTAAATGAATCACAAATCTGTTATTATAGACGTGTTAGGGAAAAATAGCTGCCACTATTTTTCGCGGCGGAAATTCAAATTTTAAATTCCTGAGGGAGGAAATTGTATTATGCCTATCGTTAACATGACAGACATGCTGAAAAAAGCATTAGCTGGGAAATATGCTGTAGGTCAATTCAACATCAACAACCTTGAATGGACTCAAGCTATTTTGAAAGCTGCGGAAGCTGAAAAATCACCAGTCATCCTAGGAGTATCTGAAGGTGCTGCTAAATATATGGGAGGATTCAATACGGTTGTTAAGATGACACAAGGTCTTGTTGAAGATCTTAAAATCACTGTACCTGTTGCTATCCATTTAGACCATGGTTCAAGCTTTGATTCTTGTAAAGCAGCAATCGACGCAGGTTTCTCATCCGTAATGATCGACGGATCGCATCACCCAATTGACGAGAATGTAGCAATGACTAAGAAAGTTGTTGACTATGCTCACGCTAAAGGTGTTTCTGTAGAAGCTGAAGTTGGTACTGTTGGTGGTACTGAAGACGGCGTTACAGGCGGAATTAGTTACGCTAATCCTGAAGAATGTCTGCGCGTTGTTAAAGAAGCTGGTATTGATGCATTAGCAGCTGCACTTGGATCTGTTCATGGTCCATATAGTGGCGAACCAAAACTTGGCTTTGATGAAATGAAAGAAATCTCCGAACTTACAGGTGCTCCACTTGTACTTCACGGCGGTTCTGGAATTCCTGAACACCAAATTAAAAAAGCAATTGAATTAGGTCACAGCAAAATCAACGTAAACACTGAGTGCCAAATTGTTTGGACTGCAGCTGTTCGCGAAAAATTAGCTACTGACGATAAAGTTTACGATCCACGTAAAGTTATCGGACCTGGTGTTGATGCAATCATTAAAACAGTTACTGAAAAAATTCAAGAATTTGGTTCTAACGGTAAAGCGTAAATCAAAAATTGAATGGTTATGGAAGGAGCAGAAATCGTTCTGCTTCTTTTTTGTTCCTTAAAACCTGTTAAAAATTATATTTTGTGTGAAAGTAAGTAGATTATGTTATCATTAAAACAGTTATAGGGGTGGAAATTGCAAAATTTATCATTAGCTTCTAGAAATGCTTAGAAAAAAATCGTTCTAAGGGCGCATGAAAAAGCTATTAATAAACATGTATAATATATGATGATAGATTAAAGAACGTTTTGATGAATGAACCAACACGGAAAGAGAGTAGGGATAGTAATGAATATAGGAATCTTTACCGATACCTACAGTCCGCAAATCAGCGGGGTCGCTACGTCCATTTTAACAATGGAGACGGAGTTAAGAAAAAGAGGACATAACGTATATATATTTACAACAACCGACCCTAATGCTGATCGAGAAAGCGAAGAGGGACGCGTGTTTAGGTTGCCAAGTATTCCATTTGTGTTTTTCCCGGAGAGAAGAATTGCGATTGCGGGCATGAACAAGTTTATCCGCCTTGTTGGCGAATTAAAGTTAGATATTATTCATACGCATACGGAGTTTTCTTTAGGTTTACTCGGTAAAAAAATTGCTAAAAAATACTCCATTCCATCCATTCATACATACCATACAATGTATGAGGATTATTTGCATTATATTGCTAATGGTAAAATTTTAACACCAAAAATGGTGCGCAAGATGACAAAATCTTTTTGTGATAGTTATGAGGCACTTATTGCACCGACGCAAAAAGTGCGCCATCATCTAGAGGAATGCGGAATTTATAAACATATTTATACGATTCCAACTGGCACGAACATTCAAATGTGCGATCAAGCCTCTTCAGGCAAAATAGCGGCAATGAAAAAGCAGTTGGGTATTGGAGAGCAGGATGCGGTTATCCTTTCTTTGGGACGTGTGGCGCATGAAAAAAATATTGATGCGATTATTCAAGCCATGCCAGGCGTTTTAGCTGAACTCCCTTTTACCAAATTAGTAGTGGTTGGTGATGGTCCAGTTCGTAAAGAATTAGAAGAGTTGGTGGAAGAGCTTTCGCTTTCGCATGCGGTCATATTTACGGGCGCAGTGGAGTGGAGTGAAGTTGGCGACTACTACCAGCTTGGTGACTTCTTTGTGAGTGCTTCAACTTCTGAAACACAAGGATTAACCTACTTAGAGGCGATGGCTTCAATGTTGCCGGTTGTCGCGAAAAAGGATGAAAGCATCGAAGACATTTTAGTGGATAAAAAAACTGGATTTTTATTTGAAACAGACGATGAGCTTTCCGAAACATTAATTATGGCGCTTCAAAATGAAGAGCTGGCAAGAGAGTTAGCGAAAAATGCACTTAAACAAGTAGATAATTATTCCGCAGACCATTTTGGTGAGCGAATTGAAGCAACCTATGCAGAAATATATGATATTTATTATTCGGTGGAAAACAAAAAGCGGCTGAACAGGCAACGAACGCTCATTAAGAGTAAAATGGCATCGCAAGTTTTTTCGTTAACATCGAATACGCATATACGGAAAGGTAGGTCATCGCGTCGTGATTAAGCTAACTATGCTTTCATCGGCAGAAAAAGTGAAAGGGCAAGGTGTAGCCTCTGCTTACAGAGAACTTGTTAATCTGCTTGATGAACGGCTGAAAGATAAAATCGAGATGTCGATTAATAAATTTCATAAAACGGAGATTACACATTATCATACGGTAGATTTTCATTTTTATTTATCTACTTTTTTCAAGAAAAAGCGCGGGGTTCGGGTTGGCTATGTCCATTTCTTACCAGAAACGATGGAAGGTAGCTTAAAATTACCGGGAATTGCCCGTGCTGTTTTTTATAAATATTTAATTTCTTTTTATAAGAGAATGGATGAGATTGTCGTTGTAAACCCTTCTTTCATACCAAAACTAGAAGCGTATGACATTCCTTCAGAAAAAATCCACTATATCCCTAATTTTGTTTCTAAAAAAACATTTTTTTCGGATGAAAAACAAAAAGAAATGTTTCGCAAAAAATATCAAATTCCCGCTGATAAATTTGTCGTGCTTGGTGTAGGACAAGTACAGCACCGAAAAGGTGTGCTTGACTTTATTGAAGTCGCAAAATCATTGCCTGACGTGCAATTTGTTTGGGCGGGGGGCTTTTCATTTGGGAAGATTACATCGGGCTATGAGGAGCTGAAAAAAATTTATGACAAACCGCCTGAGAATGTGACATTCATTGGGATCATTGACCGCTCGGAAATGAATGGCTGCTTCAATATGGCAGATTTATTTTTTATGCCGTCGTACAATGAACTTTTCCCCATGGCGATTTTGGAGGCGATGAGTACAGGCGTTCCAGTACTGCTTCGCGACCTTGATTTATACAAAGAAATTTTGTCTGGTTATTATGAAGAAGGGCAAAATAATACGGATTTCATTACTAAAATTGCAGAATTAAAAGCGAATGACGATAAATATGCAGCGCTGCTAGAAAAAGCAGAGCGCGGCGCGGAATTTTATTCGGAGGACCGTTTGACAGCGATTTGGGATGAATTTTATCATGATTTAGTAAGGAAGTGAACCTAGGTGAAGTTAAGCAAAAATGCGCGTAAGAATTGGCTGAACATCTTTTTAATTCTCATCATTAGTAGCGCTTTTATCATTTGGCAGTTTCGCGGCGTTGATATGGAGCAATTTATCCAAGAAATTAAAAACGTCAATGTATGGTGGCTGCTCGTTGCATTTTTGTTTATGCTGATTTACTGGCTTTTTGAAGCGGTTGTGTTACATAAAAGCATTTTGCCTACTTTCCAAAAAGAAAATTTTTTTTCCTCGTTCCGCATTACGATGATTGGTCAGTTCTTCAATACAATCACCCCGATGCAAGCAGGCGGACAACCCGCGCAATTATACGCGCTCGTAAAGAAAGGGCTAGACATTGGTGTCGCAAGCTCCATCTTATTATTTAAATTCATCATTTATCAGGCGATGATTGTCATCAATTTCATCGTCGTCCTCATTTTTGGTTTTCACTATTTATTAACAGGCGCTCTCCCACAAGTTAAATATCTGGTTTTAATTGGCTTCACCGTGCATTTGGCGGTAGTCGTTGGACTTATCTTAGTAGGGAAAAGTTACCGCTTCACTGCGAAATTGGTTCACCTTATTTTGAAGCCGTTTAGTTGGTTCATGAAGAAAGAACGGATCCAAAAAATTCAAGCGGTTGTCGATGATAAAATTGCGTCTTTTCATGAAGAAAGTGGGCGTATTAGTCATGACAGGAAGCTCATTTGGAGTGCGAGCATATATACGAGTTTGCAACTTTGGGCGTATTTCGTCATTCCCTATTTTATTTTACTAGGAATAGGGGTTTCGAATTTAAATCTTTTTATGGTGATAACGTTCCATGCGTTTATTATGATGTTTGCGACAGTTGTGCCGACGCCTGGTGGAACGGGTGGTGCGGAATATACCTTTACGCTATTGTTTGGGCCGCTGCTCGTTTCCGTGAAACTTTTAACGGCGCTACTTTTGTGGCGCATCATTACGTATTATAGTTGTATTGTTTTTGGTGCAATTGCAATTGCTATTCCGGATAAAAATAAAATGACGAAGAAATCCGAGCAGTAAGCGGGTTTAGTGGCGATTAGCTTGCAAACGTGTTAGGATTTAGAGATAATAGCAAGTGAGATTAAAAGAAAGAGGGATTGGCATGGAAAATCGGTTAGTAATTAATGGGGGAAAACGACTTTCTGGAAAAGTTGTCGTAGATGGGGCTAAAAATAGCGCGGTAGCTTTAATTCCAGCAGCTATTTTGGCAGATTCTGAAGTGACGATTGAAGGTCTTCCAGACATTTCTGATGTTCATACATTGTATGATATTGTTTCTGAACTAGGTGGTTCAGTGAAGTCGGATAGCCAAACCGCGATTATTGACCCTAGTACTATTGTGGATATGCCACTTCCGAATGGAAATGTAAAAAAATTACGTGCTTCTTATTATTTGATGGGCGCGCTTCTTGGTAAATTTAAAAAGGCGGTTGTTGGTTTGCCAGGCGGATGTTATTTGGGGCCGCGACCAATT
Source organism: Listeria sp. ILCC796 (assembly GCF_900186175.1). NCBI lineage: Bacteria > Bacillati > Bacillota > Bacilli > Caryophanales > Listeriaceae > Listeria > Listeria sp. ILCC796. The sequence continues at coordinate 53,365 of NZ_FYBV01000004.1, forward strand.
GATCAGCATATTAAAGGTTTTGAGGCGCTAGGCGCAACGGTAACTAACGAGCAAGGCGCAATCTATTTGCGTGCCGACAAATTGCGTGGCGCGCGAATTTACATGGATGTTGTCAGTGTAGGTGCCACCATTAATATTATGCTTGCTGCTGTTTTAGCAGAAGGTAAGACGATTATTGAAAATGCGGCAAAAGAGCCGGAAATCATTGATGTTGCTACCTTGTTGTCTAATATGGGCGCGAACATTAAAGGGGCCGGAACGGACACTATTCGCATTACTGGCGTGCCGAAACTACACGGTTGTCACCACACAATTATTCCGGACAGAATCGAAGCGGGGACATATATGATTGCAGCGGCCGCAATAGGCGACGGCGTTGAGATTCAAAATGTCATTCCAGATCATTTGGAGGGGATTACGGCGAAATTAGCCGAAATGGGCGTTCCGTTAGAGATTTCAGAAGACTCCATTTTAGTCAAAAAAGCCATTGCCTTTAAAAAAGTGGACGTGAAAACCTACGTCTACCCTGGATTCCCAACGGATTTGCAGCAACCATTTACGACGCTTTTAACACAAGCGGACGGGGACAGCATTGTGACGGACACAATCTACCCGAGCAGGTTTAAGCATATCGCCGAGCTCATGCGCATGGGCGGGCAGTTTAAACAAAATGAACGAACGGCTGTTATTTACGGGAAAACACCCCTTTCTGGTGCACGCGTAACGGCAACCGATCTCCGCGCGGGCGCCGCCCTTGTAATCGCTGGTTTGCTTGCTGAAGGCCAAACGGAAATTTTAGGCGTTGAGCATATTGAGCGCGGTTACGGGAATATTATTCAAAAACTCTCCGATTTAGGAGCGGATATTTATAAAGAAATCGCCGAAAGCAATTTGGCATAGCCTTCTAAAACAAAAGCGGGGCAATTCCTCTGCCCCGTCTTTTCCTTCCATTTATTTCAAATCCCTAGTTTAAACAAAAATAAAAAAAGGTGGTACACATATGGCTAAACTGTCCATAGCATATTTAGAGAGCCTGACAATCAAAGAGATTTATGCGCTTGCGAAAGAACACAAAATTGCGTATTATAGCAAATTAACGAAAAAAGAACTTATTTTTGCGCTATTGAAATCGAATGCGGAGAAAGAGGGATTTTTCTTCATGGAAGGCGTTTTAGACATCATTCCCTCTGAAGGGTTCGGTTTTTTGCGCCCAATTAATTATTCGCCAAGTTCGGAGGATATTTATATTTCGGCCTCGCAAATTAGACGATTTGATTTACGAACAGGTGATAAAGTTTCTGGAAAGGTGCGTCCGCCAAAAGAAAATGAACGCTATTTTGGTTTGCTACACGTAGAAGCAGTCAATGGTGAGAATCCTGAAGTGGCGAAAGAACGTGTGCATTTTCCTGGCTTGACGCCGCTCTATCCGGATAAACAGATGGCGCTTGAAACAGGGAAATTCCCAATTTCAATGCGAATGATTGATATGGTTGCGCCCATCGGTTTTGGTCAGCGGGGGCTAATTGTTGCGCCACCTAAGGCAGGGAAGACGATTTTGCTTAAGGAAATTGCGAATGCAATTACGATGAACCACCCGGAAGCCGAACTAATCGTACTTTTAATTGATGAGCGTCCAGAAGAGGTAACGGATATTGAACGGTCGGTCTCAGCGGACGTTGCTAGTTCAACATTTGATGAAGTTCCGGAAAATCATATTAAAGTCGCCGAACTCGTTTTAGAACGTGCGATGCGTCTTGTAGAACAGAAGCGTGACGTCATTATTTTGATGGACAGCATTACTCGTCTGGCGCGTGCGTATAATTTGGTTATTCCGCCAAGTGGCCGAACGCTTTCAGGTGGGATTGATCCAGCGGCTTTCCACCGTCCGAAACGCTTTTTCGGAGCGGCGCGTAACATTGAAGAAGGCGGGAGTCTGACGATTTTGGCAACTGCTTTAGTTGATACGGGTTCGCGAATGGACGATGTGATTTACGAAGAGTTTAAAGGTACGGGTAATATGGAGCTTCATTTGGACCGTCAACTTGCTGAGCGTCGTGTTTTCCCTGCGATTGATATTCGCCGTTCAGGTACGCGTAAAGAAGAGTTGCTGCTTCCAAAAGAAAAATTAGAGCAGCTTTGGAAAATCAGAAAAACAATGCCGCTTCAAGGGGACTCGCTAGATATGTCAGAGCGATTTATTCGTTCGATGAAAAAGACAGATACGAATCAGGCCTTTTTTGAGCTGTTACAAGAACAAATGTTTAAAAAATAACTGTTGCTTGTTTTCGCTGTGCTTGTTATAATTATTGTACTGTGTGTTTTCTGCAGTTAATTACTCTGTTTCAGATGATTCAGGGCGAAGGAGTTGAAAAGAAATGAAAGCTGGAATTCATCCTGAATACCGTCCAGTTGTTTTCGTTGATACTAGTACTGATTTCAAATTCTTGTCTGGTTCTACTAAACATTCAAGTGAAACTATTCAATGGGAAGATGGTAACGAATATCCGTTACTACGTGTCGAAATCTCTTCTGATTCACACCCATTCTATACTGGTAAACAAAAACACGCGACTGCCGACGGACGTGTGGACCGCTTCAACAAAAAATACGGAATCAAATAATTCTGTATGTTGGAAGCTTAATAATCGAAATACTGCGCACACCTCATTTAATGGGGTGTGTTTTTCTTTTTGACGAAAAGTTGTCAGTTAAATTAAAAAAATGGGAAAGTTCGCAAATGAGCTTTACTTTTATGTCAGGATTTGCGTATAATAGCACTAATTACTTTTTTGAAAAGTGAACAATTTAATAAGGAGGTTTTCATGTGAAAGCAAATTTACAAGTAGGCGTGCTAGGCTTTGGGACAGTCGGCAGTGGCGTCATTCATATTTTAGAAGAACACCAAGAAAAAATTAGTCAAGTGACGGGCTACAATATTACCGTTAAAACAGTGCTTGTTCGTGATCTTGAAAAAAATCGCAGATACGAGGCGAAAGGTTTTACACTTACGACCACACCGGATGATATTTTTGAAGATCCAGAAATTGCGGTTGTTGTTGAGGTTATGGGTAGCATTGATATTGCACGTGAGTATATTTTGCGCGCATTGAAAGCCAAGAAACATGTTGTAACAGCGAATAAAGATTTAATTGCTATCCACGGAGATGAACTTGTTACGGTTGCACAGGAAAATGGTTGCGATTTATTTTATGAGGCAAGTGTGGCAGGCGGCATTCCGATTTTACGAACAATTGTAAACAGCTTAGCGGCAGATAAAATACAAAAAGTGATGGGTATTGTAAACGGGACGACCAATTACATGCTAACAAAAATGACTACTGAAAATAAAAGTTATGATGATGTTTTAAAAGAAGCGCAAGACCTAGGTTTTGCAGAAGCTGATCCAACAAGTGATGTGGACGGAATTGATGCGGCGCGCAAAATGGTTATTTTAACACGACTAGCGTTCGGTATGAATGTTCGTTTAGATGATGTCGAAACAACGGGTATTCGTGGAATTTCTCCGCTAGACATTTCGACAGCCTATCAATTAGGATACAAGGTGAAACTTGTTGGCCGTGCGGAAGAAGTAGACGGTTCGGTAAGTGTTGACGTTGGACCAGTTCTGCTTCCAAGAGCACACCCGTTGTCGGGAGTGAACTATGAGAATAATGCGGTTTTTGTAACCGGTGCAGCAGTAGGCGAAACAATGTTTTACGGTCCTGGCGCTGGCGAATTGCCAACCGCGACTAGCGTTGTCAGCGATTTAATTACGGTGGCGAAAAATAGTAAGCTTGGCACAAACGGAAACGCGTTTAATAGCTTCATTCACGAAACGAAACATACGCCAAAAGAAAAAGTTTACTCCAAGTATTATTTACGTTTGGAAATGGACGACAAGACGGGGACATTTTTAAAATTAACGCAAATTTTTGCTGAAGCTGGCGTCGGATTTGATAAAATTATTCAGGAGCCACTCAATGAATTCACGGCAACGGTTGTGATCGTGACGCATTCAATTAGCAAGGCGCAACTAAGTGTGGCACTAAACCGCGCAGAAGAAGAACCAGAAATACGCATTTTGACTAAATATGCAGTTGTGGAGGGTTAAGTAATATGTATAAAGGACTTCTTGATAAATATAAAGATTTTTTACCGATTTCAGAACGTACACCGCTCATCTCGCTTGCGGAAGGCAATACGCCACTTATTCCTTTGCCTCATTTATCCAAAGAGTTGGGTGTGAACTTGTACGGCAAATACGAAGGACTAAATCCGACGGGCTCGTTTAAGGACCGTGGCATGGTCATGGCGGTTGCGAAAGCGAAAGAGGAAGGTGCTGAGGCGGTTATTTGCGCCTCGACGGGGAACACATCAGCGGCAGCGGCAGCCTACGCAACTCGTGCGGGTATGAAAGCATACATCGTTATCCCGGACGGCAAAGTGGCACTCGGGAAACTCGCACAGGCTGTTATGTACGGCGCCGACATCATCGCGATTCAGGGGAACTTTGACGAAGCCCTTGATTCGGTTAGAAAATTAGCAGAAACGGAAGCGGTGACTCTCGTAAATTCAGTCAACCCTTACCGCCTAGAGGGTCAAAAGACGGCTGCGTTTGAAATTTGCGAACAGCTTGGACAGGCACCAGATGTTTTGGCCATCCCAGTTGGCAATGCGGGAAATATTTCGGCTTACTGGAAAGGGTTCAAAGAATGGGACGACAAATTCGCGTCTGGACGTCCGGCGATGCACGGCTTTGAAGCGGAAGGGGCAGCGGCAATCGTAAAAGGCGAACCAATTGCGAATCCGGAAACGATTGCGACGGCGATTCGAATTGGGAATCCTGCGAGTTGGAGTTTGGCAGAAGCTGCACGCGACGAATCAAATGGCTATATCGACTCCGTGACAGATGATGAAATTGTAAATGCATACAAAAAAGTGGCTAGGCAAGACGGCGTGTTTATCGAACCGGGTTCAGCCGCATCGCTTGCAGGCGTCATTCAACATGTGAAAAATGGTAAAATCAAGCCGGGTCAAACCGTTGTTTGTGTGTTTACTGGAAATGGCCTTAAAGACCCTGACACGGCGATGAGTGTGCATGATTTTAACATCATTCATGCTGAAAACGTCGATGAAATGCGCGCGCACCTGCAAAACGGAGTGAACGCCTAATGCGTATCCGTGTACCTGCAACGACTGCCAATCTAGGGCCGGGATTTGATTCGTGCGGTCTCGCGCTAACTCTTTACTTGACGCTTGAAATTGGGGAAGCTAGCTCAAAATGGCATATTGAGCATGACTTAGGCGGCGGCATCCCGAATGACGAAACGAATGTCATTATCTCGACGGCGTTATCGCTTGTGCCAGATTTAACGCCGCATGCGCTTAAAATGACGTGCGATATTCCAACTGCACGCGGTTTGGGGAGTAGCTCGGCTGCTGTTGTTTCGGGAATTGAACTCGCGAATTTTCTAGGAAATCTTGGCTTGTCGAAAGAACGGAAAGTTGAAATCGCGGCTGAAATTGAAGGGCATCCAGATAACGTGGCGCCAGCCGTGCTCGGCAACTTGGTCGTAGGCGCAAAACTTAAGGACGCTGATTTTTATGTGCGTCACCTGTTTCCAAATTGCGCGATTTTAGCGTTTATTCCTAAAACGGAGCTTTTAACCAGTGAGAGTCGTAATGTTTTGCCCGAAATGCTTGCGTATAAAGAGGCGGTGTCTGCGAGCGCGATTTCGAACGTGATGATTGCGGCCGTGCTCCAAAATGACATGACGCTTGCGGGAGAGATGATGGAGCGCGATTTATGGCACGAAAAATATCGTGCAAAGCTAGTGCCTCATCTTGTTAAAATTCGCGAAATTGCGCGCGCAGAAGGTGCTTACGCGACTTGTTTAAGTGGTGCAGGTCCGACGATTTTAATTTTTGCCCCGCATGACAAGAAAACAAACCTAATGAGTGTGCTTCAAGGCTTTGATGCGGAGGCGAATGTGCTTGCGCTTGAAGTTGAGGGGAGCGGCTCGCTTGTATTTGAATAAATTCTAAAATTGAGTGCTTTTTGCACTCGATTTTTTTTGTTCATTATCCCAATTTTTCTTCGGCTGTGTTAGAATAGGAAAAGAGTTTAAGAAAAGGGGCAAAGGTGATGGCGCAGTTATTTTTTAGATACGGGGCAATGAATAGCGGTAAAACAATTGAAATTTTAAAAGTGGCTCATAATTATGAAGAGCAAAATAAACCAGTTGTGATTTTTACATCAGGAATTGATGACCGCGATAAGGTGGGCGTGATTTCTAGCCGTATTGGTTTAAAACGTGATGCGACACCGGTTTTCTCGGATACGAATATTTTTGAAGAAGTGAAAAGAATGCATCCACGACCATTTTGTGTGCTTTTAGATGAATCGCAGTTTTTAGAAAAACATCATGTGTTTGAACTGGCCAATATTGTGGATGAATTAGGGATTCCAGTTATTGCGTATGGTTTGAAGAATGATTTTCAAAATGAGCTTTTCGAAGGATCGAAATATTTACTACTCTATGCGGATAAAATCGAAGAAATGAAAACGATTTGTTGGTTTTGTGCCAAAAAAGCAACGATGGTTTTACGTGTAGACGACCAAGGGAAGCCTGTTTATACAGGAGAACAAATTTTAATTGGTGGAAATGACCAGTACTATCCAGTTTGTCGGAAATGTCACGCTCATCCGCCGATAGCAGATTAAGTGAGGTGCTAAGAATATGTATGACCGATTACAAGCGGTGGAAAACCGCTACGAGGAACTAAATGAACTTTTAAGTGATCCAGAAGTTGTATCTGATCCAAAGCGTTTGCGTGATTTGTCAAAGGAACAGTCGGGAATTGCTGAAACGGTTGAAACTTATCGTCATTATAAAGAAGTGACGAGTCAAATTGAGGAAACAAAAGAGCTTCTTTCGGAAAAGCTCGACGACGATATGCGCGAAATGGCGAAGGAAGAACTTTCTGGCTTGCAGGAAGAAAAAATAGAGCTCGAAGAAAAAATGAAACTTTTACTTGTACCCAAAGATCCAAATGATGATAAAAACGTTATTATGGAAATCCGCGGGGCGGCGGGCGGCGATGAGGCGGCTTTATTCGCTGGTGACTTATTCCGAATGTACAGTCGCTATGCAGAATCGCGTGGCTACAAAGTAGAAATTATGGACGCAAACCCAACCGGAATTGGTGGCTACAAAGAAGTTATCGCCATGATTACAGGTGACGGAGCATATTCTCGCCTAAAGTACGAAAACGGCGCTCACCGTGTTCAGCGTGTCCCAGAAACCGAATCTGGCGGGCGCATTCATACGTCCACGGCAACCGTTGCAATTTTACCAGAAGCGGAAGATGTTGAAATCGATATTCAAGATAAAGATATTCGCACAGATACGTTCGCCTCAACTGGGGCTGGCGGACAAAGTGTCAATACGACGATGTCAGCCGTTCGATTAACACATATTCCGACTGGGATTGTGGTGTCCATGCAAGATGAACGTTCACAAATTAAAAATAAAGAAAAAGCGATGAAAGTTTTACGCGCACGTGTTTTTGACAAGTTTGAAAGCGAAGCGCGCGAAGAATACGATGCAACGCGTAAATCGGCTGTTGGAACAGGCGACCGCTCGGAGCGGATTCGGACATACAACTACCCGCAAAATCGTGTGACGGATCACCGCATCGGCTTAACGATTCAAAAACTCGACCAAATTATGGAAGGGAAATTGGATGAAATTATCGATGTGCTCATTTTGGAAGATCAAACGAGCAAGCTGGAGCATTTAAACGATGCAGAATAAAACAATTTCTTCGGTACTAAAAGAAGCAAAACAAATTCTAGAAGAGCGGCATTTAGATCTAAATGCCGCTGAAATTTTACTTGAAACACGCCTAGAATACACAAGGTCAGAATTGTGGACGCGCCTTTCGGATGGGCTTTCTGCTGAAAGCGAAGCGCAGTTTCAGGCGGATTTTAAACGTTATTTAGACGGTGAGCCCGTCCAGTACATTTTAAATACAGCGCCATTTTATGGTTTTGATTTTTATGTGGATCAAAACGTGCTTATTCCACGTCCGGAAACGGAAGAACTCGTTTTGCTTGCAGAACGAGTAGCCCAGAAAGAAGCGATACGCACGGTTTTAGACATTTGTACAGGAAGTGGAGCAATTGCTGTCGCGCTGAAAAAAAGCGTGCCACGTCTCACTGTAGCGGCTTCAGACATATCCAAAGAAGCTCTTTTAGTAGCAGAAAAAAATAGCCGAGTTTTAGAAGTGGAAGTGGAGCTCGTTCAGACCGATTTAGTAGCAGCGTTCAAGGCGGCAGCCCGAACTTTTGATATGATTGTTGCCAATCCGCCGTATATTGCGGAAGTCGAGCGAAAAGAAATGTCCGATTATGTGTTGAAAAATGAACCAGAGCTTGCGCTATTTGCCGAAAACGAAGGCTTAGCAATGTATGAGCGCCTCGCTAATGATTTACCCCAGCTAGTCAATGAAAAGTTTTGGATTGGACTTGAAATTGGTTATGCACAAGGCAAAGCCGTCCAAAAATTATTGCAAAAAAGTTTTCCACAAGCAGAAGTAGTTATCCACAAAGATATTAACAATAAAGATCGCATTGTGGTTTGCTCAAATATGTTGGTATAAAGACGTTCCTGCGAAGGTGCGTCTTAAATTTTATTTTCATCTGTGGATAACAATTTGTGCAAAAAAATATTTTTAACCAAATTTTAATATTAAAAATCCACTTATCAACACATTTATTAACATTATCCACAGGTTCACAAAAACTTATCCCCATTGACAAAATTATTATCCACAGAATGTGGATAACTGATTTAGTTTTATATTTGGCGTAATTTCCCAGTTTCATCGGAAATATGCCGATTTTTTTAGTTAGACGGGTGAAAAAAAGCTTTAAAACGGTTAAAATAGAGAATAGAAGTCAAAAAAGGAGTTTTTCAAAGATGGAAACGAAACTTTGGAATATTGATCAAGGCAAACAGATTTATAACGAAGCAGCAGAGCTTCTAAGAAACGGCGAAACAGTCGCATTCCCGACAGAAACCGTGTATGGCTTAGGAGCAGATGCAACAAATGAAAAAGCCGTACAGAAAATTTTTGAAGCAAAAGGACGCCCGTCTGATAATCCGCTTATTGTCCACATTGCGAGTGCGAGCCAAATGGACGAGTTCATCGAGCGAATTCCTAAAAAAGCACAAAAATTAATTGATGTGTTTTGGCCAGGGCCTCTTACGCTTATTTTGCCAATGAAAAAAGGTAGTATTGCGAAAAATGCAACCGCTGGATTAGATACAGTCGGTGTGCGGATGCCTGTTCATCCAGTAGGCTTAGAATTGCTTCGCCTAACAGGGCGCCCAGTAGCTGCCCCGAGTGCTAATCGTTCTGGACGTCCAAGTCCAACAACCGCTCGGCACGTAGAAGAAGATTTAACCGGAAAAATTGCCGCCATTATTGACGGCGGAAGCACAGGCGTAGGCTTAGAATCAACTGTTATCGATTTTGCAGAAGAAATACCAACTATTTTGCGCCCTGGTGGCGTATCAATCGAACAAATTGAAAAAGTTATCGGTCAAGTGAAATCAGCTAAAAATATTGAAACAAAAGAAGAAACCCCAAGAGCACCGGGCATGAAATATACCCATTACGCCCCTGAAGCACCAGTTTATCTCGTAAAAGGCGATATTGCTTTTTGGAAAGAGCAAATTAAACAGGCTGAGGAAAATGGCGAAAGTGTTGGCTTGCTAGTTTCAGATGAACTCGCCAGCGAAATTAATGCGTCCGTAAATATAATTAAAATCGGCAGCAAACAAAAAATGGAAGATATCGCAAGACGCTTATATGACGGCTTACGTCTTTTTGATCATACAGACGTAACGCTCATTTTAGCAGAACCATATGACAGAGATGGAATTGGTGAAGCGATTATGAACCGTTTAGAAAAAGCAGCTGGCAATAAATACTTAACTAACTGAATGAGTTGTGGAGCGGTTTTTCTGAGTGAAACGCTTCACTTTCAAAATTTACTAAAAAATCGCAAAAAATACTTGATTTTCATCCAGATTCAAGTAATATTATGGATAATACAAAAATTCACACTATAATAAAAAAAGGATGGGGGTCCTCGTATTGGTTTATCTGCAAAAGCAAGACAAGGAAGTTTTTGATGCGATTCGTTTAGAACTTGGAAGACAAAGAAATAACATTGAGTTAATTGCATCTGAAAATTTTGTTAGCGAACAAGTGATGGAAGCTATGGGATCGGTACTGACAAACAAGTATGCAGAAGGATATCCGCGTAAACGTTACTATGGTGGTTGTGAGTACGTGGATATTGTGGAGGACTTAGCAAGAGATCGTGCCAAACAATTGTTTGGTGCTGAATATGCCAACGTGCAACCGCATTCCGGAGCACAAGCGAATATGGCCGTTTATCAAGCTGTATTAACGCCTGGGGACACTGTTCTAGGGATGAATTTAGCGCACGGTGGACATTTAACGCACGGAAGCCCAGTTAATTTTAGTGGCTTATTGTACAATTTTGTTGAATATGGTGTGAGTAAAGAAACGAAGCAAATTGATTATGATATTGTAAGAGCAACAGCGTTAGAACACAAACCAAAAATGATTGTCGCAGGGGCAAGTGCTTATCCGCGCGCCATTGATTTTGCGAAATTCCGTGAAATTGCGGATGAAGTGGGCGCATACTTAATGGTAGACATGGCGCATATCGCTGGTTTAGTGGCGGCAGGCCTACATCAAAATCCTGTAGAATATGCCGATTTTGTAACGACAACCACACATAAAACGTTGCGTGGCCCACGCGGCGGTCTTATTTTGGCGAAAGCTGAATGGGAAGCAAAAATTAATAAAGCCATCTTCCCAGGCATTCAAGGTGGTCCGCTAATGCACGTCATTGCTGGTAAGGCGGTTGCCTTTGGCGAGGCACTTCAACCAGAATTTAAAACGTATGCGGCACGGATTATTGAAAATTCGAAACAGCTTGCTAAGACGCTTGAGGAAAATGGGGTTCAAGTTTTAACTGGCGGCACGGATAATCATTTATTACTCATTGATTTAAATCAGTTGGGAATTACAGGCAAGGCAGCCGAAGAGGCGCTTGATAGCGTTGGAATTACGGTCAACAAGAACGCCATTCCATTTGAAACGGAAAGTCCGTTTGTAACGAGCGGCATTCGTGTTGGGACAGCAGCAATCACGACACGTGGCTTTGACACGGCCGCAACGCAAATCGTCGGTGAGCTTATTGCCAAGGTCTTGCATAACTTAGAGGACGAAAGTGTCCTAGAGGAAGTCGGAACGCAGGTAAGCGAATTAACAAGCCAATACCCGCTCTATCCGGAGCTTTAAACAGTATAAAGAAGTGGATCTTTTCGGTCTGCTTCTTTTTTTTGTTAAAAAGTAATAGTTTTTTGTATTGCACTCGTGCGATGTTCTGATACAATAATGTAGAGGTAATTTTTGAATTTAAAGGAGAGAGAAGAAAATGGCGGAAGTACATGTTTTAAATCATCCACTTATCCAACACAAATTAACGATTATTCGAGATAAAGATACGGGGACAAAAGCGTTCCGTGAACTTGTTGACGAAGTGGCAACTTTAATGGCTTATGAAATTACGCGCGATATGGAACTGGAAGAAGTGGAAGTGGAAACGCCAATTCAAGTGACAAAAGCGAAATCACTTGTAGGGAAAAAGCTAGGCGTAGTCCCCATTTTACGCGCAGGACTAGGACTTCAAGATGGCATTCTAAAACTGATTCCAGCAGCGAAAGTCGGACACGTCGGTCTATACCGCGATCACGACACACTTGAGCCAGTTGAATATTTTGTTAAGCTACCATCTGACGTGGAGGAACGACTTTTCATCGTCGTGGATCCAATGCTTGCAACAGGTGGCTCCGCAATTATGGCCATTGATGCACTTAAAAAACGCGGGGCTAAAAACATGAAATTTATGTGTCTTGTCGCTGCACCAGAAGGCGTAAAAGCCTTGCAAAAAGCGCATCCAGATGTGGAAATCTACATTGCTGGATTAGATGAAAAACTAAACGAAGAAGGCTACATCGTACCTGGTTTGGGCGATGCAGGAGATCGTTTATTCGGAACGAAATAACCTAAGGAGTCTGTATGATGAAAAAGATTAAAGTCATGAGTGTTTTTGGAACACGACCAGAAGCGATTAAAATGGCGCCGCTCGTTTTAGCATTAGAAAGCGCACCCGAAAAATTCGAGTCGACGGTCGTTATTACCGCGCAACATCGAGAAATGTTAGATCAGGTACTTGAAATCTTCAAAGTAAAGCCAGACATAGATTTAAACATTATGCAAGCAGGCCAAACACTTAGCGACATCACGTCGCGCGTTCTATCTGGACTAGTTGAGGTTATTCGCGAGCAAAAGCCCGATATCGTGCTCGTTCACGGAGATACAACGACAAGTTTTGCGGCGGCACTAGCAGCCTTTTATGAGCAAACCGCTATCGGACACGTTGAAGCAGGCCTAAGAACATGGAACAAATATTCACCTTTTCCAGAAGAGATGAACCGCCAGCTAACGGGCGTAATGGCTGACTTGCATTTTTCACCAACAGAAACATCGAAAGAAAACCTTTTACGCGAAAATAAAGTAGAAGAAACGATTTTCATAACAGGGAATACCGCAATCGATGCACTGGAAACTACCGTTCAAGACAACTACAGTCATCCGATTCTGGATAAATTAGGCGACAACCGTCTTATTCTTATGACCGCGCACCGTCGCGAAAATTTAGGTGCCCCCATGCAAGGCATGTTTGAAGGAGTGCGCCAAATCGTCGAGGAAAGAGAAGATGTTGAGCTTGTTTATCCGATGCACAAAAATCCTGCAGTGCGCGAAAAAGCAATGGCAATTTTAGGTGGCCACGACCGAATCCACCTCATTGAACCGCTTGACGCAATTGATTTCCATAACTTCTTAAAGAAAGCCTACCTTGTATTCACAGATTCCGGCGGCGTCCAAGAAGAAGCGCCTGGCATGGGCGTTCCCGTCCTAGTCCTGCGCGATACAACTGAACGCCCCGAAGGAGTCGAAGCCGGCACGCTAAAGCTAATTGGTACCGCAAAAGAATCGCTAATCAAGGAAGCTCTTCTTTTGCTCGATTCCAAAGAAGCACATGATAAAATGAGTCAAGCGGCCAATCCGTATGGTGACGGAGAAGCCTCCAAACGGATTTTAGAAGCAATTTCGCATCATTTTAATGGGACGAAGCGCCCAACTGATTTTAAAATATAAGATTTAAGCGACTACGTTTTGTGGTCGCTTTGATGTAGAAACAAAATGAAACCGCATTATTGTTACAGATGTGTTACATGATCAGATTTGACTAGAGGTTTTGGTGAACATGTGATAAGATGTTCAATGTTATAAACTAGAGAGCCCAAAAAACTAGCTTTTCATTTAACCTAGGGATAGAACGCTGTAAAGCATTCATACGAATCCCGCCGGCACTTGTGCTGACAGAATTTAGAGGATGCTTGGGCGTTATATAATTAGGATGATGAATCATGGTTTTTTCCGTTCTTTTATTGGGAAAGAACTTTTGGTTTGCGTTGTTTGCAAAATAATGAAGTCTTTTGCCAATATAGGTGAAAGCTTTTTTTATTTTAGCGTTGTTTGTGAAAATAAACACGATACGAAATCAAATTATAGCACGGTTCTTTTCAGCGAATCGGAGGTGTTTATTTTTGGTAGATTCCTTGTAAATGAGATTTTTAGCTTTTTTTAACAAAAACGCAGTCAAATATTTTATGCCTTCGCTAGATTATGGTACTATTATCTAGTAAGAATATGATGGTTTTGTGAAAGTATATTGACTTTTCCCTTTTTTCTGTTGTATTCTTAGAACTGACACGCTGATAAGGCTTTCATGTGTCGCGAGGAAATAAAAATAGTTGTAAAATGTGTCTGTTTTCACAAAGTTTTACAACTTGCTCCGAATGATGAAGCAATTTGGGAAATACAACTGAAACAGAAAGGACTGCAACTACATGTTAGAATCGCTAATAGGAATGTACCATCGTCATCAGAAGTATCTTGTTATTTTTATTGCTCTATGCCTCATTGGATGGTTTCTCACGCCATATGTACATATTTTCTTAGGGCTAAAACTGGGACTAATCGTTGGCTGGTTTAATTACTGGCTGCTCATGAGACGGACGCAGGCAATGACAAGGGCACTGGCTGAAAACAAAAGATTTTATGGTATGGGAACAACAGCAAGAATGGGGAGTATGGTACTTGCGACAATGATCGCAACTCAAATTCCTGAATACTTTCATATCTATAGCGTGATAATTGGTCTAGGGATTGCCTATGCAGTCATCTTTTTAGATTTCATACTCTATTCCTTATATCGGAGAAAAAAAAGTTAACAAAAAGAGAGGGGTGAACCAAATTGGAAGAAAACTTTCCCGTGGTCCGTTTCTTAGGATTAGATTTCAATTTATCTAATGTCCTAATGATTTCTATTACTTGCATTATCGTTCTAGCAATTGCTATTCTCTGTACACGGAACTTAAAACGCCGGCCTACAGGAAAACAAAATTTCATCGAATGGGTGATGGATTTTGTGCGCGGTATTATCAACAGTAATATGGACTGGAAAACTGGTGGAAGATTTCATGTGTTAGGTATTACTCTAATAATGTTTATTTTCGTGGCAAATATGCTGGGGGTTATTACTTCCGTTTCTGTTCACGATGAAGTATGGTGGCGTTCACCCACAGCTGATCCAATTGTAACTTTAACACTTGCCATTATGGTATTGGCACTAACTCATTATTATGGTGTTAAAATGCGAGGATTCAAACATTATTTTGTGGGCACATACTTTAGCCCAATGAAATTTCTATTTCCATTAAAATTAGTGGAAGAATTTGCCAACACATTAACACTTGGATTGCGGCTCTACGGTAATATATTTGCCGGTGAAGTTTTGCTTACTATTATCGCAACACAACTTGCGCATATTAATGTGTTTACCGGAGTTCTTGCTATTATTCCGGCACTTGCATGGCAAGGGTTCTCAGTATTCATCGGAGCAATCCAAGCCTATATTTTCACAATGTTAACAATGGTTTATATGTCACACAAAGTTAGTGATGAACATTAAGCAATTCGTATAAATTAAAAATAAAACAAGAATTTGAGGAGGATATTAATTATGTCTTTAGGTGTTATTGCAGCTGCAATCGCAGTAGGTTTAGGTGCACTGGGTGCAGGTATTGGTAATGGTCTTATTGTTTCTAAAACAGTCGAGGGGGTTGCTCGTCAACCAGAAGCTCGTTCCATGCTACAAACAATCATGTTTATCGGTATCGGTTTGGTTGAAGCCCTTCCTATCATCGCAGTCGTAATTGCGTTCATGGTACTGAATAAATAATCAGTCATCAAAGAAAATCGGGGAATCTCACCCCGTTTCTTTGAGTAAACGAAATGCGAGGTTTTTAGCGAATGTTTGGAAAGGAGTGAAACAGACGTGTTACAACCACATTTAGTCTTAGGTAGTTTTACAGTCGGCGATAGTTTCTTTACGTTATTCACATTTGCACTTCTATTGGTTCTCATTCGTATTTTTGCATGGAAACCACTTATGAATGTGATGAAAGAACGGGAAGAACACATCGCTTCAGAAATAGATTCTGCAGAAGAAAGTCGCACACAAGCGGAAAGCTTACTTGCAGAACAACGCGAAGTACTAAAACAAGCACGTGTTGAGTCGCAAACTATGATTGAAAATGCCAAGCAACTTGGTGAAAAAGAGCGCGAAGAAATCATTAAAGCGGCACGTCAAGAATCAGAACGATTAAAAGAAGAAGCCAAAACCGAAATCGTTCGCGAAAAAGAAGATGCTATTTCTGCACTTCGTGAACAAGTCGGCTCTCTATCCGTTCTAATTGCATCGAAAGTTATCGAGAAAAATCTGGATGAAAAAGCACAAAGCGATTTGATTCAAGATTACATCGAAAGGCTAGGCGATGACAAATGAGTAAGGATTTGGAAGTTGCAAGTCGCTATGCCACGGCTATTTTTCAAGTAGCTGAAGAAAAGAATCTTGTTGCGCAGTTTAAAGAAGAACTTTCCACCGTGAAAGAAGCTTTAACGACGAATCCAGATTTTGTAAAACTACTTGAAAATCCGACACTTACGACTGAGCAAAAGAAAAGTCTTGCCAGCGCCGTTTTTAAAGATGTTAACGAAACGCTTCGAGATTTTATCTTTCTATTAATTGATCGTGGTCGTGAAGATTATTTAATGGTCATTGCCGACGTCTACGCGGCGCGTGTAAATGATTTAGAAGGTATAGCGGAAGCAGATGTTTACTCTGTTGTCCCACTTTCTGACGCAGAACAAGCAGCTATTTCGGCAGCTTTTGCGAAAAAATTAAATAAGAACAAACTTCATATTCGAAATCATGTAGATAAATCCTTATTAGGTGGCATCCGTGTGGTTATCGGAACCCGTATTTATGATGATAGTCTAAAAACGAAATTAAAGGACATGGAACGGCAAATAAAAGCCTAGTTCCCGTTTTAACGAGGGGTGAAATTGATGAGCATTAAGGCTGAAGAAATCAGCTCCATTATTAAGCAGCAAATCGAGAACTATCAAAGCGAATTAAAAGTAAGTGAAGTAGGAACTGTTACTTATATCGGTGATGGTATCGCGCGTGCTCATGGACTTGATAATGCAATGGCCGGAGAACTATTAGAATTCTCAAATGGTGTAATGGGTATGGCCCAAAACTTGGAAACAAATGATGTCGGTATCATCATTTTAGGCCCTTACACTGAAATTCGTGAAGGCGATGAAGTTCGTCGTACAGGTAAAATTATGGAAGTACCAGTTGGTGATGCGCTCATCGGGCGTGTTGTTGACTCACTAGGGCAGCCAGTTGATGGCCTAGGCCCAATTGAAACAACAGGTACCCGTCCAATTGAAGCAGTTGCACCAGGCGTTATGCAACGTCAATCAGTTTCAGAGCCACTGCAAACTGGTATTAAAGCAATTGATGCCCTTGTGCCAATTGGTCGCGGACAACGTGAACTTATTATCGGTGACCGTCAAACGGGTAAAACATCCGTTGCCATTGACACCATTTTAAACCAAGCTGACCAAGATATGATTTGTATTTATGTCGCAATCGGCCAAAAAGAATCAACAGTTCGTACAGCTGTTGAAACTTTACGTAAACATGGTGCGCTCGACTACACAATTGTAGTAACCGCAGCCGCATCACAACCAGCGCCTTTACTATATCTAGCTCCTTATGCTGGTGTAGCAATGGGTGAAGAATTCATGTATAACGGCAAGCACGTTTTAATCGTATATGATGATTTATCCAAACAAGCGGCAGCTTACCGTGAACTTTCCTTGCTACTTCGTCGTCCTCCAGGTCGTGAAGCTTATCCAGGGGATGTTTTCTACTTGCATTCCCGTTTGTTAGAGCGTGCAGCAAAACTAAGTGATGCACTTGGTGGTGGCTCCATTACAGCTCTTCCGTTTGTTGAAACACAAGCAGGGGATATTTCCGCTTATATTCCAACAAATGTTATCTCTATTACTGATGGACAAATCTTCTTGCAATCTGACCTATTCTTCTCGGGCGTAAGACCAGCGATTAATGCCGGACTTTCAGTATCCCGTGTTGGTGGATCAGCGCAAATTAAAGCTATGAAAAAAGTTGCCGGAACACTTCGCCTTGATTTAGCCGCTTATCGTGAGCTAGAATCCTTCTCACAATTCGGGTCAGATTTAGATGCAGCAACGCGTGCCAAGCTAGAACGTGGTAAACGCACAGTTGAAGTGTTGAAACAAGATTTACACAAACCTTTAAAAGTAGAAAAACAAGTTTTAATTTTATATGCATTGGTGCACAACTATCTGGACGATATTCCAGTTCATGACGTTCTCCGTTTTGAGTCCGAAATGAATACATGGTTCGACCATAATCGTTCTGAATTGCTAGAAGAGATTCGTACGACAAAATCTCTTCCTGATGAAGAAAAACTAGATAGCGCACTAAATGAATTTAAAAATACTTTTGTTCCAAGCGAGGAAAAATAAATTTTTTCGAATTGGAATATAAAAGGTGGTGAAAATCTTTGGCATCTTTAATTGATATAAAACAACGAATTACATCGACGAAGAAAACCAGTCAAATTACGAAAGCGATGCAGATGGTATCGGCTTCGAAACTTGGAAAAGCGGAATCAAATGCTCGTGCTTATGCGCCTTACGTTTCCAAAATCCATGATGTTGTCACGCATATTGCTGCGACAGGAAACAGTTCCGACCATCCCATGCTAGTTTCAAGACCTGTCAAGCGAACAGGTTACATCGTGATTACTTCTGATACAGGGCTCGCTGGCTCGTACAATAGTTCTGTAATTAAAGAAGTATTCCAAGAAATTTCGACCAAGCATAGTTCTAGTGAAGAATATGCGATTATCGCGATAGGGCGTAATGCCCGTGATTTCTTCAAAACACGCCAGATGAATATTGTCCTTGAAGTTCAAGGAATCTCAGATCATCCAGCATTTGCTGAAATCAAAGATATTGCAAGTAATGCCGTTCAAATGTTTGAAGACGGTGTGTATGATGAAGTATTTGTTTACTACAATCATCACATTAACTCGATTTCAAGCGAGCTTCGCCGTGAGCAATTACTTCCGCTCACACAGTTCAAAGATGCAAGCGCAGAAACCGAAAAAGATTTAACCGTCTACGAATTTGAACCTTCCGAACAAGAAATTCTAGAAGTTCTACTACCTCAATATGTAGAAAGCTTAATTTTCGGGGCGCTACTCGATGCCAAGGCAGCTGAACACGCTGCTAGAATGACTGCAATGAGAAGCGCGACTGATAATGCACAAGATTTAATTGGTGACTTGTCACTTCAGTATAACCGTGCTCGCCAAGCTGCGATCACACAAGAAATTACCGAAATCGTTGGTGGTGCAGCCGCGCTCGAATAGTAAGCTATTTGAAACGACTTAACCTGCGAAACCGTAAGTAAGGAGGAAAAATCGCATGACGAAAGGACGAGTAATCCAAGTAATGGGTCCAGTTGTAGACGTTAAATTTGATGGCGGAAATTTGCCTGAAATCTACAATGCCCTTACAGTGGAATATCAAACTCAGTCAAAAGAACAAGCTACAAATCATCTTACTTTAGAAGTTGCTATCCAATTAGGAGATGATGTCGTTCGTACAATTGCAATGGCATCCACTGATGGAATTCAAAGAGGTATGGAAGTAGTGGATACAGGCAGCCCGATTACGGTACCTGTTGGGAATATCACGCTAGGTCGTGTATTTAATGTTTTAGGAGATACAATTGATTTAGATGCCCCAATTTCGAATGACGTTGTACGCAACAAAATTCACCATTCAGCACCAACTTTTGACCAACTATCCACAACAACAGAAATTCTTGAAACAGGAATTAAAGTTGTAGATTTATTAGCACCATACGTAAAAGGTGGTAAAATCGGCTTGTTCGGTGGAGCCGGCGTAGGTAAAACAGTACTAATCCAAGAGCTTATCCATAATATCGCTCAAGAACATGGTGGTATTTCGGTATTCGCTGGTGTTGGAGAACGTACGCGTGAAGGTAACGACCTTTACTTTGAAATGAAAGATTCTGGTGTTATTGAAAAAACAGCCATGGTATTTGGCCAAATGAATGAGCCACCTGGTGCGCGTATGCGTGTTGCTTTAACAGGTTTAACAATTGCTGAATATTTCCGTGATGTAGAACACCAAGATGTTCTATTATTCATTGATAACATTTTCCGTTTCACCCAAGCTGGTTCAGAGGTTTCTGCCTTGTTAGGTCGGATGCCATCTGCCGTAGGTTATCAACCAACTTTGGCAACTGAAATGGGTCAGCTTCAAGAACGTATCACGTCTACAAATGTAGGCTCGGTTACTTCTATTCAAGCGATTTATGTGCCAGCCGATGACTATACGGATCCGGCTCCGGCAACGACCTTTGCCCACTTAGATGCAACGACAAACCTTGAACGAAAATTAACTGAACAAGGTATTTATCCAGCGGTAGATCCGCTTGCTTCTACTTCACGTGCGCTTTCTCCAGAAATTGTTGGAGAAGAGCATTATGAGGTTGCAACTCAAGTACAACAATTATTGCAACGCTACAAAGAATTGCAAGACATTATCGCGATTCTAGGTATGGATGAATTATCTGATGAAGATAAGCAAGCTGTTGCACGTGCGCGTCGCGTTCAATTCTTCTTGTCACAAAACTTCCATGTTGCTGAACAATTTACAGGTCAATCCGGTTCCTACGTTCCTGTAAATGAAACAGTAAAAGGCTTTAAAGATATTTTAGCTGGTAAGTATGACCACATTCCTGAAGATACTTTCCGTTCAGTAGGACGTATCGAAGAAGTTTTGGAAAAAGCTAAAACTCAAGGAATCGAAGTTTAATAAAAACAGGAGGAGATACGTGTGAGTGAACTAAACGTTAGTATCGTTACTCCAGATGGCCCTGTTTATGAAGGTAAAGCAAATATGGTTATCGCCAGAACCAAGGCCGGTGAACTCGGTATCTTACATGGTCACGTACCACTTGTAGCACCACTTAAAATCGATGTTGTTCGATTGAAGCAAGAGTCAGGTGAAGAATGGATTGCTGTTAATGGTGGCTTTATGGAAGTGAACGGCGAGGAAGTCAATATTCTGGCTGATACTGCCGAGCGTGAACAAGATATTGATATTGATCGTGCAGAGCGTGCGAAAACGCGTGCGGAAGAACGATTACAACAAGCTAAAGATCAAAAAGTGGATGAAATCATGGCTCAAGTTGCTTTGCAAAAAGCCATTAACCGAATTCACGCGAAAAAACATTAAATCTGTAAAGTCCCATTATTAAATGGGGCTTTTTCGTGTCTTTTTACTGCTTTTTTTGGTAAGATGAACAAGTGTTTATTTTCTTAATAAAGGTGTGTTTAATTTGTACAACGTTGTCATGGAACAACCAGCAACTATCATTATTTCTCATCTCTTGTTCATTGTTATCGTATTTTGGGCATTGCAAGCTGTTCGGTATGAGAAATTTATCAGTAAAAATCGAGTGATTCAAGCAAGGCTCTTATTTGCAATTCTCTCTATTGTTATTGGTTATTTATTAAGCAGTTTCTTCTTAGAGTTTTTATCAGCATTTAAGCAACTTACGCAATTACTTTAATGAAATGTTTAGAAATTGTGAAATCGGTAAATAAACATAGAGTATAGATTGTTTTTTAGTTAAATTATGTTGATATTTGAGTGGCAATGATGTTAAAATGATTTAGATGTGTATTAAATTCCATATAATTAAATTAAAAATAGATTTTTTGAAGTTTGACTAACGCGGAGGGATATATTTTGGAAAAAATGATTGTACGTGGAGGGAAAAAGCTAACTGGTAGCGTAAAAGTTGAAGGCGCGAAAAACGCTGTATTGCCAGTTATTGCTGCTACACTCCTTGCGAGTAAAGGTAAAAGTGTGTTAACAAATGTTCCTAGTTTATCGGATGTATATACAATTAATGAAGTGTTGAAGTACTTACAAGCAGATGTAACGTTTGAAGGCGATGTTGTGACTGTTGATGCAACAGGTGAAATTTCATCTGATGCTCCTTTTGAATATGTCCGTAAAATGAGAGCATCCATTGTTGTTATGGGTCCTTTATTAGCGCGTACAGGTAGTGCACGAGTTGCACTTCCAGGCGGATGTGCAATTGGTTCACGCCCTGTAGATCTTCATTTGAAGGGTTTTGAAGCTATGGGAGCCACGGTGAAAATCGAAAATGGATATATTGAGGCTACTGCTGACCGCTTAAAAGGTGCAAAAGTTTATTTAGATTTCCCAAGTGTTGGTGCAACTCAAAATATTATGATGGCGGCAACGCTTGCTGAAGGAACAACAGTTATTGAAAATGTTGCGAGAGAACCTGAAATTGTTGATTTAGCCAATTTCTTAAACCAAATGGGCGCACGTGTTATCGGAGCCGGTACAGAAGTTATTCGTATTGAAGGTGTACAAGAATTGACTGCAACAGAACATTCTATCATTCCAGACCGCATTGAAGCAGGCACTTTCATGATTGCAGCAGCCATTACACAAGGTAATATTTTTATTGAAGATGCTGTTCCAGAACATATTAGCTCACTTATTGCTAAGCTTGAAGAGATGGGTGTGCAAATTATTGAAGAAGAAACCGGCGTTCGAGTTATTGGTCCGGAAAAATTAAAAGCTGTCGATGTTAAAACAATGCCGCATCCAGGGTTTCCAACAGACATGCAGTCGCAAATGATGGTCATTCAAATGCTTAGTGAAGGAACTAGCGTGATGACGGAAACAGTTTTTGAAAATCGTTTTATGCATGTGGAAGAGATGCGTCGTATGAATGCAGATATGAAAATTGAAGGGCATTCAGTTATTATTAATGGTCCTGCAAAGCTTCAAGGAGCTGAAGTTGCGGCAACAGATTTACGTGCTGCTGCTGCCCTCATTTTAGCTGGACTTGTTGCAGATGGCTATACACAAGTAACGGAATTAAAATATTTGGATCGTGGTTATAATGACTTCCATGGTAAGTTGAGAAGCTTAGGCGCAGACATTGAACGTGTTTCAAATGAAGTTATTAATGAAAAAGGGTTAGAAGCTATTTTTGCAAAATAATTGCTGAGTGAGAACTTTCTTCTGGAAAGTTCTTTTTTTATTTTAAAAAAAGTTTTCGACTAGAAGTAAATTATGCTATAATTCAAAATGTGAGAGTAGTGACTGTTAGACAACAGAGAAAGGGGTAATAAATTTTGGCTAAAGATGTTGGAATCGATTTAGGAACAGCTAATGTATTAATTCATGTAAAAGGTAGAGGTATCGTAATTAATGAACCCGCGGTAGTAGCCGTAAATAATAAAACTGGGGAAGTCTTGGCAGTAGGAACAGAAGCCTATAATATGGTTGGTCGTACACCAGGTGATATTACCGCCATTAAGCCAATGAAAGATGGCGTTATTGCAGACTTTGATATTGTTCAAGAAATGTTACGTTTCTTTTTACAAAAATTAAATCTAAAAACATTCTTTTCCAGACCACGTATTTTAATTTGTTGCCCAACAAATATTACTTCTGTGGAGCAAAAAGCAATCAGAGAAGTTGCTGAAAAAAGTGGCGGGAAACAAGTCTTTTTAGAAGAAGAACCGAAAGTTGCGGCAATTGGCGCAGGTATGGAAATCTTTGAGCCAAGTGGAAATATGGTTGTTGACATTGGTGGTGGGACAGCGGATATAGCAGTTCTATCCATGGGTGATATCGTAACAAGTCAGTCAGTCAAAGTTGCAGGTAACCAGTGGGATCAAGATATCCTTCAGTACATAAAACGAAAATACAATTTATTAATTGGTGAGAGAACTGCAGAAACATTGAAGATGACTATTGGAACTGCAGTAAAAGATTTGAAAAAAGAAACTATGGATATTCGTGGTCGCGATTTAGTTAGTGGGCTGCCTCGAACGGTCACAGTATCAAGTGACGAAGTGGAAGAAGCATTGCACGAGTCATTGCAAAATATCATCCACTCTGCTAAACAAGTATTAGAAAAAACACCACCTGAATTATCCGCGGACATTATTGATCGAGGAATCATCATGACAGGTGGGGGTTCATTGCTCCATGGCTTAGCTGATTTAATGTCAGAAGAATTAAAGGTGCCAGTTTTAATTACTGAAAGTCCACTTGATGTTGTAGCAATTGGAACAGGAGTGCTTCTAGAATCACTAGGTAAAAAGAAACGCGGTTAGAAAGGTGCTAATTATGTTAGATATAAAGCAAATAAAAGAAATTTTGCCACATCGCTATCCATTTTTACTTGTTGATCGAGTTGTTGAAATGGAAGCCGGCAAACGAGTAGTAGCAATAAAAAATGTTTCTGTGAATGAACCCTTTTTCAATGGGCATTTTCCTGAATATCCTGTAATGCCAGGAGTTCTTATTGTTGAAGCATTAGCGCAGACTTGTGGAATTGCGATTGTGCAAGGTCCTGAAAACAAAGGGAAAATCGGTTTGTTTGCAGGAATCGATAAATGCCGTTTTAAACGTCAAGTTGTTCCTGGAGATCAGTTGAAATTAGAAGCTGAAATCACGCGATTGCGCGGGGCACTTGCTAAGGCAAATGTAAAAGCCACAGTTGAAGGCGATGTCGTTTGTGAAGCCGAGATTATGGTTGCACTAAGCGACACCGAATAATGATAGAGAAGAGTCTAACCTTAAAAAGTTAGGCTTTTCTTATGCTATAAATTTCTGTAGTTATCGTAGCACGAAATAAAAAAAATGAAAAATACCTAAAATGATAATTTGAAGGGGTAAAAAGTTTTGAAAATAAAAAAATACGTAAGAAAATCAATTGATTTTGACATTTTAGTTGCTCAAAATGTAATTTTAATGTTTTTACAAAAAAAGTGAGGTCTTGTATGATAGTTCAAAATTAGGAAATGAGGTATTTTGAGAATGATAAATCAAGTAACGATTGTAGGCAGACTTACGAAGGACCCCGAATTGCGCATAACTTCTGATGACAAAGTGGTACTAAATTTCACTTTGGCATTAAATCGATTTGGAAAAGCGAAGCGCTTTGATCAGGACGCTGATTTTGTGCCGTGTGTCGCATGGGGAAGAAGAGCAGAAGAAATGTGTAATTACTGCGAAAAGGGCATGCTAATTGGACTTGTGGGGGAGTTGCAAACAAGAAGTTATGTCAATAAAGATGAAAATCGAATTTATGTCATGGAAGTGTTAACTAGAAAAATAAGGTACTTAAATTCCAATAGACCGAATTTTCTAGAGAAATCCTCCACAGAAACAACACAATAATCTAAGCAGTTGCAATGGTTTAAAGCCACATGCAAATATGTGTGTGGTTTTTCCGCTATCAGTATAGGACTTCAACAGCTTTTATGGTAAACTAAAGTATAATCTTCAATAAAACAGGAGTTAGAAATTATGACCGCAAAAAATGTTGAAATCTTAGGAATCCCCTTTATACATACAACACAAGCTGATTTCATAAGGCAACTTTTACAAGATTCTTTAGAACATAAAAAGCGCTTTGTCGTGACGGCGAATCCTGAAATCGTGATGAACACGAGAAGTGATGCTGACTTTAAGCAAATTGTGTTAAAGGCGGATTATATTACGCCGGATGGTGTTGGAATTATTATGGCCGCTAAGCGTCAAGGAAGCCTGCTACCTGAACGGGTGACGGGATTTGATACGATGCAAGGTGTTTTAAAGGAAGCTTCACATCATGGCTTAAAAGTGTATTTTTTAGGCGCTAAGCCAGAAGTGAATGAGGCACTTAAAGAAAAATTGAAGAATAGTTTTCCTAAACTAACAGTGGCCGGTTGTAGACATGGCTATTTTAACTTGAAAGAAAGTGCGGAAATTGCTCAAGAAATTAAAGCATCCAATGCTGATTTTATTTTTGTGGCATTAGGATCGCCAGCACAAGAGAAATGGATTATGTCGCACTTCAGTATGTTTGAAAAAGGGATATTTATGGGTGTAGGAGGTTCTTTTGATATTTTGTCTGGAACAATTAAAAGGGCCCCAAAAATCATTATAAAACTCCGAATTGAGTGGATATATCGCTTTGTAACTAATCCATCAAGATGGCGTCGTTTTTTTGCAATTCCGCAATTTATGCGAGCTGTAAATCGTGAAAATAAGAGGGTGCGAAAATGAGAATTCAAGGCGCGAAACTTTTTAAAGTAAGTCTACCACTTAACGAGCCATTTCGAACAAGTTATGGCATTTTGGAGGAGAAAACATTTTTTCTTATAAAATTAGTGGATGAAAATGGAATGGCTGGATACGGAGAGCTAGACGCGTTTCTTTTGCCAGATTATACCGAGGAAACATTAGATACAGCTGCATACATTATTCGAACGATTTTACTCCCAGGGCTGAAAAGAAAAACGCTAACAAAGCCAAGTGATGTACGTGAACTTTTTTCTTGGATAAAAGGGAATGAAATGGCTAAAGCTGCGATTGATTCGGCGTGCTATGATTTGTTTGCTAAGCGTAGTCGCGTTTCGCTAGCTGCCTATTTAGGTGCGAAGCGAAGGGTAGTTCCAGTTGGCGTGAGTATTGGTATTCAAAACTCGGCGTCAGAACTGGTTTCGCTTGTTCAGAAATATGTAGACGAGGGATATAAACGTGTGAAGGTGAAAATTAAACCGGGTTCAGACTTGGAATTTTTACAAGCAGTACGATTGAATTTTCCGGACTTAATTCTGATGGCCGATGCCAATTCGGCTTATACACGTGCTGAAACGTCGCTTTTTCAAAAGATGGATGAACTTCGTCTTGCCATGATTGAGCAGCCTTTTGGCGTGCGTGATTTAGCGGATCATGCCTTTTTACAAAAACAAATTCGAACACCTATTTGTTTGGATGAAAATATTCGTTCTACAGCAGATGTATTTCAAGCGCATGAGTTTGGTAGTGCGAAAGCAATTAATCTCAAGATGGCGCGTGTCGGTGGTCATACTGAGGCGCTTGAAATCACGAAGTTTTGTAAGCAAAACGGACTAATTGTATGGTGCGGAGGGATGTTTGAGGCAGGAGTCGGACGTGCGCATAATTTGGCACTGGCAGCTCGGGAAGAATTTCAGTTTCCAGGAGATATTTCAGCTACCAAACGTTATTTTAAACATGATATAATAAAAGAGAATTTTGAACTTGTAGATGGAGAAATTGAAGTTCCGCGTGGTCCCGGGCTTGGAGTTCAAATAGACGAGAAAAACTTGCAACGATTTACACAAGCCGAATGGGAGATTTTGCTAGGTTAGAGAATGGAGCTGAAACAGATTTGTTCATATGGGGTATCGTAACTTTTTTGATGGGGGTTATTTTAATTCCAATTGTGCGTAAATTTGCAATTTGGATAGGTGCGGTCGATGCGCCGCGGGAACGACACAGCCATAAAAAGGTGACACCGACACTTGGTGGTCTTGCAATTTTTATAAGCTTTTCAATCGGTTTTTTTCTAGCGCCAATTGATAAAACGGGCTTTTTACCAGTATATATAGGGGCTTTAATCATTATTGCTACGGGAATTATTGACGATATTATTGAATTGTCACCTAAGCTGAAGCTTCTAGGGCAGTTACTTGCAGCGTTTTGTGTAACGGTCTGGGGAAATGTTGTTATTGAATTTATTAATGTTCCGTTTTATGGACAACTCGATTTTGGTTGGTTGGCGATTCCGATTTCTATGATTTGGATTATTGCTATTATAAATGCGTTAAATTTAATTGATGGTCTTGACGGGCTTTCAAGTGGGATTTCAATCATTGCATTAATGACAATCGCTGGTATGGCACTTATTTTAAACGATGCGTTTGTAGCTCCAGTTGCGCTGCTTCTCGTTGCAGCGGTTTTGGCCTTCCTACTTTTCAATTTTCCTCCAGCCTCGATTTTTATGGGGGATACTGGCGCGCTTTTTCTAGGTTATATGATAGCGGTGCTTTCGCTAATGGGGTTTAAAAATGTTACCTTTATTTCGCTATTAGTACCACTTATCATCCTAGGGGTACCGCTTTCCGACACGTTTTTTGCCATCATTCGTCGGTTGAAAAAAAGAACGCCGATTTCTGCAGCAGACCGCTCGCATATTCACCACCGACTCATGGCGCTGGGCTTCACTGAACGGCAAACAGTTCTGCTCATCTATTGTATGGCACTTCTATTTTCGCTTACTGGATTTGTATTTTCGTTCTCAACGACATGGGGCTCTGTTATCCTCCTTGCATTACTTCTCGTATGTATTGAGATTGTTGTCGAATTTATCGGGCTTATCGGTGAGGATTATCGTCCTGTTTTAAATGTACTTCAAAAAATTCATCGAAAACGAAAATAACCCTAAGCCGTGTGAGGCTCAGGGTTATTTTTATCATTATTCGCTACTAGAAGATGAACTATCATTTGGATCTTTGTAAGGTGCTGCGTTTGGGAAAGGGGAAGTGATGCTTAGTTCATTTGCAAACTCATTTGCAACACTTTCCACAGAATTCTCATCAAGAGCGTAATAGTATACGCCGTTTTGCGGAGAATCTTGCCCTTCTAAGTTTAGAGATTTCATTTCAATTGAATTGGTCATACCGAATTTTGCAATAGAAAGCATTTGATTAAATGTTAGGTTCGTTTTCATATTTTCGCCAACAGCGTCAATGATGCTTGAGTATTTATTGATGGATGAGAATTTTGTAGCTTCTTCAACGATGGCTTCAATAATTAATTGCTGGCGTTTTCCACGTTCAATATCATTATCAATATGGCGTGTTCTAGCAAGAGCCAGCGCTTCTTCCCCGTTTAAACGTTGCTTACCTTTTTCGAGTGTGATTGCACCAGCTTCATCTTTTGAGTTTTGTTCTGTAAAGGAAACAGGAACATCAACAGTGATGCCGCCAAGGGCATCGATAATCTTAAGGAAAGCATCGAAGTCAAAACGAACATAGTAATCAATTGGAATTTGGAATTTTTCTTCGACGGTTTGCATAGTTAGCTCAGGACCGCCATAAGCGTGAGCAGCATTTATTTTTGTATATTTGTCAATGCCTTTTTTGTCTGATTGAATATGAACATAGGAGTCTCTAGGGATGCTGGTCATTTCTACACGAGCATCTTTAACGTTTACTGTGGCTAAAATAAGTGAATCGCTTCGAGGATTACCATCAGAGGCGCGTTTTTCGCTTGTGTCGACACCGATAATTAAAACAGAAAAACTATCTTTAATCGGATCAATATCTTTTGTTCTTAAAGTTGAAGCCTGCCCGTTTCGGACGTTATCGTATGAATTATCTGCAGCTAATTTTGTTTTGCTAAATAAGAAAGTACCATATCCTACACCAACTAAAATGACAAGCATAATTGGTATGAGTATCCAGTAAAGTATCCTGCGACGGCGTTTGTATTTGGTTGCACGCTGGCGACCGTTAAAGCCATTATCCATTATCTTTTTCTCCTTAAAATGTCGTTTTCATTTGCTAACAACAAACATAAACATAATTGTACCATTTATAAGCAACCAGTTTGTTACATAAAATTTAAGATTTCCTAAATTTTAGCTGTCTTTTGAAATTATAGTACTCATCTTTACATTATACCTAACTATTTATGAAAAAAACATCGAAAACATACAAGCTTTCAAAAATGTAATATAAATGAAAGCTTACTTTTGGCTAAAATAAAACTTGTAAATAAAAATTGGGCTTACATTTTGTGTGTAAAGATCAAGCTCCGAAGTTTTGGTAGTGAGCTTAAAACCAAGCTTTTCTAGTAGGAAAATAGAAGCTGTGTTTTCAGGGAGAACTTTTGCAGAAACACCAGAAAAGGTTAAACAGTTTTGAATTTGTTTGAAAAAAGCCTTTAATAATTCTGTCATAAAACCGTTGTTCCAAAATTCTTTAGCAAGCTCATAACCAACTTCGAGAGTATTATCTAATGAATTGAATTCATTAATGCCAAGTGAGCCGATAATTCGATTGTTAAAAAAGATTGTATAACGGCAAGCATGTGGTTCTGCTTCAATGGCTTTTATCATTTCCTCGGCTTGACGGACAGTTGTAAATTGTTCGATATTCATGTATTCAGCGACTTCCATATCTGACCAAATTGTAAATAAAGCAGGTGCATCAATGATTGACGTTCGCTTCATCTGCAATCTATCTGTTTGAATGATAGCTGGAAGAGCCTGAAAAAAATCTGTACGCATTTAATTAAACATCCTTCTCACGATATTTTTGTTCTCCTTCTGTACAAGAAACTTGTCCACTAGAAATTTCTGTTAGCCATGCTTTAAAAGAAGATAAATCATCTTGGTCAACAAACACAGATAACGTTACCATTTCTGTAAACTGCTTATCCATAAGCTGGTAATTTCTTTGCTCTAGAAGATTTTCAAATTTACCTAGTTGACTATACTCGATTGTAAAATGAACAATAGTAGCTAATTTGCGTTCCACTATACCAATTTCATCACAAGTTTTGCTAACAGCGCCACCATAAGCGCGAACTAAACCGCCAGCACCTAACTTTGTACCGCCAAAATAACGAGTGACAACAGCCACAACGTTTTTTAGCTGTCGTTTTTTCAACACTTCAAGCATTGGAACGCCAGCTGTTCCGCTTGGTTCCCCGTCATCATTCGCTTTTTGGAATTCATCTCTCGCACCAATAAGGTAGGCAGAGCAATTATGAGTAGCATTCCAATGTTCTTTTTTTATTTGCGCAATGAAATTTTGAGCCGTGGTCTCATCTTCTGCTCGTGCAATATAACAAATAAAGCGTGATTTTTGTATAATCGTTTCGCATTCGCCTTGTTCTTTAATCGTTAAATATTGTTCTAACATAGTTTCCTCCTAACAAAATAGAAGTTCATAGTTGCTTTCATTTTAGCCGAAATAAAGTAGCTTGTATATAATTTTTTTTAGCAAAGATATCCTTCTTGATGAAGCGGGATTAAATTCATGTTATAATAAATTATACTATTACTTTAGATAGAGATATTGCTGAAAATATCTTTTCATATAGGCAAAATGAAACATATCTTCAGAGTGGAAAAGGATAATGAATAGCAGTAATAGAATTTGTTTCAAGAGCAGATGAAGGAAACTTACTATAGGTGTATTTAAGGGGATACTTTAGGGCTAGAAAACCAACAATGATTACAAACGGTAAATGAATTTTGGTTAAATCAGAGGAGGAAGTATTTATATGACTCTCAAAATTATGATTGTCGACGATCACCAATTGTTTCGCGAAGGAATTAAACGAATTTTAGAGTTAGAAGACTCGTTTGATGTCATTGCAGAAGCAGAAAATGGAAAAAATATCGTTGCGAAAGTTAGAGAATACAAACCAGATATCGTCCTAATGGATATTAACATGCCAACAGTTAACGGCTTAGATGCAACAGAAATGTTAGTAAGACAATTTCCAAGTATTAAAGTAATCGTATTAACTATCCATGATTCAGATGAATATGTTACCGAAGCTCTTCGCTCCGGTGCAGTGGGGTATTTACTAAAAGAAATGGATGCAAAAGAACTTGTGGATGCCATTAAAATTGTAGATGCGGGCGGCGCATACATTCACCCTAAAGCTGCAATTAAGCTTATTCGTGAATATCGCCATTTAGCAAGCACAAATACAGCGCAAGGCATTTATGGTTATCAACAACCCGAAGTGAAAATGCCACTCCATATTTTAACGCATAGAGAATGCGAAGTTCTCCAATTACTTACAGATGGAAAAAGTAACCGTGGTATTGGAGAAACTCTATTTATAAGTGAAAAAACGGTTAAAAACCACGTTAGCAGTATTTTGCAAAAAATGAAAGTGAACGATAGGACGCAAGCTGTTGTAACAGCCATAAAAAATGGCTGGGTTTACATCCGTTAAAAGGTTCAGGGGGAAGCCATGTCAAAAGAAAAAATTGCAATTGTCACAGATAGCACAGCCTATATACCAGCCGAATTGATTGAAAAGTACCAAATTCATGTGGTGCCTCTTTCGGTCATCATTGATGGCGTTGCCTATAAAGAAGAAGTAGAATTAAGTACAGCCGATTTTTATAAAAAGGTAAAAGAATCAACCAATTTCCCTACGTCTTCACAGCCTGCGCCAGGGGACTTCATTACACTTTTTGAAACCCTCAAGCAAGAAGGCTATAACAAAGTGCTTACTATCCACTTAACAAGTGGAATTAGTGGGACCTACCAAAATGCAGTGACTGCAGGCAACTCGGTTGACGGCGTTGAAGTTATCGGCATTGATTCGGGAATTGCTTGCATGGCTCAAGGCTCAATCGTATTAAGTGCCGCTCAAATGGTTGCGGAAGGAAAAAACGTATCCGAAATTTTAGCGCACATCGAAGCCATTCAAAATACCATGGATGCGTATTTCATGGTTGATGATTTAAATACTTTACAGCGCGGCGGACGCTTAACGGGAGCTCAGGCTATCATCGGAAGCTTGTTGCAAATCAAGCCGATTTTGCATTTCCAAGATAAACAAATCGTTCTTTTTGAGAAAGTGCGCACGCAAAAAAAAGCATTGAAGCGGATTGAAGAAGTCCTGAAAGAAGCAGTTCAAAAAAATGAGGCGGAACAAGCTTATGTTATTCATGGAAATGCGCCTGAAAAAGGGCAAAAATGGTTAGATGAGTTACAAAGCATGTTTCCAGAAGTTGAATTTCACCTCAGCTATTTCGGCCCAGTTATCGGCACGCACTTAGGCGAGGGAGCACTAGGCCTCACATGGTCAATTAAATAAACTTAAAAACTTGGTGATTTAGATCACTGAGTTTTTTTGTATAAAAAAGTTGGGTTGGCAGCGGAAATCATATTTTGCGGTACAGGAAATCATGTTTTTCACTAAGACAAAACCGTATTTTTACCCCTCGAAAAAGTGGTTTTAGCTTCTGCAAAGAAAACGAAAATAAGGTATAACTAAGTGGACGAGGTGATTTATGGCAAAAGGTATTTTATATTTCGAAAACGAGGTAACGCATCTGGAAAATTATGAGGCGCTGCCAAGTATCGTTGAAACAGATGTGAGCCCATTTTGCTTTAGGTGCGGGAATAATCAAGCTGAGCGTTTTGCGAATTTGCCTAGCAATGAACGGTATTGCAGAAATTGTCTGCTAATGAAACGAGTGAGCAGCTTACAGAAATTTTATTATCAAAAGCCAGCAGAAACAGAACGAATTTATTTTGAGGCACCGTTAATGTGGGAAGGTGTGCTTTCGTTTGCGCAACAAAGGGGAGCTGACGCGATATTAAATGCTATTCAAGAGCAGAAATCACTTTTGTTATGGTCTGTCGCAGGATCAGGTAAAACGGAAATGATGTTTCAGGGCATTGAAGCGGGTCTCGAAAAGGGCTTGCGAATTTGTTTAGCATCACCGCGAGTAGACGTATGCATTGAACTGGCGCCACGTTTGCAAGATGTTTTTCCTGATGTTCCACAAGTATGCCTTTACGGGGATTCAGAGGCAGTTTTCAACAATGAAACGTTTGTCATTGCAACAACACATCAATTGATGCGCTTTTATCGCTACTTTGATTTGATATTTATTGATGAAGTCGATGCCTTTCCATACGCCAAAGATCCTTGCCTTGAATACACGGTTCGAAAAGCGGGTAGCGAAGGAGCTATCCAAATCTTTGTGACGGCAACGCCAGAAAGAAAATGGCAACAGGAGTGCTTGATAGGAAAACGCAACTACGTAAAAATTCCAGCGAGGTATCACGGCTTTCCGTTACCTGTGCCACATAATTGCTGGATTGGAGATTGGCAAAAACAGCTAAATAAAAAACGGATTTCCAAAAAAGTTTTAACTTGGATAATGCGCTATGCAAAATTAAAGAAGCCCATCTTAATTTTCTTCCCAAAAATCGATGTTATGTTTGAATTTAGTGAAGTTATGAAACGATACGGATTTGAGCAGTTGACTACAGTCCATTCAGCGGACAAGCTACGCAAGGAAAAAGTGCAACAACTACGAGATGGAGCTATCCAAATTTTACTTACGACGACTATTTTAGAACGCGGCGTGACATTTGCAGATGTACAAGTAGCTGTTTTTGGTAGCGAGGGTTCAATTTTCACTGAAGCGGCACTGGTTCAAATAGCGGGAAGAGTTGGAAGGAAGCGAGATTTTCCGGCAGGTGAAGTTTGTTTTTTTCATTTTGGAAAAACAAACGAAATGATGCGAGCTATTCAACATATTAAACTTATGAATAAAATCGGGTGGGAAGAAGGGCTGCTTGGTGACAAATAAATGCTGCATTTGCTACCAACGAATTGAACGAGAATTTACTTGGCAGACATTACTATCTCCGTACAAAAAAAGCCTGATGTGCTCAAATTGCCGTGAAGAGTTTATTTGTGAGGAGTTGAGTGCGGAAAATAAAATAGTCCTTTTTAAGAAATCGATTTTTGTTGAAGAATTGCTAGAACGATTTTTAAAACTAGGTGATTATGCATTAGTTGGGGTCTTTAGTGAGTTGATAGCCGAAATCTATAGTTTTGATAAGTTACTGTATATTGAAACGGAAAAAATAAACGATGATTTAGGCTATAATCCTGAGCTAGAAGTGTTAAAGCAAGCGGGACTTGAGGTTGCTCACGTAACTAAAATGGATGAGGTTGCTTATTTAAATATATTCACTATTGTAGAATGGGAAAAGGAGCGTGAGCAAGAATTCATTGGAAAATATTGTATAAAAAGTGTTGAAGAGATTTACTTTACTGCTTTATTCGGAAAATAGTTGAAAATGAGGTTTGTTTTTTAGAAAAAGTGGAATGAATTAGTAAAGTAGGAGAAGACGAAAATTCCGTATTTGCCTAAGTAAATATTTGCAAAAAGTGGCATTATACCTTAGACTAGAAGTAAGAAGAGAAGCTTCTTCTTCGAAAGAATTTTTGTTTTATCCCAAAGGAGGAATTACAATGCTTAAGTACAACATTCGTGGTGAAAATATTGAAGTAACAGAACCGATTCGTAATTACGTTGAGAAGAAAATCGATAAACTCGAACGTTATTTTACAGAGGTTCCAGATGCAAATGTGCATGTGAATTTAAAAGTTTACTCTGATAAAAATGCAAAGGTTGAAGTAACAATTCCTCTCCCAAATCTTGTTCTTCGTGCTGAAGAAACAAGCGGAGATTTATATGCAAGTATTGATTTGATTGCAGATAAATTAGAAAGACAAATCCGTAAACATAAAACAAAAGTGAATCGTAAAATGCGTGATAAAGGTGCACAACAAGACTTCTTTGCTTTTGGAGAAGTTAGTGAAAGCGCACCAGATGAACATGAATCTGATTTAGAAATTGTACGTACAAAACAATTTGATTTGAAACCAATGGATAGTGAAGAAGCGGTACTTCAAATGAATCTGTTAGGGCATAGCTTTTATGTTTATACAGATGCTGAATCTGATGGTACAAATATCGTTTACCGTCGTAAAGACGGAAAATATGGTTTGATTGAAACAAATTAATTTGAAATTAAAACGTCCTGCCACATCGAGCAGGACGTTTTTTATTTATTTAGTTCCTAAAAATGGACCGTATGCGTTTGCGAATCCATTGTTATAAAGGACGCCGTTTTTATCTTTACCGACATCCCAATTTGCGGACCAGGTCATGAGTCCTTTAAGTGGGGTGCCGTCAGCTTTCAATTGGTTGAAGGCATCGTAAACGTTTTGTGGATTTATGACGTAGCCGGTTGCGGCAGCATCGTTATTGGCTGGAAGACCTAAGACTAATTTGTTGGCAGGAATTTTAAGGAAGCCGCGTGTTCCGTGAATGAACGAATCGGACATGTAGTATAAAAATTCTTTTTTGAGGGTATCATTGTTTTGCGCAATCCATTGGTTCGTTTCGTCCACCCAGACGCCATCGCCACCTTGGTTGTATAGTTGTGGTGCGATGTAGTCATAATAGCCATTTAGGGAAGTAATATACGTTTCGTAGGCACCGCCTGGTTTTAAGTAAGGGAATTCAGGCGCCATTGTAATCATGAAGTTTTTTCCTTCTGTTGCGTAATGGTTTTTTACTATTTTTAGTGCCGCGGGAATAACGGTTTGATTGTTTCCTGCCGTGATGGCAGTTTGTTCCAAGTCGATATCTAGGCCGTCAAAGCCGTATGTTTCAACTTGACGAATAATTTCATTTGCGAAAGCCTGCTCGTCGCCAGTTTGCAGTTGGACGTGTCCATCAGCACCGCCGAGAGCTAAAAGTACAGCTCGTCCTTGTTTATTTAGGTCCGCGACTTGGGCGCGAAATTCGTTATCTGTTTGGCCAACTGGTTTGAATGTTGGAATGCGGTTAACGCCATCGCCTTTCATAAAGGCAACAGGAATGACATTGTAAGCTGAGTTTACATCTTTTAACGCGATGTCTGCTGATGTGCCTTGTTTGTAGCCATCATTTCCAGTTGATTTCCAACTATGCCAATAACCTACGAGTACTTGTTTGCTTGTAAGGTCTGGCATGATTGTGGCATCATCTGTTATTGCTTTGGCTGTTTCGCCTCCCGTAAAGCTAAGTCCAATTGCAACAATACCTGCTAAAACACTTCCTGCTATCCATCTTCTTTTTTGAGTTAACATAAAAACCCTCCTTCTTTTTGTACGCGCTTACATTTGTGAGCGCGATTTGGTCGTGCTCTTGAAAATACCCGAGGAAATCGAGGCTAAACATGGAAAAATAAGATATATATTAATATGGTATAGACCAAATTGCAGTGAAAGAAGTTATAAGTAGTTTTTTTATGTGAACCAAAAAAACAAAATTTTTTTCAGGAAGTTAAACTTTTTCACACAATATCCACATCTATTTTGGGTATAAGGTGTTATAATGGTTGGTAGCTTATAAATCGGGGTATAAATAATCAATCCTATTTTCAATTTTGGAGAATAAGTGATAAAATTAATAAGTGTATCTTGTATAAGATAATCTGGAAATTTAAAATAGAGGTAGCAGTCAATTTATGTGGAGGAGAATCAATTATGGCAGGAATGTTAAAAAAGATTTTTGAATCGGGTAAAAGAGATATCAAATATCTTGAAAAGAAAGCCGATCAAATTGAAGCACTGGCTGATGAAACAGCGGCGCTTTCAGACGACGATCTTCGAGCAAAAACAGTAGAATTCAAGGAACGTGTGCAAGCAGGTGAAACTTTAGATGATATTCTAGTTGAAGCTTTTGCTGTTGCGCGTGAAGGTGCAAAACGTGCGCTTGGCATGTATCCATTCCGTGTTCAACTTATGGGTGGTATTGTTATTCATGAAGGTAACATTGCAGAGATGAAAACCGGGGAAGGTAAAACTTTGACGGCGACGTTACCGGTTTATTTAAATGCGCTTTCTGGTGAAGGTGTCCACGTTGTTACGGTCAATGAATACTTATCACAACGTGACTCGGAAGAAATGGGCGTGTTGTACAACTTTTTAGGTCTCTCGGTTGGGTTAAATTTAAATGCACTTTCTAGCGAGGAGAAACGGGAACAATACGCGTGTGACATCACGTATAGTACGAATAATGAATTAGGTTTTGATTATTTACGTGACAACATGGTGGTTTATAAAGACCAAATGGTACAAAGACCGCTTTCGTTCGCGATTATTGATGAAGTTGACTCGATTTTAGTTGATGAGGCGCGTACACCGCTAATCATTTCGGGTGAAGCTGAAAAATCGAATGTTTTATATGTTCGCGCAGACACTTTTGTGACGACTTTGACGGAGGAGAAAGACTATACGGTTGATATTAAAACAAAATCTGTCAATTTAACCGAAGAAGGTATGGCACGTGGTGAAAAATATTTTGATGTTGAGAACTTGTATGATTTAGAAAATACTGTTTTGCTGCATCATATTGCGCAAGCGCTGAAAGCAAACTACACGATGGCGCTTGATGTGGATTACGTGGTTCAAGATGATGAAGTTCTAATTGTTGACCAATTTACGGGTCGTATTATGAAAGGTCGTCGTTTCAGTGAAGGTTTACACCAAGCTTTAGAGGCGAAGGAACATGTGACGATTCAAAATGAGTCGAAAACGATGGCGACGATTACGTTCCAAAACTATTTCCGTATGTATAAAAAATTGGCGGGGATGACGGGTACGGCGAAAACGGAAGAAGAAGAATTCCGCGATATTTATAATATGCGTGTTATTGAAATTCCAACGAACCGCCCAATTGTTCGTGATGATCGCCCAGACTTGATTTATACATCAATTGATGCGAAATTTAATGCGGTTGTGGAAGATATTGCTGAGCGCCATGCGAAAGGGCAACCTGTTCTTGTTGGTACTGTGGCAATTGAAACATCTGAATTGATTGCGAGCAAGTTGAAACGCAAAGGGATTCGCCATGACGTCTTGAATGCGAAACAACATGAGCGCGAAGCGGATATTATTATGAATGCAGGGAAACACGGCGCGGTTACTATCGCAACGAATATGGCCGGTCGTGGTACAGATATTAAACTTGATGAGGAAACGGTTGCGGCGGGTGGTTTAGCTGTAATTGGTACGGAACGTCATGAGTCACGTCGTATTGATAATCAGTTGCGTGGTCGTTCGGGTCGTCAAGGGGACCCAGGGGTGACACAATTTTATCTTTCGATGGAAGATGAGTTAATGCGTCGCTTTGGCTCTGACAACATGAAGAGTATGATGGAACGCTTCGGAATGAATGAGGAAGCGATTCAAAGCAAGATGGTTAGTCGGGCGGTTGAGTCTGCACAAAAACGTGTTGAAGGAAACAACTTCGATTCTCGTAAACAAGTTCTTCAGTATGACGATGTTTTACGTCAACAACGTGAAGTGATTTATAAACAGCGTTATGATGTTATTACAGCGGAAAATGGCTTGCGTGAAATTATTGAAAAAATGATTGAACGTGCGGTTCATTATGTTGTCATTTCAAATGCTTCGTCGCATGAGGCTGAAGAAGATTGGAATTTACAAGGTATTGTGGATTATGTGGATGCGAATTTACTTCATGAAGGCGCGATTACGGTAGATGATTTACAAGGTCGTATCACGGAAGACATTGAAGCCTTTATTTTAGAAAAAATTAAAGAAGCTTATGACGAAAAAGAGCAGCTTTTACCTGAAGAAGAATTTAATGAGTTCCAAAAAGTTGTCCTGCTTCGTGTTGTGGATACGAAATGGGTTGACCACATTGATGCGATGGATCACCTTCGTGACGGGATTCATTTGCGTGCGTATGGTCAAATTGATCCGCTTCGTGAGTATCAATCGGAAGGTTTCGCGATGTTTGAGGCAATGATTTCTTCAATCGATGAAGATGTTGCACGCTACATCATGAAAGCTGAAATTAGACAGAACCTTGAACGTGAGCAAGTGGCGAAAGGGGAAGCTGTTAATCCGGATGAAGGGAAGCCAGAAGCGAAACGCAAGCCAGTTGTTAAGGGTGAGGAAATCGGACGTAACGATCTTTGTCCTTGTGGCAGCGGTAAGAAATATAAAAATTGTCATGGTAAGGAAGCATAAAAATCTCGGGGCGCTATTTTGGCGCTCCTTTTCTTCGGAAAAAATGTTCTGGCTTTATGCTCTTGATTTTTATATACTAAAATAAGTTTAGAATAATAAAAAAAGGTGGAAATAACTATGGAATTAGCAGAAATTCGTAATTCGCTTGAGAAAACGGCGAGCCAAATCACAGACTTTAGGGGGTCTCTTTGACTTAGAAACGATGGAGGTGCGCATTGCGGAGTTGGAAGATCAAATGCTTGATCCAAATTTTTGGAATGATCAACAGGCGGCGCAAAAAGTTATCAATGAGTCGAATGGTTTGAAAGAGGTTTACAATGCTTTTCATAAATTAGAAGAAGAACAGGAAAATTTAGAGGTGAGCTTGGAGCTCCTTCGTGAGGAAACGGATGCTGATTTGCAAAATGAGCTGGAAGCGGAACTCATGACGTTTGTAAAAGAGCTTGATGAGTTTGAACTCAAGCTTATGTTAAGTGATCCTTATGATAAAAATAATGCAATTTTAGAGCTTCATCCTGGGGCTGGTGGTACGGAATCACAAGACTGGGGTTCGATGCTTTTACGTATGTATCAACGTTTTGCGGAGAAAAAAGGCTTCAAGGTGGAGACACTGGATTATCAGGCGGGCGACGAAGCGGGGATCAAAAGCGTTACGCTACTCATTAAAGGGCATAATGCTTATGGTTATTTAAAAGCTGAGAAAGGCGTGCATCGTTTGGTGCGGATTTCGCCATTTGATTCATCTGGTCGTCGCCATACGTCTTTTGTGTCGATTGATGTGATGCCTGAAATGGATGATGATATTGAAATTGAAGTGCGGACGGAAGATTTGAAAATTGATACGTACCGCGCGACGGGTGCTGGTGGTCAGCATATTAATACGACGGATTCTGCTGTGCGGATGACGCATATGCCTTCTGGAATTGTGGTTACTTGCCAGTCGGAACGTTCGCAATTGAAAAACCGGGAACAGGCGCTTAAAATGCTTAAGGCAAAGCTTTATCAAAAAGAGCAAGAGGAGAAAGAGGCAGAGCTAGCAGAAATTCGCGGAGAACAAAAGGAAATCGGCTGGGGTAGCCAAATTCGCTCGTATGTTTTCCACCCATATTCGATGGTGAAGGATCACAGGACGAATGTGGAAACGGGGAATACACAAGCTGTCATGGACGGTGAGTTGGATGAATTCGTGAATGCATATTTGCGTTCGCGCATTCAATAAGGCGGGTGTTCGTATGACTAAAAAACGAAATCGCGCGCCGAGAAAATTGTGGCTTATGAAAACGCTAGATTATTTGTATGTTGTTTTGGGGGCAGCCTTTATTGCGATAGCCTTTAATGTGCTGTTGCTCCCCAATCACATTGCTTCTGGCGGCGTAAGTGGTATTAGTACAATTGTGAATTATTTGACGGGATGGACGCCAGCTTTTATCCAGTGGGCGCTCAATATTCCGCTTTTCATTGCGGGTGTATTCTTTTTGGGCTACCAATTTGGGATTAAAACATTTATAGGAACGATGACCATTCCGCTCTTTGTTTATCTGTCACAGGATTTTGCTCCGTGGACGCACGAACCGCTTATCGCTGCTTTGTTTGGCGGCATTTTAGTGGGCTTCGGGCTTGGAATTGTCTTTCGCGGGAAGGCTTCCACTGGTGGGACTGATGTCCTTGCCCAAATTGTGCATAAATACTTCCATCTGTCGCTAGGCATCTGTGTGGCAATCATTGATGGGCTTGTCGTGATTTCGGCGATGTTTGTCTTTAGTATTGAGTCGGGCCTCTACGCCTTAATTGCCTTGTTCGCGACTAGCAAAACAATCGATTTGGTTCAAGTCGGTTTAAACCAGTCCAAAACGGTGCTTATTATTTCTGAAAATCAAGAGGAAATTAGGCAGGCGATTTTATTCAAAATTGATAGAGGGATTACGCGTCTTTCTGCTAAAGGCGGTTATACCGAAGATGAAAAGCAAATTTTGCTTTGTGTGATTTCACAACGAGAGTTTCCGAAGCTGAAAGAAGTGGTGAAGGAAATTGATGCCAACGCGTTTGTTGTTGTGATGAGCGCTAGTGAAGTGATGGGTGAAGGTTTTACGGTGTAACGCGATATGGATGACAAACGGCAATCTTCGCTGTTAAAGCCTGTATTCCGCTCCCTTTTGCCTAGAGTTTTACTGTTTGTCAGTAGCTGAGTATGGTGCGGTGAGCGGCTTGCTAAAAAAGGTGTAACTAATACAAGTGATTAGTTACACCTTTTTTATATAACAGATATATGACAGAAAGCATCTGTGCATATGCAAACAAGTTGAGGTAGTAAGGAAGACTGGTCTATCCCAATCGTTGGAAACTGTAATCATTTTTAATCTGGCTGTAATGTTATTTTGAGGGGAAAAAGGATACAATAGGAGCAGTGGAAAGAGGGACCATGTAGATGGTTTTTAATGTGCCTAAAAATAGGTTGTAATTCCAACTCAAAACGAAACTCAAAAATTTAGTTTTTAAACATACGAAAAAGTTCTTTATAAGTTAACAAATGAGATTGTCACAGGCTGAAATATAACTGTAATGCAATTAACCTACTGATGAAAAACTAGGATGTTATAATAGACTTTGTGTTGAAGTGTATCCGGCACAGCATAACAGTTTTATGTCAAAGGTTATCATTGCATTACCTTACAAATGACGCTTTATTAAGAAAGGCAAATTAGGTGATAAAATGATATTGATGGAAGACGTGTATAAGAAGTACCCAAACGGCATTACTGCTGCTAATGGTCTAAATATCAAAATTGACCAAGGGGAATTCGTTTATGTGGTTGGTCCAAGTGGAGCAGGTAAATCCACTTTTATAAAAATGATTTATCGTGAAGAACGAGCGACCAAAGGAAACATTCAAGT
The DNA here is from genome assembly GCF_900186175.1 of Listeria sp. ILCC796. Lineage (NCBI taxonomy): Bacteria > Bacillati > Bacillota > Bacilli > Caryophanales > Listeriaceae > Listeria > Listeria sp. ILCC796. Next base: position 95,467 of record NZ_FYBV01000004.1, read on the forward strand.
TGATAATTTTGATTTAATCAACTTGAAAAATCGAGAAATTCCATATTTAAGACGTGATGTTGGCGTTGTTTTCCAGGATTTTAAATTACTTTCTAGCAAAACGGTATATGAAAATATTGCCTACGCAATGGAAGTAGTAGAAAAAGACCCGGTTGAAATTAAACAACGTGTTATGGAAGTTCTAGATTTAGTTAATTTAAAGCACAAAGTTAGAATGCTACCAGATGAGCTTTCAGGTGGAGAACAGCAACGTATTTCGATTGCTAGATCCATCGCGAATATGCCAAAAGTTTTGATTGCCGATGAACCAACCGGTAATCTCGATCCAGATACTTCATGGGAAATCATGAATATCCTTGAGGAAATTAATCGTCAAGGCACTACGATTGTGATGGCAACACACAACAAAGAAATTGTGAACACGTTGAAACATCGTGTTATTGCTATCGAAAATGGTCGTATCGCACGTGATGAGCAGCAAGGAGAATATGGATATGAAATTTAAAACCTTTGGAAGACATATGAAAGAAAGCTTCAAAAGTCTTTACAGAAATGGTTGGATGACTTTTGCAGCAGCGAGTGCAGTCACAGTAACACTTATTCTTGTGAGCGTGTTCTTCTCCATTTTAATGAATATGAATAAGCTAGCCTCAGATGTTGAAAATGATGTGCAAATTAACGTGCATATTTCACTCGGAGCTACACAAGAACAAGAAGATGAGCTAAAGAAAAACATCGAAAAGATTGACGGTGTGGATACTGTAACTTTCTCCTCTAAAGATGAACAATTGGAGAATTTAGTAGGAACATATGGAAAGAATTTCGAGTTATTCAAGCAAGATAATCCACTTCATGATGTATTTATCGTTCAAGCAGAACAGCCAGAACAAACGAAGACTGTAGCAACTAAGATTGAAAAATTAAAATACGTAGATGATGCAGAATATGGTGAAAAAACCGTAGATAAATTATTTGATACATTGCAATGGGCAAGATATGCTGGTATAGTATTAAGCATTGGGTTACTATTAACAGCGATGTTCCTCATTTCAAACACAATCAAGATTGCAATCTTCTCAAGAAGAAAAGAAATTGAAATCATGAAACTTGTTGGGGCGACAAACTGGTTTATACGCTGGCCATTCGTTTTAGAAGGGGCGTGGTTGGGTCTTATCGGTTCAATCATTCCAGTTGTATTAACTTTTGTAGGTTACATTAACACGTATAACCTATTAAACCCGAAACTTGCAACATCATCACTTTCGCTCTTACCACCGACACCTTTTGCGTATGAAATTAGCGCGCTAATTATTGTTATCGGCGTTTTAATTGGTGTTTGGGGAAGTGCTATCTCAATTAGAAGATTTTTAAAAGTTTAAGAACGAAAATAATAACAAAAAAAACAAAGAAAAGCTTAGGGAGCTTTTTAGGAGGTAAATTCTTTGAAAAAGAACGCTTTAATTGCAGTATCACTAGCAACAGTAATGACAATCGCACCGGTATTTACAACAAACGCATTTGCAGACGTTAATACTGACATTCAATCACAAGACAAAAAAATTAACGACTTAAAGGCAAAAAAAGGTGATTTAGAATCTGAACTATCTAAATTAGTTGCTGATATGGAAGCTGCTCAAAAGAATGCTAAGAAAATTCAAGCGGATTTTGACAATACTACTAAAGAGCTTAAAGAATTAAACAGTGATATTAAAGAAATCAACGAGAGAATTAAAGAGCGTGAAGAAGTACTTAAAGAGCGCGCACGCGCAATGCAAAAAACTTCTAACTCCAACGCATACTTAGATGTAATTTTAGGGTCTGAAGATTTCTCTGATTTAGTTAACCGTGTTTCTGCAGTTAACCAACTAGTTGATTCTGACAAAGCAATTTTGGATGATCAAAAAAATGATGAAGAAGCGTTAAAAACAAAGCAAGCTTCTGTGAAGAAAAAACAAGAATCTCAAAAAGAAGCGATTCATAAATTTGAAGCTGAACAAAATAAAATTGAAGCACAAAAAGCTGAAAAAGAAGCTGTTGTAGCACAATTAGCGGCTGACCAAGCAAGTGCTGAAAATGCTAAAGCAGGCTTAGTAAGTGAACGTGATAAACAAGCGGCGGCAGCAACTGAACGTGCACGCGCATTAACAGCAGCGGCAGCGCCAACTGCAGGTGTTGAAAATAACAATTCAGGAACATCATCATCTTCAACGGCTAAAACGTCTGCGAACAAAAATAGCAACAATAATAGCTCTTCCAGCAGTAATGTACAACAACCATCTGGAAGCGGATATTCTGCAATGATTTCAGCGGCACGTGCACAACTTGGTAAACCTTATTCATTAGGTGCATCTGGTCCAAGCGCATTTGACTGTTCTGGATTTACTTCTTACGCTTTCCGTGCAGCAGGCATTAGCTTACCAAGAACTTCTGGTGGACAATATGCAGCTGCTCAAAAAATTAGTGCTAGCCAAGCGAAACCAGGCGACCTAGTATTCTTTAACTATGGAAGTGGAATCGCACACGTAGGTATCTATGTTGGTGGCGGTCAAATGATTAACGCACAAAATAATGGCGTTATGTATGATAATATTTCTAGCGGCTACTGGGCTAAGTATTTAGTTGGTTACGGTCGTGTAGCTAACTTCTAAAAATAAATTTGATGTATTGAAAATAGAAAAGTACCTTTGTCTTGGCGGCAAGGGTATTTTTCTATCCTTTTTTGCCAAAAGTAATAAAAAAGTTAGGGGTTTTTCCAAAAAATGAAAAAGAAATTAATATCTGGGGTAATGGTACTGACTACTGTTGCATTCCTTACGCAACCGCTGAATGTACTTGCAGATGATATAAATGGTATGGAGAGTCAAAAGAAAAAGTTACAAGAACAACAATCTTCAGTGGAAGGCAATATTGGCCAAAAGAACTCGGAGATGGAAAGCTTAGAAGCGGAGTCACAAGATGTAGCGGCATCGCTAGAGAAAGTTTCAAAAGAAATTGAAGCAACGAACAAGAAGTTAAAAGAGCAACAAGCGAAAGTGGTCACGGAGGAAGGCAAAGTTAAGCAATTAAAGGCTGATATTGCGGACTTGAAAGAAGAAATTAAACAGCGCAAAGGTGTGCTTGATAATCGGGCGCGTGCGATTCAAACGAATGGAAGCGGACAGAGTTATTTAAACGTACTTCTACAAGCAGAAGATTTTGCCGACTTTTTTGGAAGGGCATCACTTGTTACTGAGATTGTGAATGCCGATCAGGAAATCATGAAGAAGCAGAAGGAAGATCAAGATCTTTTGAAAAAAATGCAAGATACTTCTGAGAAGAAATTAGCAGAATTGAATCAGCTTGCTACGCAAATTACAGTAATCAAAAATAATTTGGAGAGTCAAAAAGCGGAGCAGGATGATTTGCTACTTACGCTAGCAACGAAAAAAGATAAGACAAATCAGGAAAAGGCTGTCTTGGAAGCACAAAAAGCCAATTTGTCGAAGGAAGAACAGCAAGTGGCTGCGAACTTAACGGCCGCGTATGCGGAAGAGCAACATAAGAAAGAAATGGCGGCGAAACAAGCTGCTGAAGCGAAGCGTAAGGCGAGCAGTAGACAAACTACAAGTAGCGCAAGCGCGCCGTCGCAACCTTCACAAGGAAGTTCATACTCGGCGCCTGCATCTTCTGGCGGAATGTTTATCAAACCAGCCGCGGGTATTTTAACCTCAGGATTTAGTGAGCGGACAAACCCGGTAACAGGGCAATATGAATCTCATAAAGGGCAAGATATTGCAGCAGGGGGAACGGTTCCTGTTTTTGCGGCCGCAAGTGGAACGGTTGTTTTTTCCGGTTTCGGAGCATCGGGTAGTGGTTATGGAGGCTACGGATACGTAGTGGAAATTGATCATGGTAATGGTTATCAAACGCTTTATGGACATATGCGTGCGGGAAGCTTGAGTGTTGTCGCAGGTCAAAAAGTGATGCAAGGACAAAACATTGGAATTATGGGTTCTACGGGTCAGTCGACAGGACAGCATTTGCATTTTGAGATTCATAAAAATGGCGTTCCGGTCAATCCAGCACCATATTTATAAGTTTTAAAAAAGTTTGGGACAAAATTTTGTTCCAAACTTTTTTTGCTATTGGAAAAGAATTGCTAAAATGTAATTTTATCTGCTTTTTTGTTGTAAAATGGGCGGAAACGGGGATTTTATGATATGATTGGATAGAATAAATCAAAAAGGGAGAGAGCAAAATGGGGATTTTGACAGCAATTCTCATTGTCCTGTTAATTTTAAATGTTTTCTTCGCAGCGGTAACAGTATTTTTAGAACGTAGAGATACGTCAGCAACTTGGGCGTGGCTGCTAGTTTTAACGTTTATTCCTATCCTTGGATTCGTTATTTACCTGATATTTGGTAGAAAACTTTCAAATAAGAAGATTTTTGACTGGAAAGGGCAGGAAAAAATTGGGATAAGAGAATCAACAGACAATCAAATTGAATTAATTCGACAGAAAGAATTTCCGTTTAGTGATTCGAATGTAAGAAAATATCGGGATTTAATTTATTTGCTACTTGTAAATGATGGTGCAATCTTGACGCAAGACAATGAAGTGGATGTTTATGTGGATGGGCATGAGAAGTTTGAAGCCTTGATGAAGGATATTGAAAATGCAACGGATCACATTCATATTATTTATTATATTTTTCATTCGGATGAGCTTGGAAAGCGAATGGTCCGCCTGCTTGAAAGGAAAGCCGCGGAGGGACTAAACGTGAAAGTCATCTATGACGCCATGGGCTCAAGGACAACGAAGAAGTCGTTCTTTCATCAACTGGAGAAAAATGGAGGTATAGTGAGGCCGTTCTTTCCTTCGAAGCTTCCGCTGATTAACTTTCGATTGAATTATCGAAACCACCGAAAACTAGCGATTATTGATGGTGAAGTTGGCTATATTGGCGGGTTTAATATCGGTGACGAATATTTGGGTCTATCGAAAAAGTTTGGTTACTGGCGTGATACGCATCTTCGTGTGCACGGGAAAGCGGTTTATGCGATGCAGACGCGGTTTATTATGGACTGGAATTCGGCTGCGCCGAGCCATAAGGTGGACTATAAAGCGCGTTATTTCCCTGCTTTTTATGGTGGTGGGCATACGAGTTTGCAAATTGTTTCAAGCGGCCCAGATTCGGAATGGCAGCAAATTAAAAATGGCTATATTAAAATGATTAATTCCGCTAAAAAATCAATTTATTTGCAGTCACCGTATTTTATTCCTGATGCGAGTTTGTTTGAGGCTTTAAAAATTGCCTCACTTTCGGGAATTGATGTGCGTATCATGATTCCAAATAAGCCGGACCATGCGTTTGTTTACCGCGCTACGACAAGTTATGCAGGTGAATTGATGGAGACGGGGGCGAAAATTTTCATTTATGACAATGGCTTTATTCATGCCAAAATGCTTGTCATTGATGGAGAAATTGCTTCGGTTGGAACGGCGAATATGGATTTTCGTAGTTTTAGACTAAATTTTGAAGTGAATGCGTTTATTTATGAGAAGGCTTTTGCACAAAAATTGGAAGATATCTTTTTGGAAGATATTTTGAAATCCTATCAGCTTACGCCTGAACTTTATAAAGAGCGTTCGGTTTGGATAAAATTGAAAGAAGCTGTCAGCAGATTGCTGGCGCCAATATTATAGAAAGAAAGTAGAAGGGTGGGATGGAAATGGAAGTAATCGAAATCATTTTAAAAGGTTTGGTGAGTTTATTTCTTCAGCCGGTCTTTTATTTGGCCATCCTCTTCGTTATTCTTGCTGGATTTAACCGCATCAAGTGGGAACGTAAGTCATTTAGCGTGCGAATCTATTCACCATGGCTAGAACTTAAAAACTTTTTCACATTAGGTGTGTTTGTTGCGCTTTTAATCTCTATTCTATTGTTCTTCTCTGGATTTAGTGTGATGATTTCATGGCTCGTTATTTTTAATGCCATAACAATTTTAGCACTACTTACATCAATGTTTCGTTTAAGCTCAGCAGCGATTACGATTGGTATTTCGAGTTTAGTCTTTTATTATTGTTATTATTTCGATATACAATTTGGGCCGCTTCAAGATAAGTACTTACTCTATGATAATTTAAATGTAGATAATTTTATGGTGGCAATGACGTTTTTACTAGCGATTGCATTGTTTGTTGAAGCCTATTTAATCAGCCACACGAGTGCAAGCTCACCTTCTCCGTCACTTCGGAAAAGCAGGCGCGGGAAATTAGTTGGCGCATTTCAATTGCGCAAGCTATGGTTTATCCCACTTGTTGTTTTCATTCCGGGGACGGAAATCACCCATTTGTTTGAGTGGTGGCCGGTCTTTAATATTGGAACGGATTCTTATACGCTCATTATATTGCCGCTTATTATTGGTTTTGAGCAAAAGACGCGTTCGGAACTGCCGCAAGTTTTAAGCAAACAGATTTCGGGACAAGTAATGACGCTCGCGGTCTTTATTGCGGGAATTGGTTTATTGAGTATTGTGATACCGGTGCTGACATTGTTTGCTTTTGTGCTCGCAATTATTTCTAGGTTTTGGATTATGTGGCGCTATTATCGAAATGATAAGATGGCACCGCAAAAATACGCGCCGCAACCTGATGGCATTGTAATTTTGGGTGCTAGAGCGGGTTCGCCGTCAGCGCGAATGAATTTAACGCCGGGTGAAAAAATTACGGAAGTGAACGGAATGGCGGTTAAAACGCGGGCGGACATGTATGAGGCGCTTAATATTAATCGAGCTTTCTGTCGCTTGAAGGTGATGGATCAAAACGGGGAGCCGCGCATTGAACAGACGGCGCTATACGATAATGAGTCGTTTGAGCTTGGGATTCTTTTAGTTGAACCACGATAAATAAAAACGAGTGCTAAGCAAAATTTGGATTTTGTTTGGTGCTCGTTTTAAGTTTTTGTAAAGATAGATGTATTGCTATCCAGAAATTGTAAATTCATGCTATATTTAAGATAAAGTGCGGAATTTGTCAGGAAAGGGAGATTTTTGTGGCTAAAATTTTAGTTGTAGATGATGAGGTTTCAATTGTGACGTTACTTCAATTTAATATTGAAAAAGCGGGCTATGAAGTGGTGACGGCAACAGATGGTCAGATGGGCTATGAGCTTGCGATTTCGGAAAAACCGGATTTAATTGTGCTTGATTTAATGCTCCCGAAAATGGACGGCATTGAAGTGACCAAAAAATTGCGCCAAGATAAATATGATTTTCCGATTTTGATGTTGACGGCTAAAGATGAGGAGCTTGATAAAATTATCGGCCTCGAACTAGGCGCGGACGACTACTTGACGAAGCCGTTTAGCCCAAGAGAAGTAGTTGCGAGAATTAAAGCCATTTTGCGCCGTGTGGATAAGGTGCGTGACGAGAAAGAGCCTGCTTCTGTTGAAAATATTTTGGAAATTGGGGAGTTAGAAATACACCGGGAAAGCTACGAGGTTTTTATGCGCGGTGAGCAACTTGATTTAACACCGAAAGAATTTGAGCTGCTGTTATATTTGGCGAACCACCGCGGGAAAGTGTTTTCGCGTGACCAATTGCTGGACGCGGTTTGGAATTACGATTATATCGGAGAAACGCGCATTGTGGACGTGCATGTAAGTCATTTGCGCGATAAAATTGAGGCGGACACGAAACAACCGCGCTATATTAAGACGATTCGCGGTTTTGGCTATAAAATGGAGAATGTAAAGGATGAGCTATGAAAAAGTTATGGTTTAAAATCGGGATTTCCTTTTTCATTTTATTTTTTGTAACAATGGGCATCGTTGGTTTGTTTTCAGGCGAACTGATGAAGACGACTTATTTAAGTATGAAAGAAAGCCAGTTGGAAGATGAGGCGCGGGTGCTTTTGCATACGACAAACATTGAAAATACGGATTTAGATAAAAATAGTGCTGAAATTCAGGCAGAGCTTAGTCCGCTGACAGAAGAAGTGGATGCGCGTATTACGATAGTTGATAAAGACGGGCGTGTCATTGCTGATTCGAAAGAGGATCCGACACAACTTGAAAATCATGCGAATCGCCCGGAATTTAAAGAAGTTTTGCAAAATGGGGATTCGGTTGGGATTGCGACGCGTGAAAGTGATACGCTCGGTTATAGTATGCTTTATGTGGCGGTGCCAATCGTACAAGACGGTGAAACGGCTGGGGCGCTTCGAATTTCGGTTTCGCTTGAATCGGTAGAATCCGCAATCAACACGCTTTGGGGCAATCTCTTCCTGATTTTCAGTTTGGCACTCATTTTGATTGCGCTCATTAGTTTTGTGATTGCGCGTCGGATTACGAAGCCCGTTCAGGAAATTATTGATGTTTCAACGGATTTAGCAAATCGCGAATATAGCAGTCGAATTTACGGGAAATCAAGCGGGGAGCTACAGGATCTTTCCAGCAGTGTGAACAAACTGGCCGAAAGTTTAGAAACGCAAATGTTTGAAATCCGTGAGAACTCGCAAAGACTTACGGCTATTGTGGAAAATTTGGTGAGCGGGGTCATGTTGATTAATCATGATAAGGAAATTGTGATGACGAACCGAATGATGTACCATATTCTCGGAGAACAGGAGATTACGGGCAAGCCGTTTTATGAGGTCATTAAAAGTTACGGCTTAAGCGAATTGATTGAGGAAACGCTGAAAACCAAACGCATGAAGCAACAAGAAATTGCGATTTATTTCCCAAGAGAAATGATTTTAGATGCGAGCGTATCGCCGATTTTGATGGAAGATGGTGAGATTTCGGGTCTAGTCCTCCTGCTGCATGACATTACTCAAATTAGACATTTGGAAAACGTCCGCTCAGAATTCGTTGCAAACGTTTCGCATGAACTAAAAACGCCTGTCACGGCGCTAAAAGGTTTTGCGGAAACGCTTCTTGACGGCGCGATGTACGATGAGGCGCTATTAAAGCAGTTTTTAACAATCATCAAAGACGAAAGCGACCGCCTGCACCGTTTAATTTTAGATATTCTAGCCTTGTCGAGAATTGAACAAAAAACGCTGCCGCTTCAAGTGGAGCTAGTCAATATGAATGAAGTGATGGAGCAGTCGGTTAAAACGGTGAGCGAGCTTGCTTCATTAAAAGAAATTACGATTGAACAAATTTGGGACCATGAAAAGCCGCTTTTCATTGAAAATGAGCGTGACCGCTTGCAACAAATTTTAATTAATTTGCTATCCAATGCGATTCAATACACGCCTCTAAAAGGCCGCATTGTCCTCCAACTAGAAGACCTAGGCGACGAAATCCAATTGGTTGTGGCAGACAACGGAATTGGAATCCCGGCGAAGGATTTAGACCGCATTTTTGAACGTTTCTACCGCGTCGACAAAGCGCGAACTAGGCATTCTGGCGGAACAGGTTTAGGTCTGTCAATTGTGAAACACTTAGTCGAAATGATGGACGGAACCATTCAAGTGACTAGCGAGGAAAATGTTGGTACTAAATTTTATGTGCGTTTACCAAAATCACATAACTAAAGAAATATCCTCCTTTTTTCAAAAAAGGAGGATATTTTTGTGGTTTGTAAAGGGGAATTTAATGGGCGTAAATGAAACTACTTTTAAAAACTAACAATTTTGTGATAAAAAAGTATGGATTTTTTATATAGTGTTGAAAAAAATACTTAAAAAGTTCACACAATTCATACTATTCTAATGATATAATAAACTCCATACTAAAGAGAAGGAGATGGAAAACATGATTCTAAAAAAAGTATTAACAAGTATTTGTATGGTGGCGATTTTATCAGTTGGCTTTGTTGGTGTTTCAACCGTTGCTCCGGAACAAAAAGTAGAAGCAGCATACTACAATGGCTATAATGTTGCATCGATTCAAACGTGGTTAAATAATTATCATCATGTGGTAAACAGCAAAGATTATTACTCAGGGTATCCAACGCTTGATGTGGATGGACAATATGGTCCAGCGACTTATGCAGCGGTGAAAGCTTTTCAAGCACGTAATGGTCTAAAAGTGGATGGACAATATGGCCCAGCAACGCATCGGATATTAATAAATCCACTTCTATGGTCGTATGCTAAATGGTAAAGTCCTTAAAAGTGCCAAATTTAATTTGGCACTTTTTTTATTTACGGCAGCTACAAATTTTTGTAATGAAAACGGCGTAAAAACCATGTTTTTATCATCTCTTTTTAACGGAATTTACATAAAACAAGCGGGTTTACAATTTCTTAACATTAGCTACATATGAGCTTAACTACGAGCGGTTATAGTTAGACATGTAAGAAACACTAATTTAAAAAATAAGGTGGGTAACGAAATTATGAATAAAAAAGTTTTGGGATTACTTACAGTTCTTTCAGCGTTAATGTTAGTTTTAGCTGCTTGTGGGAGCAGTTCATCGAGTGATAAAGCAAATGGAACTGGCGACGAAGTTTCTGGTTCAGTGACAGCAGTTGGTTCAACGGCACTTCAACCGCTTGTAGAGGCGGGCGGTAAACAGTTCCAATCAGAGAACCCGAAAACACAAATTAACGTGCAAGGCGGCGGTTCTGGTACTGGCTTAACACAAGTTGGGCAAGGGGCAGTTGAAATTGGGAACTCCGATGTTTTTGCAGAAGAGAAGGACGGAGTAGATGCTTCGAAACTTGTTGATCATAAAGTAGCGGTTGTCGGAATGGCGCCTGTTGCAAATAAAGACGTTGGCGTGAAAGATTTAACACAACAACAATTAATTGATATTTTCACTGGTAAAGTAACAAACTGGAAAGAGCTTGGCGGTAAAAATGAAAAAATTACAGTTATCAACCGCGCTGAAGGTAGCGGAACGCGTGCTACTTTCGAAAAATGGGGCTTAAAAGGCGCTACGCCAATGAAAGCACAAGAGCAAGATTCTTCTGGAACGGTTCGTAAGATTGTCAGCGAAACGCCAGGCGCAATTAGCTACCTTGCTTTCTCTTATATTGATGATTCTATTATGAGTCTAAAAGTAGATGGCGTCGAGCCAAATGAAGATAACGTTGCAACAAACGATTGGAAAATTTGGTCTTACGAGCACATGTACACGAATGGTGAGCCTAAAGGCGCAACGAAAGCGTTCTTGGAATATATGACGAGCGAAACGATTCAAAATGACCTAGTGCCACAATTAGGTTACCAATCGATTCACTCCATGAAAGTGGAACGTGACGCGGACGGAAAATTAACAGACGTAAAATAAAAAAATAAGCAGGCAAAGGAAAAAATGACCGGAAGCCTGCTACTTACGGGAAGTCTTTCTTGTTTAACAAGGGAGACTTACCCGCATGTTAGGGACTGAAAGGAGTTTTTAGCCTTGGAAATCATTAATGAAGAAAATCTGACAAAAACATCGAAAAAAGCGCGTTTAGAAACAAGAGGAAAGCTCATTACATTCCTCTGCATTAGTATTATGATCTTAGCGGCAATCTCTATCCTTTATCTTGTCATTTCAAAAGGTTTATCCACCTTTTTTGTAAATAATGTTTCATTTGTTGACTTTATCACGGGAACAGATTGGAATCCGTCAAAAGTTGATGCGGCAGGCAATGCTTTAGTTGGCGCACTACCGATGATTATCGGATCATTTGCGGTCACACTTCTAGCCGCATGTATCGCTGGTCCGCTTGCAATTGGCGCCGCCATTTTTATGGTTGAAATCTCTCCTCGCTTTGGGAAAAAAATCTTACAACCAGTCATGGAGCTCCTTGTAGGTATTCCTTCGGTCGTTTATGGTTTCATTGGTTTGAGTGTGGTCGTACCGTTTATTCGGGAACACATTTCAGGTAGCGGCTTCGGAATTGCGGCGGCTACTGTCGTTCTTACAATTATGATTTTGCCGACGGTCACATCGCTTTCTGTGGACGCGATTAAGTCGGTGCCACGTCACTACCGCGAGGCTTCTCTTGCGCTTGGGGCAACTAGATGGCAAACCATTTGGCGTGTGGTGCTACGCTCCTCGCGAGCAGGTATTATGACCGCCATCGTATTCGGTATGGCACGCGCATTTGGCGAAGCTTTAGCCGTTCAAATGGTTATCGGGAACTCGGCAGTTATTCCAACTTCATTATTTGAGCCGGCATCCACTTTAACCAGTATTTTAACGATGGGTATGGGAAATACTGTCATGGGTACACTTGAAAATAACGTTTTATGGTCGCTTGCCATGGTATTACTTGCGATGTCCCTATTCTTCATCATCATTATCCGATTCATCGGTCGTAGGAGGAAAGCGAAATGAATGTAAAAACTAAAGATAAAATTGCAACGGGCGTATTTTATGCCATTGCAGCTATCATCGTCATCATTTTAGCAAGCCTTCTCGGTTATATTTTAGTCAAAGGTGTCCCGCAACTTAGTTGGCAGTTTCTAACGACACCGCCGAAATCATTCCAAGCGGGCGGCGGGATTGGACCTGAAATTTGGAATTCATTTTACATGCTCATTATTACAATGATCATTTCAGTTCCGATTGCGCTAGGCGCGGGAATTTACATGGCGGAATACGCTCGGAAAAATTGGTTGACGGACTTGATTCGGACAACAATCGAAGTTTTAAGTTCACTTCCATCTATCGTTGTCGGCCTTTTCGGCTTCCTCGTATTCGTTATTCAAATGGGCTGGAGCTTCTCGGTGATTTCCGGAGCACTGACGCTCACGATTTTTAACTTACCGCTTTTAATTCGAGTAGTGGAAGATGCTTTAAATGCGATTCCAAACACTCAGCGCGAAGCAGGACTGGCTCTCGGGTTAACCCGGTGGGAGACCATTACGCGCGTTTTAATCCCAGCAGCTTTACCAGCGATTATTACCGGAATTATTCTGGCAGCTGGTCGGGTGTTCGGCGAAGCGGCGGCGCTCATTTTTACGGCGGGGCAAAGTACGCCGGTGCTTGATTTTACAAACTGGAATCCGGCTGAGATTACGTCGCCATTAAATATTTTCCGTCCTGCGGAAACGCTTGCGGTTCATATTTGGAAAATTAACGGAGAAGGAATCATGCCAGATGCACGTGCAGTTTCGGATGGTGCTTCGGCGGTGCTCATTCTCTCTGTACTGCTTTTCAACATTTTAGCGCGTATCCTTGGAAAAGTTGTATTCAAAAAAATGACGTCTTCGTCTTAAAAGGAGTTTTGTAAATGATGATCACAAAAACGATGCCAATAAATGTGGAAGTCGAAGAAACACAAGCGATTGTTCCTCCTTTTGAAATGGATAGTCACGCGATGGCAACGAAGGATCTTCACGTTTATTACGGTGATAACCATGCGATTAAAGGAGTCAATCTTGCTTTCCCAGAAAATAAAGTGACGGCTCTTATCGGGCCTTCTGGCTGCGGTAAATCCACGTATTTACGAGCTTTAAACCGAATGAATGATGAAATTGAAGGCTGCCGCATGGACGGACAAATTTTATATAACGGCATTGATATCAACCGTAAAGAAGTCGATTTATACAAAGTGCGCAAGGAAATTGGTATGGTGTTTCAAAAGCCGAACCCATTTTCAAAATCGATTTATGAAAATATTGCGTTTGGCTTAAAACGCCACGGCATGAAAAATAAAAAAGAATTGATGGAACGTGTGGAAAAAAGCTTGCGCGGTGCAGCGCTTTGGGACGAAGTAAAAGACGACCTCAACAAAAGTGCGCTTTCACTTTCCGGCGGGCAGCAGCAGCGTCTTTGTATCGCTCGTGCCATTGCAATGCAGCCGAAAGTTCTCTTGCTCGATGAACCAGCATCAGCGCTTGACCCGATTTCCACAAGTAAAATAGAAGATTTAATTAATGAACTACAGGAAAAATATACGATTGTTATCGTGACGCATAACATGCAACAAGCGGCTCGTGTATCCGACTATACAGCTTTCTTCTATTTAGGCGAAGTGGTCGAATTTACGAGCACAACAGAATTGTTCACAAATCCGGCAGAAAAACGTACAGAAGATTATATTTCAGGAAACTTTGGATAAGGGGAGGCGAATAAATTGGTAGAAACTGCTGAAGCAACGAAATTTATGATTGAGACGGACAAAGTCGATTTATTTTATGGAACAAAACAAGCCCTCAAACAAGTTTCCTTACAGATTAAAGAAAACTATGTGACGGCGCTTATCGGCCCATCAGGTTGCGGGAAGTCCACGTTTTTAAGAACGCTAAACCGCATGAATGATTTGATTCCGAATGTGAAGACGACCGGAAGCATTCGAATTGCAGATGAAGAAGTCAATCAAGCGAAATTAGATATGGTAAACCTTAGAAAGCGTGTGGGCATGGTGTTCCAACAACCAAATCCATTCCCGTTTTCCATTTATGACAATGTCGCATATGGCCCGCGCATGCACGGCGTGACAAATAAAAAGGAACTCGATGCTATCGTTGAGCGCAGTTTAAGACAGGCGGCTTTGTGGGAAGAGGTTCATGACCGCTTAGATAAACCAGCAACAGGGATGTCAGGCGGGCAACAGCAACGTCTTTGTATCGCACGGGTGCTGGCCGTCAAACCGGAAGTCATTTTAATGGACGAGCCAACTTCGGCGCTTGACCCAATTTCAACCGCAAAAGTAGAAGACCTTATTTTAGAGCTAAAGAAAGATTATACGATTGTCATTGTGACGCATAACATGCAACAAGCATCGCGTATTTCCGATGAAACAGCTTTCTTTTTGAACGGCGAGATTGTTGAGTTTGCCGATACGACGACGATTTTTACAAACCCGAAAGAACAAAAAACAGAAGACTATATTTCTGGTCGATTTGGATAAGGAGTGTGCATAGATGGTTGTAAGAAAATTATTTACAGAGCAGTTAAATGAGTTACACCAACACTTGTTGAAAATGGGCGTCCTTGTAAACGAAGCAATTTTTAAGGCAGTCAAGTCGCTAGTGGAAAGAGATCAATTGCTGGCAGAACAAGTCATTGCGGAAGACAAAGCAATTAATGACATGGAGCTATCGCTTGAACAAGGCTCCTTCGAATTAATTGCCCTCCAACAACCAGTTGGAACAGATTTACGTAAAATTGTAACGGTGATGAAGGCCAGTTCCGATTTGGAGCGAATTGGCGACCACGCTGTCAGCATTGCGAAAGCGACAATTCATCTTGGCAACAGCAAAGCGCTAAAACCGATTCCGGAAATTCCTGAAATGGGCGAAATCGTCAAAAATATGCTTCATGACGTTTTAAACGCCTACCTAGCAGGAGACGCAAACGCTGCCCGCGAAATTGCAGCCCGCGATAACGAAGTCGACAAATTGCACCGTCTAGTCTCGAAAAAATGTATTGATTTAATGCAAGAAGATCCTGAGCATTTAGAGGATATTACGCATTTACTACTAGTTGCGCAAAATTTGGAGCGGATTGGTGACTATATTACAAACGTTTCAGAGTGGATTGTGTACTTGGAGAGCGGCGAAATTGAAGAGCTGAATCAATAGCAAAAGCGTGTTCCTTGTGGGAGGGACACGCTTTTTGCATAGTTATGCTATAATATTCGTAAACAAGGGAGGGCGAAGTGGATGACGAACTTACCGAAAATTGGCAAACCGGCAACATCAGCTTTGGAAGCCGAGGGAATTACGACGTTAGAACAAGTCGTAGCGTACGACGAAAAGACACTCCTCGCTTTGCACGGAGTTGGTCCAAAAGCAATTGAAATACTGCGGAAAGCGCTAGCCGAGAGCGGATTAGCGTTTCAAACAAAATACGGGAATCAAGCATTTACCATCATCGTACCAGCCGACTGTGACAACGCACCTAAACGTCGAATCATGCGGGATTACACCATCGCAACAGCAAAAGCAGACCGTAAAACCCTAGAAGCACTTTTGGTGGAAAACTTTGTTTGGAGTGTCCCAGGTGAATTTGAAATCCGTGGCCGAACTAACTTTATGAACGAGCTTTTCAGCCATTCTGAACCAATAAAATCACTAGAGCTTGAAACCATTGTATCGCACGGCAAATTGGGCTCACTTAACGGAACGATGATTCAAAAAAATGGTCAGCACGTCTATTTCGCCGATGTATTTGAATTCGAGAATCACAAAAAAGAAGCACGAATCTGTAAAATTATTTCCTACGTGATTATCAAACCTAGCATTTAATGCTAGGTTTTTTGTTTTGAAGGAAAATACGCATATAAAGTACGCTAAATGTGATAACAACAATGCTTTTCGATACTAAAGTGGTGTCAATTGGGCTTGTGATGAGGGCATAAACAAGGGGTAAAATGACGATAAACTTTAATTTGATATCTGTAGTTGGAAGATTTTTTGTGATGGTAATCAGTAGCGCGACAAAAAGAATAATCATGAGCAAACAACCGAGAAAACCTACTTCGCCAAGCAGCATCGCCCAATAAGAATCCGTGGCAAATTGGGGGTTGCTTGGCGCGAGTCCCCATACACTGTCTAAATTGTAATACGCATAATACGGTGAATAATTGACGCGCGCAGCATGGGAGCCAAACATGCCCAGTCCCCCGCCAAATGGAAAATAGTCTTGGGCGATTTTAAACGAAGTTCTGAGCAACAAGCCACGAGCTTCTTGTGTGTTTCCGATAAGTTGATTCATAATCCGATCTGCATTTAGCCAAATGAATCCCCCACCAAGTAACGCGATAATCGCAATTGGAATCCGTTTAAGATACGGAAAAAGAAGCAGTAAAAGGTATAGACAAAGATAAAAGCCGATGGAAGTACTTCTCCCTGCAATAAAAATCAAAATGAAATTGAGCGCTAAATAAAGATAAGGCGGCTTTTTTTGATCAATGAGTTTAAAAAAGGTAGCTAAACTTGATAAAATTAAAATAACTAAGGCAAACTGCGCAGGATGACCGAAACCAAATGAATAGGTATAACGGTCAAAGCGCATATCAAATGGCTGCAAGAGAGGGATAAAAAAGTTGATTATGTAGACGGCTAAACAACTAAGTGTTATGAACCGAGCTAAGCCTGTAAAAAACGATTTGGTAGAGGTGAGCTCAATGTTTTGAAAAAGATATTGCCCGCTTAAATAAAGCAAAACAAATTTAACCATACTAAAAAAAGTAAGCAGCTGATTGATAAGCGTATTTTGATGCAGAGAAAACGCATTCGGCGACATCGCAACAATGAACAATAAAAAGATGACACCAATTAAGAAAATTCCGCTGCCTGAAATGCTTTTTTTGCCCTGTGCAGATTCATACACAGCTTTAAAGAAGGCGGCAATGAGGAATACAAGTACAATACCGTTTTCCAAGATTCCACCAATAGGAATAAATTGAGCGATGAAATTTGAGAAGAGGGCAAATACAAATAGTCCAGTAAATAAGTACATGCATGATTCTCCTTAAGATTTAGAGTGATAAATTACAAGGTCTTGAAAACGTTATCAATTTTCATTTCGCATCAGAAGTTTGCCCGTTTTGTTAAAGTATGAGCAAGTTTTTTGGATAAAAAGGGAGTTTTCCTTGTAAAACAAGTCGAATGAAGTGGCGTACCTATAAAAATCACATTTTTTTTTAGAATCCTTGCTTTTCAAAAAAACTTTTGGGAACAATATTTGCTTGTCGTGTAGACACCTTGGTAAGTTTAAACTACGGGCTTACATCTATAATGTTAAGTATAGCACACTCGCATCTTCATAGAAAAAATGTACTCTTTTGCATGCAACACCTAGCAAAATGAAGTGCATATTTAACCAAATTGTTCAGGCATATGTTGGCACATTAGTTGCGTGATGGATTGGTTAACGCTATCATATGAATATATGACCATATAATAATGGAGTGAGGAAATGAACCATTCAATCTTAGATGAAGAAACCCTTTTTAATGTGACTCAAATATTTAAAGCACTAGCGGATCCTACGCGCGTGCAAATTTTAAATTTACTTCAGGAACGAGAGTATTCAGTGAATGAAATCGCCCGGACACTTGAATTTAACCAAACGACTGTATCGCATCAATTGCGGTTTTTAAAAAATTTGCGGTTAGTAAAATCACGTAGACAAGGGACGACCATTTTTTATTCTCAAGATGATAACCATGTGCTAGAACTACTCGCGCAAGCTATCCGGCATGTTCACCACGAGTAGCCTTACAGCATTATTTGTTTTTTTATGGTAAAGTAAAAGCAAACAAATCTTTGGGGGAAAAGCATTGAAAAAATTAACGGCAACACAAAAAATGTTAGTGATTATTGGAATCATTTTGATGGTTGCAGTAACGGTTTTAGGACTTATTTGGAACAATCAATTGGCTGTTGTCATCGTGCTCGGCGTCATCCAATTTATACTCATACAAGCAGTTTGCTATGTTGGCATATATTCACAAATGAAAGTGGGCACTTCAAGAGGCACTAAGCTATTTAGTTGGGGAATTTTAACCACGTTTTTATTTTCAGCAATCATTGCCATTTTTGCTCCAGAAAACTTCAGATCCTATTCCGGTGCAATCATTGCGCTGTTAGGATACGGTTCCGCGCTCATTATGCGCGAAGTAGAAAATACGAATCCAGCAAACAAAAATCAAAAACGCGAAGAATAATGAATGGAAGGAGTGATTTTGATGGGCATTCATCAATATTTTCAAAGTTTATCTGATTTAGAAAACATTTATCGTTGTCCCGGGAAATTTAAATATCAAGAGCACTCAGTGGCAGAACATTCATTTAAAGTGACACAAATCGCTCAGTTTTTTGGAAATGTGGAAGAGCAAGCAGGAAATGAAGTGGATTGGCGCTCACTATATGAGCGCGCATTAAATCACGACTACTCGGAGCTTTTTATTGGCGATATTAAAACACCCGTCAAATACGCCACAGCTGAACTCCGTGAAATGCTCTCTGAAGTGGAAGAAAGCATGACGCAAAATTTTATTGAGCGGGAAATACCAGAAGAATTTCAGCCGACTTATCGCCATCTTTTAAAAGAAGGTAAAGATATGACGCTTGAAGGGAAAATTTTAGCCATTTCAGATAAAGTTGACTTGTTGTACGAATCATTTGGCGAAATTCGTAAAGGCAACCCAGAAAATATTTTTGTTGAAATTTATAGTGAAGCACTCGCAACAATTTATGAGTATCGTGATATGGAAAGTGTGAAATATTTCTTGCGTGAAATTTTACCAGACATGCTTGGTGAAAAAGGCATTCGCAAAACGGACTTGCCAGAACTTACGGCTGAAATAACAACAAAAGCGCTTCAAGACGGACAAAACTAGCGAAATGGTGAGAGGAAGATGAACGATGCTGGACCAAATTTTATCGGCAATTTTCTTCCCGGGCGTACTTGTCATTATTTTTGCGCGTGTCACGTTAAATCGTTTTGTGGCGTTGATTTTAATGGTGGGACTCATTGCTGCTAGCGCCAAACTTGGTTACACGGATACGTGGTGGCTTATTATAATTGATGCTTTTTCCATGACAGTGGGGTTTATGGTAGCAACAAATATGTTGAAACGTATTCGCGGCCGAGAGGAAGCACATAAATAGGTAAATATGCGATAAAGTGGTAAAATAGAAAAAGAAGGACGTAATCAAAATGATTGCGTTCTTTCTGTTTTACAAAAACAACCGAACGTATTTTCGGTTTTTGCTAGGATATAATTGTGCTTTATGGTAAAATAGAAGAGCTGAAAGTGGAGAAAAAAATGAAGCAGGAATGGGGGACTCACATTGACCGATAAATTTGAACTCGTCTCAGAATATCAACCATCTGGAGATCAACCGCGCGCAATTGAGCAATTAGTTGCTGGCTTAAATAGCGGCCTAAAACACCAAACTTTGCTTGGGGCAACCGGAACAGGAAAAACGTTCACGGTGTCCAACGTGATTCAAGAAGTCAATAAACCGACGCTGATTATGGCGCATAATAAAACGCTAGCTGGACAACTTTATAGTGAGTTTAAGGAATTTTTTCCAAATAATGCGGTGGAATATTTTGTTAGTTACTACGATTATTATCAACCGGAAGCTTACGTCCCGCAAAGTGATACGTATATTGAAAAAGATGCTAGCATTAATGACGAAATCGATAAATTACGCCATTCTGCGACTGCTTCATTACTCGAGAGACGCGATGTGATTATTATTGCCAGCGTATCGTGTATTTATGGTTTAGGTGCACCAGAAGAATACCGGGAATTAGTTGTGTCGCTACGTCCAGGTATGGAAATCAGTCGCGATGTTTTATTACGCCGCTTGGTGGACATTCAATATGACCGCAATGACATCGATTTTCAGCGCGGACGTTTTCGTGTTCGCGGCGATGTGGTTGAAATTTTTCCAGCGTCGCGTGACGAGCATTGTATTCGCGTTGAATTTTTTGGTGATGAAATCGAGCGAATCCGCGAAGTAGACGCACTCACGGGAGAAATTACAGGTGAGCGGGAACACATTTCAATTTTTCCAGCATCTCACTTCGTCACCCGCCAAGATACGCTCAAAAAAGCAATTGGAAACATTAAAATCGAACTCGAAGAACGTTTAAAAATATTACGTGCGGATAATAAACTTTTAGAAGCGCAACGCTTAGAACAAAGAACAAACTATGATATTGAAATGATGGAAGAAATGGGCTATTGCTCAGGAATTGAGAACTATTCAAGGCATTTGGCACATCGCCCAGCAGGCTCGACGCCGTATACGCTACTTGATTATTTCCCTGATGACTTCCAAATTGTTATCGATGAGTCGCACGTAACCATGCCGCAAATCCGCGGAATGTACAACGGTGACCAGGCACGGAAGCAGATGCTTGTTGACCACGGGTTTCGTTTGCCATCAGCCCTCGATAACCGCCCGCTACGCTTAGAAGAGTTCGAGAAACACATCAATCAGATTATGTTTATTTCTGCAACTCCAGGCCCGTACGAACTCGAGAAAAATCCAGATGTTATCGAGCAAATCATTCGGCCAACAGGACTGCTTGACCCTGTTGTTGAAATTAGACCGATTGAAGGGCAGATCGATGATTTAATGGACGAAATTAATGAGCGCACAGAAAAAGATGAACGCGTACTCGTAACAACACTGACCAAGAAGATGGCGGAAGATTTAACGGACTATCTAAAAGAAGCCGGCATCAAAGTGCAATACCTCCACTCGGAAGTGAAGACGCTCGAGCGGATTGAAATCATCCGCGATTTACGCCTTGGCGTGTTTGACGTCCTAGTCGGAATCAACTTACTTCGTGAAGGAATAGATTTGCCAGAAGTTTCCCTTGTTGCAATTTTAGATGCGGATAAAGAAGGCTTCTTGCGATCAGAACGCTCGCTTATTCAAACGATGGGTCGTGCGGCGCGTAATGAACACGGAAAAGTTATTATGTACGCCGATAAAATTACCGATTCAATGCGCGTTTCAATGGAAGAAACCGAACGTCGTCGTCATATTCAAGAAGCGTACAATGAAGAACACGGCATTACGCCGAAAACGATTCGCAAAGAAATTCGCGGCGTAATTGCGGCAACTACTGCTGTAGAAGGTGAAGAAGAGGCACGTCCAGATTTAAGTAAACTAACAAAACAAGAGCGCGGACAGCTTATTGAAGATATGGAACACGAAATGAAGGCGGCGGCTAAAGCGCTTGACTTTGAACGTGCAGCGGAACTTCGTGATGCATTACTCGAATTAAAGGCGGAAGGATGAAACGAATTTGAATAAAGATAAAATTATCATTCAAGGGGCAAGAGCCCATAACTTAAAAAATATCGACGTTGAAATCCCGCGTGACAAACTGGTCGTCATGACGGGGCTGTCTGGATCGGGGAAGTCTTCCCTAGCTTTTGATACAGTCTATGCGGAAGGTCAGCGTCGTTACGTGGAGTCGCTATCAGCTTATGCACGCCAGTTTTTAGGCCAAATGGATAAGCCAGATGTAGATTTAATCGAAGGGCTCAGCCCAGCTATTTCCATCGACCAAAAAACGACAAGTCGAAATCCACGTTCCACAGTCGGAACCGTAACGGAAATTCATGACTATTTAAGATTGCTTTATGCACGTGTTGGGCACCCAATTTGTCCGAACCACGGCATCGAAATTACATCACAAACCATTGAGCAGATGGTGGAGCGCGTTTTAGAATACCCTGAAAAGACACGCCTGCAAGTGATGGCACCCATTGTTTCTGGCAAAAAAGGCACACATAAAAAAACGCTTGAAGAAGTCAAAAAACAAGGTTACGTGCGCATTCGTGTTGATGGAGAAATCTATGATATTAACGACGAGATTACAATTGAAAAAAACAAAAAGCATTCTATTGAAATCATCGTTGACCGAATTGTTATTAAAGAAGGCATTCAGTCGCGCTTGTACGATTCGCTGGAATCCGCACTTCGATTAGCGGACGGCTATGCGGTTGTTGATGTTATGGGCGAAAAAGAATTACTATTTAGCGAACATTATGCCTGCCCGTATTGTGGCTTCACAGTTGGGGAACTAGAGCCGCGCATGTTTTCTTTTAACAGTCCATTTGGCGCGTGTCCGACATGTGATGGTTTAGGTACGAAACTAGAGGTGGACGTTGAAACGGTCATTCCAGATACTTCGCTTTCTTTAAAGGACGGAGCAATTGTTCCGTGGCGTCCAATTAGTTCGCAGTATTATCCGCAAATGCTGGAATCGGCATGTAAGGAATTCGGGATTGATATGAAGAAGCCGTTTGAAAAGCTATCGAAAGAAGAACAAAATATCGTTTTAAATGGTTCGGGTGACCAAGAATTCTTCTTTAAATACCAAAATGATTTTGGAATGACAAGAGAAACATGGATGCCATTTGAAGGGATTTTGCCGAACGTGGAAAGGCGTTACCGGGAAACAAATTCGGACTTTACGCGTGAACAGATGGCGCAATATATGACGGACTTACCGTGTCCAACTTGCCATGGTTACCGTTTGAAGGAAGAAGCACGAGCAGTGAAAATTGATGGCAAACATCTAGGCGAAATCAGCCATTTTTCTGTGACGGAAGGCCTGGAATTCTTTTCAGATTTGGCTCTTTCAGAAAAGGAAAGTCAAATTGCGGCTCCAATTTTAAAAGAAGTACGGAGTCGTCTAGGCTTTTTAAATAATGTAGGTTTAAATTATTTAACGCTTAGTCGGGCGGCTGGAACGCTTTCGGGCGGGGAGGCACAACGAATTCGACTAGCGACACAAATTGGTTCCCGCTTGACGGGTGTGCTGTACATTTTAGATGAGCCGTCCATTGGCTTGCACCAGCGCGATAATGACCGTCTAGTTGAAACGTTGCAAAATATGCGTGACATT
This sequence comes from Listeria sp. ILCC796, assembly GCF_900186175.1. Taxonomy (NCBI): domain Bacteria; kingdom Bacillati; phylum Bacillota; class Bacilli; order Caryophanales; family Listeriaceae; genus Listeria; species Listeria sp. ILCC796. The sequence continues at coordinate 118,738 of NZ_FYBV01000004.1, forward strand.
GGAAATACGCTTATTGTCGTGGAACATGATGAAGATACGATGATGGCCGCGGATTATTTAATTGATATTGGACCTGGTGCTGGCGAACATGGCGGTCAAATTGTGTCTGCTGGGACGCCGGAAGAGGTTGCGAAAGATAAAAATTCCATAACTGGCCAATATCTTTCGGGAGAAAAATTTATTCCAGTACCAAGTTCACGCCGAGATGGAAATGGCAATAAAATCGAAATTGTTGGTGCGAAGGCGAACAATTTGAAAAATGTCAGTGCGGATATCCCACTTGGAACATTCACATGTGTGACGGGCGTTTCAGGTTCTGGAAAAAGCTCGCTTGTAAATGAAGTATTACGAAAAGCGCTGTCGCGCAAGTTAAACCGGGCGAATGCGAAACCGGGCGCGCATAAGGAAATTAAAGGGACGGAAAACTTGGAGAAAATTATTGATATTGACCAGTCCCCAATTGGGCGGACGCCCCGCTCGAATCCGGCGACTTATACGGGCGCATTCGATGACATTCGCGACTTATTTGCCTCTACGAATGAGGCGAAAGTACGCGGATACAAAAAAGGTCGTTTTAGCTTTAATGTAAAAGGTGGTCGTTGTGAAGCTTGTAAAGGTGATGGCATCATCAAAATTGAGATGCACTTTTTGCCAGATGTCTATGTGCCGTGTGAAGTTTGCGGCGGGAAGCGCTACAACGGCGAAACGTTAGATATTCGCTACAAAGGGAAAAATATCGCGGAAGTTTTAGAGATGACGGTTGAAGAAGGCTTGGCATTCTTTAAAAATCAACCTAAAATTGCGCGCAAATTGCAGACGATCGTCGACGTTGGTTTAGGCTATATCCGTCTTGGGCAACCCGCCACGACTTTATCAGGCGGTGAAGCACAGCGGGTTAAACTTGCCTCTGAGCTCCATAAGCGGAGTAACGGTAAATCATTCTATATTTTAGATGAGCCAACAACTGGTTTGCATGCCGATGATATTAGTCGACTTTTAAAAGTGCTACAGCGCTTAGTTGATGAAAATGGCGATACCGTTTTAGTTATCGAACACAATTTGGACGTCATTAAGCAAGCGGACTATTTGATTGATCTTGGTCCGGAAGGCGGCGATGGTGGCGGTCAAATTATTGCGACGGGAACACCTGAAAAAGTGGCACGTTCGAAAAAATCGTATACGGGTAAATATTTGAAACGGGTTCTTGAACGCGATAAAAAGCGAACGAAAAATCGGATTGAAAGTGCCCAGAAATAAAACTTAAAAGCCTGATTGGGAGGGAGTCTTCTCATCAGGCTTTTCCTTTTCCCCAAAAGTCTAAAGAAAGAATCGTTCTTAAGTTGTATGACAGATGACGTGGAATCCTTCATAATGAACATATAGTTAAAAGACCTATGAATTTAATGACTTTACTTACAATATATTTTTTAGGAGGAACTGGAATGGAAAACGAACGTAAACGCATTTTAGAACTCGTGAAACAAGGTGTTATCTCAACGGAAGAAGCGCTAACGCTACTTGAAAATATTTCGAAAAAAGAAGGCAAATCAGCAGCCTCTGAAAATATTCGTCAAGCTGAGCGCAGAACTTCTTATGAGGAAACTTTTGAGAACGAGGAAGAAGAACAAGGTTATGACTACTCGCAAGGCTGGAATACAGCCGGTAATCCGTATCGCGGAGGAGAAGCGAAGAAACCGCGTAGAGAACGTCCAGAGCAAAGAGCAAAAGATGAGGAACGTGCTCGTATTGAAAAGGAAAAACGCGAAGAATCAATGAAAAATGTGATGAACGATTTATCGCAAGCTGGTGAAAAAATTGGTTCATTCCTAAGCAGTGCTTTCAATCAAGTGAAAGATATGCCGTTTCCATTTTTAACATCAACAAAAATTGAACGCGAATTTGTTTATCATGATACAACACTTTCGATTTTAGAATTTGAAGTGGCAAATGGAAACATTGAATTTAAACCGTCCGATAATGATGATATTCGCGTCCATGCGATGATTAAACTATTTAAAGAATACCCAGAAGAAGAAGCAATGAAAATCTTCTTTGACCGCACAACGCTTCGTGTCGATGAAGAAACGCTTCGCTTTGAATCTAAATCCAAGCAAATCGTAACGAATTTAACAGTATACTTGCCACGTCGTGAATATGATTATGTGTCAGTGAAAATTTTAAATGGTAATTTCCACATTGATGAACTAACTGGTCGTGACTTGTTTGCGAAAACAACAAATGGGAACATTAGTGTCGGTACAATCCAAGCGACATTGACAGAAATCGAGTCGATTAACGGTAATGTACGCGTGCAAAACGGAAACGTGCGCGATGTTTCACTTAAAACCTTTAATGGCAATGTTTCAGTAAAAGGTAGTTTCTACTCAACCAATTTAATGACCAAAAATGGGAATGTCAATTATCACTTACAAAATGAAGAAGCGGCATTCTTAAAAGCAAAAACTGGTGCAGGGAACCTAGAAATTACTGTGCCGAGAGAACTCGGATTAGACGGGCGCCTTCATACGAACCTCGGTAAATTATTATTAGATGTGAAAGATGCGAAAGTGTTGGATTCAAAATCTGAATCTGTAAGTAAAACGATGGTCTTCACGAAACCTGCTGCAGGTGATACACTTAAACTTGAGGCGGAAGCTACAACAGGTAGTGTCAAAATTCGTGAATCTAAGTGAAACGTGTAAAATAAAACGGAACTCAGAGTCTTCGCTTGGCGAAGACTCTTGAAAGGAAGCGCATAGTATGGACAAAAAACTAAGAAGATCTCGTGTTGATCGTAAAATCGGCGGTGTTTTTGGTGGTATTTCTGAATACACTGGTATTGATGCAACGATTCTACGTTTGATTTTCATTGTTGTCGCTGTTTTTACGATGAAAACGGGTATCGCAATTATTGCCTATATCATTGCCCTGTTTGTGATTCCTTCTGAAAATATGACGACGGAAGAAGTGCTTGATCATCATCGTAAACGTATTGATGAGAGAAAACGTCGTATGGAAGCGCGTAGAAATAGGCAGTATGACAGAAGAAAACACCACCACGAAGCGCATATGAATCATAAAATGCATCACGAAAAAGTAAGCATGCAACATGCGGAAAGAAATCATTCAGGAAGTCGACCAAGGCCGTCCCGTGAATTCAGCTTTGATGCTACAACATTTAGAGGGTTGAAAGTTCAAGTTGCAACCGGTGATGTGACGCTTCGTGTTTGGGAAAAGGATGACTTAAAAGTGCGCGTTGTACTAGCTGTGCATGAGAAAGCACGCTCCATTCGTCAATTAAGCGAAGACAAATTGTGGGACTATTTTTTCAGTCAAACCATGCTTGAAATTACGCCAGAACAATTTACATTTGAATCTAAGAATGATGTATTAAAAACAGATGTTGTGCTAACAGTGCCAAAACGGCTTTATGAACAAATGAAAATTCAGTTACTTAACGGAAACTTGAAATTTGATGATGTGTCTGTTGAAGATAGTATTTTAAAAGTGCGCCATGGCGACGTGAGATCTGCTGGGGCGAGTGGGAAGTTTTTAAGTGCCGAAGTAACGGACGGAGAAATTTTCTTTAAACGCGCCGATGTTGAAAATGTAGATTTGGCAACGCAAAAAGGTGATGTTTCGATTGCTGGAAACTTGCTTACAACGGTTGCTAAAACGGCTAATGGTGACGTGGATTATACAGTTTACAATGATACAGCCACGGCGGCTGATTTAAAGGCACCAAATGGAGATATTCGCATCCAAATTCCCGCATCGTGGAATGTGGACGGAACGCTTGGGACTAGACGTGAGAAGATTTATTTCGATTTGAAGAATGCAAAAGTTTGGGACAACTCGAATCAGACGTTTGTCTTTACGCAAAATGCGGAAGAGATTAGCACGGGAACAATTCAGGCGAATGTAAACACGGGTATTATTAAAGTAACAGAGCTTGAACAGCAAGAAGTAAAATAAGAAAAATAGTTTTAATCAGGAGGGAAAGTAAATGAAAAAGTTAACGAAATCTAACAACCAAAAAATGTTGGCTGGTGTATGTGGTGGTTTTGCAGAATACTTTGGTGTTGAAGTAACGTGGATTCGCCTAGCTTGGGCGGTTATCTCATTGTTCGCTGGTACAGGAATTCTACTCTATATTATTGCAGCGATTGTTATGCCGAAAGCTCCAAGTACAGAGTGGGAGTGATAGATTTTGCGTTTTATAATAGGTGTTTTAATTAATGCAGTACTGTTTGTAGCGTTATCGGGCTTCTTTTCTAGTTTTCACGTAGATGGTTTTACTACGGCGATACTGGCGAGCTTTATTCTAGCAATTTTGAATATGCTCATTCGACCGATTTTGCTACTGTTGACGTTGCCGATTAATATTTTAACGCTTGGCTTGTTTACTTTTGTAGTCAATGCGCTCATGTTGGAACTGACAACGTATTTTATGGGAAGTTCTTTCAATATTGACGGTTTTGGAACAGCCCTTATTTTAGCGGCTATTATGGCTTTTGCCAATATGATTATTAATTCGGTTCTTTTTGACAATAAGAATCGGCGATAAGTTATGAGCAGTCGCTCATAACTTTTTGTTTGCGCTATTCGAATCTGGTGATCCATGGTAAAATAAAAGAAAAACCGTAGTGGAGGGACTTACATGACAAAAAGCGTGACGGTAAAGGAGTTAGTGGAGCGGCTTAACTTGCAGCTGATTTGCGGCGAAGAAGGTTTAGAGCGGCCCATTTCAACGAGTGATTTATCAAGGCCAGGTCTTGAATTAACTGGTTTCTTTTCTTATTATCCAGAGGATCGTGTGCAACTTTTCGGCATGACGGAAATTTCGTTTTCGGAAGGAATGGAGCCTAGTGAGCGGTTAAAGCGTTATAAGCAAATGTGCACGAAGCGAACGCCGGCTTTTGTTGTTTCGAGGAATTTAGAAACACCGAAAGAGCTAATTCAGGCGGCTAGCGAGGCTGGAATCCCGGTGCTCCGTTCGAGACTCAAAACGACGCGTCTTTCTGTTTATATAACGAACTTTTTGGAAAGTAAATTGGCGCCAGTTATTTCGATGCACGGGGTGCTTGTAGATATTTATGGCCTTGGGGTTTTAATTACCGGTAGTAGTGGCGTTGGGAAAAGTGAAACTGCGCTTGAACTGGTGAAACGCGGTCACCGGTTAGTTGCCGACGATAATGTTGAAATCCGCCAAGAAGATGAACTATCCTTAATTGGCTCTTCGCCAGCAATTATTGAGCATTTGCTTGAAATTCGCGGTCTCGGAATTATTAACGTGATGACGCTCTTCGGGGCAGGGGCAGTTCGGTCAAGCAAGAAAATTACGCTTGTTGTGCACCTTGAAAATTGGGATCCAACGAAACATTACGACCGAGTGGGACTTGACGAGGAAAAAACGCGCATTTTCGATATGGACGTTCCTAAAATCACCGTTCCAGTTCGCCCAGGCCGAAATTTATCTGTCATCATTGAGGTGGCGGCAATGAATTTCCGCTTGAAAAATATGGGATATAATGCGGCGGAACGTTTCACAAGTGACTTAAACAATTTGATTAGCCAAAATAGCATGAACGATTAACGAAGGAGGCTTGGCAATTTGGTCAAGCTTCTTTCTTTTTTGTGCGAGAAAAGGTAAAATTGAATAGTGAAAATGAAGAAAAGAAAGTAGGTTCGGAATGGAAAATCAAATTACACCGCTTGATCCGGTGGCAATTCAACTTGGTAACTTCTCCATTAAATGGTACGGCATTATTATTGCGCTAGGTGTGGTTGTAGCGCTACTTTTGGCACTAAGAGAGGCGACTAAACGCCGTTTTGATAAAGAGTTGTTTGTGGACTTATTAATTTGGGCAATTCCGATTTCAATTATTTGTGCCCGCATTTATTACGTTATTTTCCAATGGGATTTCTATAAAGATAATCCAAGCGAAATCATTAAAATTTGGCACGGTGGGATTGCAATTTACGGGGCGCTTATTGGGGCGGTAGGTACGGCTATCATATTCTCGCGTATCAAGAAAATCTCCTTTTTCCAACTAGCGGATATTGCAGCTCCAAGTTTACTGATTGCGCAAGCGATTGGACGTTGGGGAAATTTTATGAACCAGGAGGCACACGGGGCGGAAACGACGCGTAGTTTCTTGGAAAGCTTGCATCTGCCAGACTTTATCATCAATCAGATGTACATAGACGGCGCTTATTATCAACCCACTTTTCTTTATGAAAGTTTATGGAATGTGCTTGGGTTTGTTGTACTCCTTGTTTTACGCCGGACGAAGATTCGCCGCGGAGAGCTGTTTTTGGGTTACGTAATTTGGTATTCATTTGGTCGTTTCTTTATTGAAGGAATGCGTACGGATAGCCTGATGTGGGGCGACATGAGAGTATCACAAGTACTGGCTGTAATTTTAATTGTAGTGTCAATGGGCATGATTATTTATAGACGAATCAAACTAAATCCACCTTATTATTTAGCGGACAAATACGGGGAAGTGCCAAAAAAATAAGCTTTGCTTCGGCAAGGAAAGGTTGAAAGTATGACGAAAAAGATTACGACTTTGCTTTTTGACTTGGATGGAACCTTGATCAATACGAATGAACTCATCATCGAAACGTTTAAGAAAACCTTGGCGGAATTTTTACCAGAAAGAAGCTTTTCAAGAGAGGAAATTTTGCAATTTATCGGTCCGCCGCTTACGGAAACTTTTGCGAGCTTAGCGCCAGAACGAGTGGACGAAATGATTGCGTATTATCGCGAGTTTAATATTGCGCACCATGACGATCTCATCTTAGAGTATGACGGTGTTTACGAGGCAATTCGCGCGCTTTATGAGGAAGATTACAAGCTTGCGGTCGTTTCCACGAAAATGTACGATGTCATCATGAAAGGTCTGAAACTCACTGGCCTCGATAAATATTTTCAGGTCGTCATCGGGCTCGACCAAGTGAAAGTGGCGAAACCTGACCCGGAAGGAATTGAAATGGCGCTTGCGCTGCTAAGTTCAGAGGCAGACGAGGCGATTATGGTTGGCGATAATTTCCACGATATTCACGCGGGGAAAAACGCGGGTACGAAGACGGCGGCTGTTTCATGGTGCATTAAAGGTCCGGATTACTTGACGCAATTTGAGCCAGACTACATGTTAAAAACGATGGGCGATTTACTTGAGATTGTCCGTACCGAGGCCTGATATGCGAAACTACAAGCGTTACGAGCCGAAAGTTGCGAACGAAAACCCGCTCAACCACGTTTACAAGACGGTTCCGTTTTGGCGCACCTTTAAAAATACTGTGGTTATCGAATTTGCGCGCTACTTCCCGTGGATGGGTGGCAAACGCAATTTGTATCGCAAACTGTTAGGCATGAAGGTTGGCGACAAAACGGCAATTGCGTTTAAAGTGACCTTTGATTTATTTTTCCCAGAAAAGATTACGATTGGTAAAAATTCAGTTATTGGCTATCAAACGACGATTTTGACCCACGAATATTTAGTGCATGAATACCGCGTGGGCGCTGTTTCGATTGGCGATAATGTCATGATTGGTGCGGGCGTCATTATTTTACCGGGCGTCCAAATCGGCGACCGCGCTGTGATTGGCGCCGGTGCAGTCGTTTCGAAAGATATTCCAGCGGGTAGCGTGGCATTTGGTAATCCGATTGTGATTAGAGAAAAATCCGATTCTTAAGCGAGAATGGGATTTTTTGCTGTATTGACGGAAACGCGAACTATGATATACTAAATAAACGAAATGGAGGGGAGAAATAATGGCAGAAAAACGGTTTCGGGAACCGAAAGTGATTCACTTTCTCCCAAACGGACAATTTTATTTTGAACGAGGTATTGTGGCTTTTCGCGAGGAGAAGATGACGGAAGCGATAGGCTATTTGGAGCGCGCGCGTGATTTAGAGCCTTTTGAGCCGGTCATCATTTGTCAGCTGGCGATTTGTTATACGGAAATTGGGCAATTTCATAAGTCGAATCAACTTTTGCGTTACGTTTTAGAAAATTTGGATGGAAATATGTATTATTGTTATTACTTTATTGCGAACAATTTTGCTTATTTGAAGGACTTTAAACGGGCGCTTCAGTACGCTAAGCGGTATGTGGCGGAGGATCCAGAAGGCGAATATGTGGAAGAGGCGAACGATTTAATGGACGTTTTACTTGAAGAAACGCCAATCGGGCAAAATCTTGAAAATAAATTTATTAAAGTGGAACAGGAATTTTATGAATATAAAAAGGAAATCAACCGCTATTTGGCGGAGGAAGATAGTGTTTCGGCTTGTCGCGTTTTAGAGCGAGTTATTGATGAGAAACCGAACTTTTGGCCGGCTTACAACCAACTGGCGGCACTTTATTTTGAGCAGCTTCGCGAGGAGGAAGGACTTAAAGTTTTGTACGATTTACTAGAACGGTCAAGCGGCAATTTGTTAGGGCGCATTGATTTGTTTATGTATCATTACTTCAAGGCGAATGAAGAAGAAGTTCAGCAACTTTACGCGGAGCTTACGAAAATTGTGCCTATTTTGACGCATCACCGGGAACGGTTAGGCTACGTACATGCTATGATGGGGGCGTATAAGACGGCGGACGATTTTCTGGGCGATATTGTTGATTTAGAGGTAACCGAACGACCGAAGTTTTATTATTACCGGGCAAAAACCGCTTTTTATTTAGGTAATATTGAATTTGCGCATGAAATGTGGGCGCAATTTTTAAACTGTGACGTATATGAAAAAGAAGATTTTCCGTTTGATGAAGCGGCAAATGATTTTGCGGCGCATGTACCAAACGTTTTGCAACTTCTGGCATCGAAAGAGCGTACGCTGCACTATCTAGGCGTTTATGCGCTCTCAATTTCACCTGCGCGCGCGGAACTTGTGCTTTTTCACCCGCTGTTTGAAATGACGAATTGGACGTACGAGGAGCACCTCGTTTTCACGCAATTTGTCTTTCTCGCAGAAGGCATTCCCGAGCAAAATAGTCGCTATATGGTAGAACTTTTCGAAGAACTAAGACGCAAAAGCCTACCTCTTTCGGATGAAAACTTAGCGCTTTATATGCAAGTTGTAAAAACGGTTTGGCAGATTACTGAAAAACAAATCCTCTTACCTGAGTACGAGAAGAAAGCTGTTTTATCGAGCTTCGTCACCCGTTTTGGCAGTCCAGCGCAAATTAAACAAGCGGCTTTAGACCAAAAAATACAAGATATTGATTTATTCAAGTAGTGTGAGCATATATATAGACGAACTTACTGTTTCGTATTAAGCTAGGTGTAGACTTTAAAGAGCGACCTTAGGAGGATGTAAAATGGTAAGTGAAGAAAAAATTTATGATGTAATTATCATCGGAGCTGGGCCTGCTGGCATGACGGCAGCGCTTTATACTTCCCGTGCTGATTTAGATACATTAATGATAGAACGTGGCGTGCCTGGTGGGCAAATGGTGAACACGGCGGATGTGGAAAACTACCCGGGTTTTGATAGCATTTTAGGTCCAGATTTATCGGATAAAATGTTTGCAGGCGCGAAGCAATTTGGCGCGGAATATGCGTATGGTGACATTAAAGGGATTGAAGATTTTAAAGCATATAAACTGGTGACGGCTGGTTCGAAAAGCTATAAAGCGCGTGCGGTCATTATTGCGACTGGTGCCGAACATCGTAAACTTGGTGTAACGGGCGAAGACGAGTTAAGCGGCCGCGGCGTATCGTATTGTGCGGTTTGTGACGGAGCGTTTTTCAAAAATCGTGATTTAGTCGTTGTTGGCGGCGGCGATTCGGCAGTTGAAGAAGGCACTTACTTGACGCGTTATGCAGATAAAGTGACCATCGTGCATCGCCGTGACAAATTGCGCGCACAACAAATTCTGCAAGATCGCGCGTTTAAAAATGAAAAAGTGGATTTTGTGTGGGATTCCACAGTGGAAGAAATTGTTGGCGACGACAAAAAAGTAACTGGCGTACGTTTAGTGTCCACAAAAGATGGCTCTAAACATGATTTAGAAGCTGATGGCGTATTCATTTATGTCGGCCTTGTCCCGCTAACAAGCGCGTTCAACGACCTCGGCATTACCGACGATGAAGGTTACATTCGTACGAACGAAGAAATGGAAACGAGTATTCCGGGCATTTTCGCTGCTGGAGATGTTCGCGCAAAAAGCTTACGCCAAATTGTAACGGCAACTGGTGACGGCGGCCTAGCTGGACAAAACGCACAAAAATTTGTAGAAGAATTAAAAGAATCGCTTGAAGCGGTGAGTGAATAAGGTTAAAAGACTGCCAATTGTAGGCAGTCTCAGACTGATGACAAACAGCAATCTTCGTCGTTAAAGCCTCCGTTCCGCTCCTCACGTACTCAAGTACGCTCCGGTGCGGTACTCGGCTTTGCCTAGAATCTCACCATTTGTCATCAGTCTGATTGTGCGTGGTACGTTTTGTTTGGCTTAAAGTTTAGAGTTTTTCTACAAGCTGAGACTGCCAATTGTAGGCAGTCTTTTTTTCTTGCAACTTCCTTAAATAGTTTGAAAATTAGTACTTTTAGTGTGGGTTTTATTCTCTGGAATGTGCTACTATTTAATTGGGCGTGGATGGGTATATTATATCTAGGACATTAATTTTTATTTTTTGGCTGTACTTACTTGTAAAAATATTTGAATTTATTTCTAGTGATAAAAAATAAATGAACTAAAAATTTTATGTAAAATCTTTTTTTAAAGAACGAAAGGATGTCGTTTTAATGAAAAAAATTGCTGTTGTTACTATCGATGTGACTAAGGTTAAGGCTGCGGGCGGAAAAGAGGTCGCTTTTACGGTGCAGAATGAGGCGACGGAACAATGGGCTGAGGCGCATCAAGAATTCGATGTCAATCTTATTCGTATTCCCTGGTATGTGAAGACGGGCGACGCGCTTGTAAACTTCTTTGTGCGGAAAGTTTTGAAGATAAAAGACGTACCGGAATATGAAAATATGTTGCAATTCGTTTATTTCTCGCATATGAGCGCTTTTTATTTATCGAATGCGGAATTTGATGAGATTGTTTTTGAAAATCATGATCTGTTAGTTAAAACGTTGCCGCAATGTGAAAATGAAGCGCGGTACCGGGAAATTTCGACCGTGATGGAATGATGCGGGGTCCCCTTTTTTTGAGGGGGTTTTTTATTTAGGGGTGACGATTGCTTGGAACTGTTGTAAAATGGTACAAGAAGAAGCGGCGTAAGGAGGTCGACGAGATGAGTATTTTAGTGTTAGGTGGGGCTGGATATATTGGCTCTCACGCGGTAGATGGGTTGCTAGCGAAAGGGTATGATGTCGTTGTTGTTGATAATTTGCAGACGGGGCATCAGGCGTCTTTGAATCGTCAGGCGACTTTTTATAAAGGTGATATTCGGGACAAAGTTTTTTTACAAAGTGTCTTTAAAAAAGAAAAAATTGAGGGTGTAATCCATTTTGCGGCGAACTCGCTTGTTGGGGAATCGATGCAAATTCCACTCGTTTATTTAAATAATAATGTTTACGGGACGCAAGTTTTGCTTGAAGTGATGGAGGAATTTGGCGTTCGGCATATCGTTTTCTCGTCTTCAGCGGCGACATACGGCGAGCCAGAGCGTGTACCGATTACAGAGGACATGCCAACGAATCCTGAGAGCACTTACGGAGATTCAAAGCTTATTATGGAGAAAATGATGCACTGGTGTGACTTGGCTCACGAGTTACGTTACGTATCGCTAAGGTATTTTAACGTTGCTGGAGCGAAAGAAGATGGCTCGATAGGTGAAGACCACAATCCCGAGTCACATTTAGTTCCGATTATTTTGCAGGTGGCTTTAGGGCAGCGTGCGGAATTATCAATTTATGGTGACGATTATCAGACGGAAGATGGCACATGTGTGCGCGATTACGTACATGTGGTGGATTTGGTTGATGCGCATATTTTGGCGCTGGAGTATTTGAAAAATGGCGGCGTGAGCAATATTTTCAACTTGGGCAGTAGCAACGGCTTTTCTGTGAAGGAAATGCTTGATGTGGCGAGACGTGTGACAGGTAAGGAAATTCCGGCTGCAATTGGGCCGCGCCGAGCTGGTGACCCTAGTACACTTATTGCTTCGAGTGAGAAGGCTCGTCAAGTTCTTGGCTGGACGCCGAAACATACGGATATGGAGGAAATCATTGGAACCGCGTGGAAATGGCATTTGGGCCATCCGAACGGGTATGTAGAATAAAATAGCGTTTGAACTGGCGACTTGAATTGTCGTCAGTTTGTATGTTTGACGACGAAGGAGGGACAAATTGAAACGAATTTTTGGTGAAATCGATGGAGTACCAATTTATGAGTACACACTTAAAAATAATCGTGGCACGGAATTTTCGGCTTTAAATTACGGTGGGATTGTGACGCGTATTGTAACGGAAGACCGTTTTGGCGAGTTTCAAAATATTAGTTTAGGGTTTGACAATTTAGCTGACTATTTGGCGCATTCGCCTTATTTTGGGGCTTTTGTTGGTCGTGTTGCGGGGCGGATTCGAAACGGCACTTTTGTGCTTGACGGTAAACAATATGACGTTGTGAAAAATAATGGGAACCACCAGCTGCACGGAGGCCGTCCGAATTTCAGTAAGGCGATTTTCCAAGTGGAAGAAGTACAAAATTCGCTTATTTTTTCCTACAAGAGCCCTGCCTTTGAAAACGGCTATCCCGGTGAAGTCGATGTGGTGATGCGCTATACGCTGACGGATGACGATGCATGGGTGATTGAATACGAGGCGAAGACCGACCAGCCGACGCTGTTCAACCCGACGAATCATACATATTTTAACCTTTCGGGGGATGTTAAAAAGGCGGTTTTCGAGAATGAGCTTTTTGTGCGAAGTCACGCATTTGCATGTGTGGACGCCGATTTAGTTCCAACTGGAGAAATTAGAGCGACTACAGGAACCGCGTTTGATTTTACTGCGAAAAAACGAATTCAAGACGCCATTTCAAAAGGTGACCCGCAAATCGATTTTGCGAGCGGTGGCCTCGATCATGGCTTCGTTTTGGAACATGAAGCGGGGCAACCAGATGCCGTTTTAATGGATGCTGAAACTGGTCGCGGGGTGGCTGTTCAGACGGACGCGCCAGCCGTTGTCATTTATACAGGAAATACGTTGTTTGGCGATTACAAAGTTTTTGGCGAAACAATTCGGCCTTTTTCAGGTATTACGTTTGAAACGCAAATTTTACCAGATGCGATTCACCACCCGCATTTTGGTGATAGCGTGCTGCGCCCTGAAAAGCCTTTTTATTCCAAAACGACTTTTCGCTTTTTTGTAAATAAAGCTTGAAACTGATAAAATATAACAGAAGGTATTTGTGAGAGGAGCCTATGAACGATGAATTGGAATACAGAATATGAGAAATGGTTAAACAATGCGCAACTAGATGCTGATTTACGTAAACAGCTTGATGGCTTGAGCGGTGATGAAAAGACACTTGAAGATAGTTTTTATAAAAATATGGAATTTGGAACTGCTGGAATGCGAGGTGTTCTTGGTGCGGGCACTAATCGCATGAACATTTATACGATTCGTAAGGCGTCTTACGGACTTGCAAAATTTGTAGCAGAAAATGGGGATGCGGCGAAAAAACGCGGTGTAGTCATTGCCTATGACCCTCGTCACATGTCACAAGAATTCGCGTACGAGAGCGCTTCGGTTTTAGGCGCCCACGGGATAAAAAGTTACGTGTTTGAATCGCTTCGCCCGACGCCGGAACTTTCTTTCGCGGTTCGCGATTTAAACTGCTTCAGCGGGATTGTCATTACGGCGAGCCACAATCCACCAGAATATAACGGATACAAGGTTTACGGCGAGGACGGCGGGCAAATGCCACCAGCAGGAGCGGACGCGGTGACGGAATATATTGATTCGGTTGAGGACATTTTTGCGGTGGAAATTCGCGATACGAGCGAGCTCAAAGCGAGCGGGTTGCTTGAAGTTATCAGCGACAAAGTGGACGTGCCGTATTTGGAAAAATTAAAAGAGGTTACGGTGAATAAAGCGCTTGTAAAAGAAAAAGGTGACACGTTGAAGATTGTCTTCACGCCGCTTCACGGGACGGGTGGCATTCTAGGCGTGCCTGCCCTTGAAAGTGTTGGATTCACAAACATCATTCGGGTGACGGAGCAATTTGAAAACGATCCGGATTTTAAAACGGTAAAATCACCAAATCCAGAAAACCGTGAAGCTTTCCTACTGGCGATTGAATACGGTGAAAAATACGATGGGGATATTTTAGTTGGAACGGATCCTGATGCGGACCGTCTAGGCGTGGCTGTTCGCACGAAAAACGGCGAATACAACGTGCTTTCAGGTAACCAAATCGGCGCCCTCATTTTAAACTACTTGCTAAAACAAAAGAAAAACCAAGGCGAGTTGCCAGCTAACGCGGCCGTCTTGAAATCCATCGTAACAAGTGACCTTGGTCGCGAAATCGCTGAATTTTACGGGGCGGAAATGATTGAAGTTCTAACAGGCTTTAAATTTATCGCCGAACAAATTAAGCGTTTTGAAGAAACAGGTTCCAATACATTTTTATTTGGCTATGAAGAAAGTAATGGCTATATGGTGAAGTCATTCACGCGTGATAAAGATGCTATCCAGGCGGTGCTTGCGATTTCAGAAGTGGCACTGGATGCTAAAGAGCGTGGATTCACGCTTTCCGAAGAATTGGACAATATTTTCTCCCAGTTTGGCTTTTATAAAGAGGATCTTGTGTCGCTTACGCTTAGCGGAAAAGACGGATCGGAGCGGATTAAAGAAATTATGACGAGCTTCCGCGAGAAATTGCCGACTGGTATGGGTGGCGAGAAAATCGAGCGTGTGGAGGATTACTTGCGCAGTGAAACGAATTTTATTGCGTCTGGCGAATCCGCGCCTATCTTGCTTCCGCGCGCGGATGTGCTTAAATTTTACTTGACTGACGGTTCATGGTTCTGCTTACGACCATCTGGAACAGAGCCAAAAATCAAGTTCTACTTTAGTATAAAAGGGGCAACTGAAGCGGCTAGCCAGAAAAAACTCGAGAAAGTTCGAGATGCACTCTTAGAGCTTGTTGAGCATTAAAATAGAAGGGGTTTTCGCAGATGCGAAGCCTCTTTTTGCATCATTATAGTGGTGATTATGGTAGAATAATAGATATAGTGAACGATGGAAGGATGAGTGCTTTTGGCAACGAATCAATTGCAATTAGTTATTATTACTGGAATGAGCGGGGCAGGTAAAACGGTTGCCATGCAGTCTTTAGAGGATCTTGGTTATTTCTGTGTCGACAATTTACCGCCGACTTTGTTACCTAAGTTTTGGGAGCTTATGAAGGAATCCGGCAAAATGAATAAAATTGCACTTGTTATGGATTTACGCGGACGTGACTTTTTCGACTCCATTGAGCAAGCGCTAGATGAACTCGATAACACTTCTTTTATTACGACTAAAATTCTCTTTTTAGAAGCAGATGATGGGGTTTTAGTTTCGCGCTATAAAGAAACAAGACGGCACCACCCACTTGAACCAAATGGCTCCGTTTTAGAAGGTATTAAAGCGGAACGCGATTTATTAAGTGATTTGAAAGGTCGCTCGCAACTTGTCATCAACACATCGAATATGAAGCCGCGCGAGCTTAGAGAACGAATCAATCAAGAGTTTAGAGCAGAGGATAAAGATGTTTTCAATGTGCAAGTGATGTCTTTCGGATTTAAGTACGGCTTGCCGATTGACGCGGATCTTGTGTTTGATGTACGGTTCTTGCCGAATCCGCATTATATTGATAAGATGCGTCCTTTAACAGGACTTGACAAAGATGTTTATGATTACGTGATGAAATGGCCAGAAACGCAAACTTACTTGGATAAGACGCTTGATTTACTCAATTTTACGCTGCCTTATTACAAACGCGAAGGGAAGACGCAACTTGTCATTGCGATTGGCTGTACGGGCGGGCAACACCGTTCTGTTGCACTTTCTGAATACATTGGAAAAGCGTTGCAAAGTAAATACGAAACGACGATTTCACACCGAGATATGAAACGCAGAAAGGAAAAGTAGCATGGAAAAAGCAAGGAAACCGAAGATTGTAGTTATCGGCGGTGGCACTGGCATTCCCGTCATTTTAAAAGGCTTAAAAAATAAAAATGTTGATTTAACTGCGCTCGTCACAGTTGCTGATGATGGCGGTAGCTCGGGGAAAATTCGGCAGCAAATGAACGTGCTTCCACCCGGTGATATTCGCAATGTCATGGTTGCTTTATCAAACGCTGATCAGCGCCTCGTTGACCTTTTTCAGTATCGCTTCAAAGTGGACGGTGATTTATCGGGTCATGTCGTAGGCAACCTCATTTTAACGGCGCTTTCTGAACTAAACGCAAACTATGTAGATGCCATTGATGTTCTTTCCAAAGTCATGCGCATTCGCGGCAAAGTCATTCCCGTAACCGACCACCCGCTTGTTTTAAAAGCAGAGATGGAAGACGGGGAAATTGTAACCGGAGAATCGATTATTCCTTTACAAGGAAAGCAAATTAAACGGGTGTTTATTGACCCAGAAGATGTGGCGCCGCTTGAAACGGCCGTAGCTGCAGTACAAGACGCAGACCTAATTGTTATCGGCCCAGGCAGCCTTTATACGAGCATCATGCCAAACTTACTCGTTAAAGGATTAGCAGAGGCTATTGTGGCATCAAAAGCAGAGAAAGTTTACATCACGAATATTTTAACTCAAATTGGTGAGACGGATTATTTTAGTGATGCGGACCATATTCAGGCGATTCACGAGCATGTGGGAACGCCATTTATTACGAAAATGTTAATTAATACTGAAAAAGTTCCGGTAGAATTGCTATTTCCGGACGATGTTCGACAAGTGACGCATAGTGACGCAGCGCTTAAAAAAATTGGCGTTGAAGAAGTGTATCATGATTTTCTTTCAACAGAAAATCGCCTTGTCCGGCATGATGGTGAAAAAGTGGCGCAAGCTCTTTTAAGCATGCTTCCCAATGATGAAAAGGAGTGAATGTTGTGTCGTTTGCCTCGGAAACAAAAAAAGAACTGACGAATATGGAAGTGACAGAAGATGAGGCGAAAGCCGAACTTGCCGCCTTCATTCGAATGAACGGTGCGATGTCATTTTCAAATGGTTTGATGGTGACGGACGTTCAAACGGAGAACGCAGCCACTGCTAGACGGATGTATCAACTCTTAAAGCGTTTATACGACGTCCCGATTGAGCTTTTAGTCAGAAAAAAAATGAAGTTGAAGAAAAATAATGTGTATATTGTTAGGCTGAAGGCGAAAACGAAGGAAATTCTTGAAGATTTATATATTTTGCAAGATAATTTTACGTTTACGAAGTCGATTGATAGGGCATTTGTAAAAAAACGGAATGCAAAACGTGCTTATTTGCGAGGGGCTTTTCTAGCAAGTGGCTCAGTGAACAATCCGGAAACATCGTCCTATCATCTTGAAATTTTCTCGGTTTATGAGGAACATAATGAGGCGGTATGCGCGTTGCTTAATTCATTTGACTTAAATGCGCGGACGCTCGAGCGGAAAAATGGTTTCATTACGTATTTAAAAGAAGCCGAGAAAATCACGGAATTTTTGAGTATTATTGGTGCAACACAAGCGCTGCTTCACTTTGAAGACGTCCGGATTATGCGCGACATGCGAAATTCCGTCAATCGCCTTGTTAACTGTGAAACAGCAAATCTCAATAAAACAATCAATGCGGCAGTTAGACAAATCGAAAACATTAAATTTATCCGCGCTGAAGTTGGTTTAGAAGCGTTACCAGAGCGCTTGCGTGAAATTGCAGAACTGCGCATCACGCATGAAGACGTTTCGCTAAAAGAACTCGGTGAAATGCTTTCAAATGGCGCCATTTCAAAATCAGGCATTAATCATCGTTTGCGAAAAATCGACCAAATTGCCGAACGCCTGAAAAACGGGGAAACCCCTTCACAAATAGGTTTAAATGTTCAAAGTATAAAATAAAGGATGCGAATGTTGATGTCGAAATTATTTTCCAGTTACAAATTACAAGATGTTACCTTAAAGAACCGCCTTGTGATGTCGCCGATGTGCATGTACTCGGTCGATAAAGAAGACGGCATTGCAACCGATTTTCACCTTACACACTATATGAGCCGCGCCGCTGGTGGAACGGGACTCGTGATTTTGGAAGCGACTGCTGTTCAAGAAATCGGCCGCATTTCCACAAAGGATTTAGGCCTCTGGTGCGACGAGCAAATCCCAGCGCTCAAGCGGATTACAGACGGAATTCATGATCACGGAGCAAAAGCAGGAATTCAACTTGCTCATGCGGGTAGAAAAGCTGAACTTCCTGGGAAAATTGTTGCGCCGTCTGCTATCGCATTTAGTGAGAAATACAGCGAACCGAACGCGCTAACTTTAGAGCAAATAAAAGAAGTGGTGGAAGACTTTAAACGTGCGGCTTATCGTGCGGCAGAAGCCGGATTCGACGTCATCGAATTGCATGCAGCACATGGATATTTGCTACATCAATTCCTATCGCCAATTACAAATCGCCGTGAAGATGCATACGGTGGCCCTGCGGGTAACCGCTACCGCATTGTTAGTGAAATTATAAAAGCGGTGCGCGAAGTTTGGGACGGCCCGGTCATTGTACGCGTTTCAGCCTCAGACTATGCGCACGGTGGTTTAAAACCAGAAGATTACGTGCCTTTTGCAAAATGGATGAAAGCAGACGGCGTCGATTTAGTAGACGTATCAAGTGGTGGCCTAGTGCCCGTAGCACCGTCTAGCTATCCCGGCTACCAAGTGCCATTTGCCGAATTGATTCGCCGTGATGCTGGAATTGCAACAGGCGCTCTAGGTCTTATCACAAACGCCACACAGGCAGAAGAAATTTTGTGCAATGACCGCGCGGATTTAATCATCATCGGCCGCGAATTACTACGCAACCCGTATTTTGCACGCGAAGCAGCCATTGAACTTGGAGAAACAATCGATGGTCCGAGACAGTATAGTCGCGGGTGGTAAAACAAAAAATCCGAACTCGTCTGAGTTCGGATTTTTTCGTTTCATTATTTCAAATTATTCTTATTCACAACAATATCATCAATCAAGCCGTATTCTTTCGCTTGTTCCGCGTCCATGAAATTGTCACGGTCAGTGTCGCGCGCAATAACTTCAAGCGTTTGACCCGTTTTTTCGGATAAAATACGATTCATGCGATCCTTGATTTTCAAGATGTGGCGTGCTGCGATTTCGATTTCAGTAGCTTGTCCTTGGGCTCCGCCAAGAGGTTGGTGAATCATGATTTCCGTATTAGGAAGCGCAAAACGTTTGCCATCAGCTCCTGCAGCTAGTAAAAACGATCCCATCGAAGCAGCCATTCCCATACCAATTGTTTGAACATCGGATTTTACGAAATTCATTGTGTCATAAATCGCCATTCCGGCAGAAATGCTACCACCTGGCGAATTAATGTATAGGAAAATATCTTTCTCAGGGTCTTGGGCGTCCAAGAAAAGTAGCTGCGAAACAATCGAGTTCGCAACATTGTCATCAATCGCAGAACCAAGCATAATAATACGGTCTTTTAAAAGGCGGGAATAAATGTCGTAAGCACGTTCCCCGCGGCTTGTTTGTTCAATTACTGTAGGGATTAAATTCATATCAAGATTCCTCCTATAAGCCTAAAATTTAAGATGGGCATATCGCCCATTCACTGATTACATCATACAATATTGGTCAAATTAGGTCAAATGAAAGACTCTTAAAACATTTTCTTTTGATTAAAAACTTGTCAAAGTACACTGCTTCCGCTATAATTACTATTCGTACGGTAAATTTATTTGCCCTCGTGGTGCAAAGGATAGCACGTGAGATTCCGGTTCTTAAAATGGGGGTTCGATTCCCTCCGAGGGCGCTCTAAAGAAGAGTTGAAATGGCGTTGTATAGCTGTTTTGGCTCTTTTTGTTTTAAACTTTTACATTCTATTTTCATAATAGTGCGACATGAAAATCCAGCAACTTTTTTTAATGCTGACCTAAAAATAGCTTCTGTCTGAGCAATGAAAGACAAAACATGCGTCCAATTACTTGCTTATTTTGATACAGATAACTTATGATACAAACACGCAAAAGAAACTCGCTAAGATTGTGACGAATATAGAAAGATTAATTGACTTTACCTCCTTTGGAAAACTGAACGAATAATCAATTAACACGGGACTGGAATATACTCTAGTCCTTTGTTTCGTCCATTCGACCTATTTTAAAAAAGAACAAATGTTCGTATAATGGTTATTAAGAAGTTGAATAGGTGGCGACGATATGTATAGTTTATTTGAACAGGAGAAAATGATGAAAAATGAAATCATCTTTACTTTATTAAATGCAATGAATTTGAAAAAGGCGGTTTGCATCCGGTTGAAGCATGTTGACTTAGCGCTTTTTCCAAGTTTTATTGATATGCGGGAAGAAATCGTGGAATTGTATGACGAAAATGAACAGCTGAAAACATTGCTTTTAAAGCAAATTATAACTTGTTCGATAGTAAAATGAAGATTTTCCTACCCTTCTTTAAAAATCCCGTTTATAATGGAACTATTAATGAAAAAAGGTGATTAAATGGGTTTGAAAGATAGGCTTGAAAATGAGCTTTTTAGCTACGCGAAAGAAAACGCGCTTTCGATTTCCGAGATACATTTCATGTATGCTGGTCCAACAATGCGAACACGTCATACACTTATCTTGGCTTTTACAAACGTTGGCATGTTCACCTTTCAATTTAAATTAGGTGAAGCAGAAATGCATTTTCTAGAGAAGTCCCAGTTACATAAAATTGAAATGCGTAAAAAAACGCTTGTTTATGAACTGAAAATTCAAGCGCTCACGGAAGATGGGAAGCTTGAGGAAGGCAAATATTTAGTTAGTAAGCGGGTTATTGGGCGGAAGTGGCATCAAAGCACGGTACAGAAACTTTTGAGTCTCGAGGGACAAGCGCTATTTTAGAGGGAGGATTTTAATCATGAAAATTGTTGATATGCACTGTGATGTTCTTTATAAATTGCAAAAAGCCAAGGGGCGCATGACGTTTCAGGACGATGCGGAGCTGGATGTGAATTTTGAGCGCCTGCTTGCGGGAGATATTTTTTTGCAGGGATTTGCCATTTTTTTAGATCCGGAAGTGCCTGTTGAGCAAAAGTGGAAAAAAACGGTGGAGCAAGGAAATATTTTCAAGCAACACGTTTTGCATCGTGACGGCATAATAAAGCCGCTCAAAAAATGGACGGATTTGGAAACTTTGCCTGATGGGAAAATTGCGGCGGCATTAACATTAGAAGGGGTGGAGCCGATTGGTCAGGATTTAGATCGCTTGGAGCAAGTGCTAGATAACGGTGTGCTTTCGGTGGGACTAACATGGAACAATGCGAATTTAGCGGCAGATGGTATTCTTGAACCGCGTGGGGCGGGGCTCACGCAATTTGGGAAGGGAATCATTCGGCGTTTAAATGAACGAAAAGTTTTTACGGACGTTTCGCATTTAAGCGTCAAAAGTTTTTGGGATGCAATGGACGCTTCGGAATTCCCAATTGCGAGCCATTCAAACGCAAAAGCAATTTGTTCACATGTTCGTAATTTAGATGATGACCAATTGAAAGCGATGATTGCGCACGATGCGATGATTCACGTAGTTTTCCACCCGCTTTTCACAACGAATAGCGGCACTGCAGAAATGGAAGATATCGTGCGCCATATTGAGCACATTGCTGAACTAGGCGGCATTCGCAATATTGGATTTGGTTCGGATTTTGATGGGATTCCTTCGCATGTAAAAGGACTTGAACATGCTGGGCAATATCAAGATTTTATCGAAGTATTACGGCAACATTTTTCCGAAGAAGACGTGGAAGGTTTTGCTTATAAAAATTTCATGAATCATTTACCGCGATAAAGAAGCGGCCAGACAGCGACAAAAAATAAGTATAAATCCAGTAACCCCATTTTCGTAAATGGCAGTATTGCTGGATTTATACTTTAAATTGTTAAAAATTTAGTACAAAATAAGATGAAAATATAGATGATGAAAGCGGTATAGATAATAAATTCTAACGTAGAGATTTTTTGTTTTGCCGCACTTTCATCATTAATTTCATCAGGGTTTAAAATTAGACTTTTTAAAGCTTTTGAAGCGCAATAAACACTGGCCATGAATAGAATGGCTAGCTGGCCTTGCTTCTGACTGAAGCCGAAAATCCACGGACTAAGTAATACAAGGATGAAAAGAAGTCGAAAGTATAGTGTATGCTTAATTGACTTTAGTTGTATTTCCATGAAGCCCTCTTTTGTTATTTTAAGTATAAGTGATTCAGGCAAACGCGTCAAAGTTATTTTTTGAAAACTTTGTCTTTTAACGGTGTTTTAATCCCGTGTTATAATAATAGATGAAAAGGAGGTTTTGACATGAGATTTGAATCCAATTATGTGCAAAAGCAGCAACAAAAACAATCGATGAAGCTTGCGATGACGCAGCAACTTTCCCAATCTATTGCAATGCTACAATTTACAACGGCTGACTTAACGACTTTTTTGGAAGATAAAGCTCTGGAAAACCCTCTAATTGAAGTGGTCGCTGGCATTGATGTTGCAACAGACTACAGTTATACGAAGCGCAAAAAAAATTATGATACGGATAATGACTGGTTGGAACAAATTGCGGACAGCAAGGAAACGCTGCCTGATTTTTTGAAGAATCAAATCGCGCTTATGAAATTAAGCTACAAGGAAAAAATTGTTTTGCTGTATCTTGTGGAAAGTTTGAATGATGCCGGTTATTTAGTGACGGACATTGAAACGATTGCGAGCGGGCTTTTGATGAGCGAAGCGGATGTGCTCGCGGGTCTTGAAGTTTTACAAAGCCTAGAGCCGGCTGGTGTGGGTGCGCGTGACGCGAAGGAGTGCATTTTGTTGCAGATTGATCGTTCGATAGACGCGCCGTATATTGCGTACGACGTGATTTCAGAACATTTTACTGCTTTTGCGGAGAAAAAGTGGAAGAGCATCGCGAGCGCGCTTGATGTCCCGCTTTCAGAGATTCAGCAAGTTTCTGATTTTGTGCAGACGTTAAATCCTAAGCCAGGGTCCGAATTTGAAACGGAACGCGTGCAGTACGTTGTCCCGGATTTGATTTTGCAACAAGTTGGACAGGAGCTGTTCGTTTCAGTGGCGAAACAATTCATTCCACAAATTAGATTCCAAGAGAACTACTATAAAATGATGCGCGACACGAATGAAAAAGATGTGCTGAACTTTTTGAAAGACAAAACTGGCGAGTATGACTGGCTTATGAAAGGCATGGAGCAGCGCGAGGATACATTAAAACGTGTCGGCAAAGCAATTGTTGCCCACCAGAAAGCTCACTTTTTAGAAAATGCCCATCTAGAGCCGCTAACCCTTAAAGAAATCGCTGAAGAAATTGGCGTCCATGAATCAACGGTTAGTCGAGCTGTGAACGGGAAATATATTGAAACAAGCCAAGGTGTGTTTGAACTAAAGTCCTTTTTTGCGTCCGGTTTACAAAAGAAGAAGGAAACGGCAACGGATACAGGAGATGTTTCAAGCGCGAGTATTAAACAGTTGATTCTTGACTTTGTAAAAGAAGAAGACAAGCGAAAACCACTTTCAGATCAGAAAATTGTTGATTTGCTTGCAGAAAAAGGGATTGAAGTTTCGCGTAGGGCGATTGCCAAATATCGGACAGAACTGCGAATTCCATCTTCTTCTAAAAGAAAACGATTTGATGAATGATAGACGAATTTTGTCCCAGTTTTAAAAATGATGGGACGAAATTTGTCTTTTTTTATGGAAACATGGCAAGGGCGCTATTTCAAATGAAGCTAGTCATAAGAAGCTCTAAGTAAAATGAAATATTTTCCTTTTGTAAAAAAATGATTGCTTTTTCATAAATGTCCCACTTATTACTTGAAGAAATTCCAAAAGGCTGTTAAAATAAATGTTGTAGGGTAATAAAGGAATGATAAAGCTTCATCATAATGCACGTAGAGCGAGAGAAGGTAAGAAAAAGAGAAAGACGTATGATTTGAAAAATTCATCCAGTCGAAAACTTAGAAACCTTTATCTCCACTTTTTTTAGTTTCAACGGGACGCTTGATGACTATGCGGGTCGAATGGTGTCCAAAAGCGAGGAGCAATTAAAATGTCAGATTTAATTAACATTCAACAAAAGCTATTACCCGACGTTTTAGCGGTCATGCAAAAACGCTATCAAATACTTCGTTCCATTTATTTTGCAGAGCCTGTTGGCAGGCGGACTCTAGCAGGAATGCTCGGCATGAGTGAACGCGTTCTTCGCGGCGAAGTTGAATTTTTGAAAGCGCAAGGACTGATTGATATTGCATCATCAGGAATGACTGTGACAAAAGAAGGGCTCATTGTTTTTCGTGATCTCGAAAGCATAATGAATCAACTATCTGGTTTACATTCTGCAGAAAATAGACTGGCGGAGCTTTTACAAATAAAGAAATGTTTAGTCGTGCAGGGAGATAGTGATATTACGCCGTGGGTACGCGAGGAAATGGGTCGTGTTGCTGTAAAACAACTTGATTTAGCATTAGTTGAAAAACGCAATGTTGTAGCTGTCATGGGTGGTTCTACAATGGCAACCTTTGCAGATACAATGCCAAGCGATTTTGCTAAAGGGCGAGAGTTGCTTTTCGTTCCTGGGCGAGGTGGAATCGGCGAAGATTTAGATAATCAAGCCAACACCATTTGCGACCGCATCGCAACAAAAACAGGTACTAAACACCGTGTTCTATACGTGCCAGAACAGTTAGGTGAAGAAGCTTATCAATCTCTTATGAAAGAACCTGCGATTCAAGAAGGTTTGCGCTTGGTGCAATCGGCAAACGCAATCGTTCATGGTATCGGTGACGCGCTTACGATGGCGAAACGCCGCCATACAAGTGATGAAGTTATCGATAAGATTACACGTCTTGAGGCAGTTGGCGAAGCATTTGGTTATTATTTCAATGAGCAAGGTGAAGTCGTACATAAAGTTTCTACATTCGGCCTGCAATTTGAAGATTTAGCCAAAATCCCGCACATCATTGTTGTTGCTGGTGGGACTTCAAAGGCGAAAGCAATTAAATCGTATATGAAAAGCGCTCCGAAAAATACGATTTTAGTCACGGACGAAGGAGCAGCAAATATGCTTTTAAATGGGAGTAAAACCCATTTGAAATAAAAAAATTTCACTTATTTTCAAGGAGGAAATAACTCATGACAGTTAAAGTTGGTATTAATGGTTTTGGACGTATTGGACGCTTAGCATTCCGTCGTATTCAAGAAGTAGAAGGAATTGAAGTAGTAGCAATCAATGACCTTACAGATGCTAAAATGTTAGCACACCTTTTAAAATATGACACAACACAAGGTACTTTCGGTAAAGATGTTGAAGTACACGATGGTTTCTTTAAAGTTAACGGAAAAGAAGTTAAAGTTTTAGCTAACCGTAACCCTGAAGAATTACCATGGGGCGACTTAGGTGTAGAAATCGTTCTTGAATGTACTGGTTTCTTCACAACACAAGAAAAAGCTGAATTACACTTAAAAGCAGGGGCTAAAAAAGTTGTTATCTCTGCTCCAGCAACTGGTAACATGAAAACTATCGTTTATAATGTTAACCATGAAACACTTGACGGAACTGAAACAGTTATCTCTGGTGCAAGTTGTACAACTAACTGCTTAGCTCCAATGGCTAAAGCTTTAGACGACAACTTTGGTATTGTTGAAGGTCTTATGACTACAATCCATGCTTACACTGGTGACCAAATGACTCTTGATGGTCCACACCCTAAAGGTGACTTCCGTCGTGCTCGTGCAGCGGCTGAAAACATCGTTCCTAACTCTACTGGTGCTGCTAAAGCAATCGGTGAAGTATTACCAAGCCTTAAAGGTAAGTTAGACGGAGCTGCTCAACGTGTTCCAGTTCCAACTGGTTCCCTTACTGAACTTGTAACAGTTTTAGACAAACAAGTAACAGTTGACGAAGTAAATGCTGCAATGAAAGCTGCAAGCGATCCAGAAACATTTGGTTACACTGCTGACCAAATCGTATCTTCTGATATTAAAGGTATCACTTACGGTTCTTTATTCGATGAAACTCAAACTAAAGTTATGTCCGTTGGCGACAAACAATTAGTTAAAACTGTTTCTTGGTATGACAACGAAATGAGCTACACTGCTCAATTAGTTCGTACTTTAGAATACTTCGCTAAAATTGCAAAATAAGCCTGAATTAAATAAGTTTTAAACGAATAGGCGGAGACATGTATTTGTTTCCGCTTGTTTTCTGAAGTTATTTAGTTTTATGTTACAAACTCAAACTACACGAGCGACTGTGTATTTTGTTATTATCAGGAGGAATCCAAATGGCTAAAAAAGTAGTGACTGATTTAGACTTAAAAGACAAAAAAGTACTTGTTCGCGTTGACTTTAACGTGCCAATGAAGGACGGCAAAATCACAAACGATAATCGTATTGTAGCTGCTCTTCCAACTATTAAATATATTGGACAAGAAGGCGGAAAAGCAATTTTATTCTCCCATCTTGGAAAAGTGAAAACTGAAGAAGATAAAAAAGACAAATCCCTTCGCCCGGTTGCTGAACGTTTAAGCGAATTACTTGGCAAAGAAGTGAAATTTGTTCCTGTAACACGCGGCGCTGAACTTGAAACTGCTATTTCTAATATGAAAGACGGAGACGTTCTTTTATTTGAAAATACGCGTTTTGAGGACGTTGAAGGTAAAAAAGAAAGCGGCAACGACCCTGAGCTTGGCAAATACTGGGCATCTTTAGGCGATGTATTCGTAAACGATGCTTTTGGTACAGCTCACCGTGCGCACGCTTCTAACGTTGGAATTGCTTCTAACTTAGATTCTGCAGCTGGTTTCTTAATGGAAAAAGAAATTAAATTTATCGGTGGGGTTGTTGAAAACCCAGATCGCCCACTTGTAGCAATTTTAGGTGGCGCGAAAGTATCCGATAAAATTGGCGTTATCGAAAACTTATTAAAAGTAGCAGACAAACTTTTAATTGGTGGCGGTATGGCTTATACATTCATGAAAGCAAAAGGCTATGAAGTCGGTATTTCTCTTCTTGAAGCGGATAAAGTGGATCTTGCAAAACGTTTAATGGAAGAAGCTGGTGATAAACTTGTTCTTCCAATTGATACTGTTGTAGCGAAAGAGTTCAGCAATGATGTTCCTTTCCACACAGTTGCATCTGATGCTATTCCTGCTGACGAAGAAGGACTTGACATCGGCGAAAAAACAATCGAACTATTTGCGAAAGAGCTTGAAGGAGCGAAAACAGTTATTTGGAATGGTCCAATGGGCGTTTTCGAAATGAGCAATTTTGCAAAAGGTACAATTGGTGTTTGTGAAGCTATCGCAAACTTAAAAGATGCAACAACAATTATTGGTGGTGGTGACTCGGCAGCTGCAGCTATGCAACTTGGATTTGCTGACAAGTTCACGCACATTTCAACTGGCGGCGGTGCTTCTCTAGAATATCTAGAAGGTAAAGAACTACCAGGCGTTGCATCTATTAGCGATAAATAAAAACAAATTTTTTAGTTCGAAAGGATGTTTTTCATGCGTAAACCAATTATTGCTGGAAACTGGAAAATGAACAAAACAGCGGCTAAAGCTGCAGAATTTGTAGAAGAAGTGAAAGGGAAAGTGCCAGCTAAAAGCGCGGTTGATTCTGTAGTCGCTTCCCCAGCTTTATTCCTTCGTGACTTAACTCGTTTAGCGGAAGGAACTGATTTGCAAATTTCTGCTCAAAACTGCTATTCAGAAGATGAAGGTGCATTCACTGGAGAAACAAGTCCGTTTGCACTTGCTGATCTTGGTGTATCTTATGTGATTATCGGTCACTCTGAACGTCGTGAGTATTTCCATGAAACAGATGAAGATATTAATAAAAAAGCACATGCGATTTTCAAACGTGGCATGACACCAATCATTTGCTGTGGTGAAACACTTGACCAACGTGAAGCTGGTCAAACTGAAACTTGGGTTCGTGGTCAAATTCGTTCTGCTATTGCAGGGCTTACTGAAGAACAAGTGAAGAAAACAGTTATTGCTTATGAGCCAATCTGGGCAATCGGTACTGGTAAATCTTCTACAAGTAAAGATGCAAACGAAACTTGTGCGGTTATCCGCGCGGAAATTGCTGACGCTGTTTCTAAAGAAGCGGCAGAAGCGGTTCGCATTCAATACGGCGGAAGTGTAAAACCAGAAAATATTGCTGAATACATGGCAGAATCAGATATTGATGGCGCTCTTGTAGGGGGCGCAAGCTTAGAACCTAAATCTTTCTTAGCTTTATTGGAGGCAGTAAAATAAAATGAGTAAATCTCCTGTAGCGATTATTATCTTGGACGGATTTGGACAACGTGCTGAAACAGTTGGAAATGCTGTTGCACAAGCAAATAAACCAAATTTCGACCGTTACTGGGCTGAATTTCCGCATAGTACGTTAAAAGCTTCGGGTCTTGATGTCGGTCTTCCAGATGGACAAATGGGTAACTCAGAAGTAGGGCATACAAATATCGGTGCAGGTCGTATCGTATATCAAAGCCTAACACGTATTGATAAAGCAATTGCGGAAGGCGAGTTCCAAGAAAATAAAGCCATTAACAAC
Source organism: Listeria sp. ILCC796 (assembly GCF_900186175.1). Taxonomy (NCBI): domain Bacteria; kingdom Bacillati; phylum Bacillota; class Bacilli; order Caryophanales; family Listeriaceae; genus Listeria; species Listeria sp. ILCC796. The sequence continues at coordinate 147,505 of NZ_FYBV01000004.1, forward strand.
GCATTTAATCATACGAAGGAAAACAATTCCGATTTGCATTTGTTCGGTTTGCTTTCTGACGGTGGTGTTCATAGTCACATTAACCATCTTGTTGCACTACTTGAAACAGCGAAAGCGAAAGGTGTTCCAAACACATATATCCACGCTTTCCTAGATGGTCGTGACGTGGCGCCACAGTCTGCTGTTGAGTATTTAAAAGAACTTCAAACAGCTATTCAAAAACTTGGATATGGTGAGATTGCGACTGTATCTGGACGCTTCTACGCGATGGATCGCGACAAGCGCTGGGAACGTGTTGATAAAGCCTATAAAGCGCTTGTGTACGGTGAAGGTGAAAAATTTGCGGATCCAATTAAATTAGTTGAAACTTCTTATGAAAATGGGAAAAACGACGAATTTGTTGTGCCGGCAATTATTGCGAAAGACGGTGAAGCTACTGCGACGGTGAAAGATAATGATGCAGTCATCTTCTTTAACTTCCGTCCAGACCGTGCTATCCAACTTTCAAATGCCTTTACAGACAAAGAATGGGAACATTTTGAACGTGGGGAGAAACATCCTAAAAACGTGAAATTTGTGACGATGACTTTGTATAATCCAAGTATTGACGCTGAAGTAGCTTTCGAGCCAATTGAAATGAAAAACGTAATTGGGGAAGTATTATCTGATGCCGGCTTATCGCAACTGCGAATTGCTGAAACGGAAAAATACCCACATGTTACATTCTTTATGAATGGCGGAAGAAATGAAGAATTTCCAGGCGAAAATCGGATTTTAATCAACTCACCAAAAGTTGAAACTTATGATTTAAAACCAGAGATGAGTGCTTATGAAGTAACAGACGCACTTGTTCAAGATATTAAAGACGACAAGCACGATGCGATTATTTTAAACTTCGCGAATCCGGACATGGTTGGTCACTCTGGTATGCTTGAGCCAACAATTAAAGCGATTGAAGCGGTGGATGAAAATCTAGGTCGTGTAGTTGATTTGATTTTAGAAAAAGGTGGTTCTGCTGTTATTTTCGCGGATCACGGAAACTCTGAAACGATGTCGACTCCAGAAGGAAAACCGCATACTGCGCATACGACAGTTCCGGTTCCGGTCATCGTAACGAAAAAAGGTGCAACATTACGCGCTGACGGCCGTTTGGCGGATGTGGCACCAACTATGCTTGATTTATTAGGCGTAGAAAAGCCAGTTGAAATGACTGGTGAAAGTTTAATTGAGAAATAAAACAGTTTTTACTTTTGTTTTTACTAAAACAAAGCTACAATAAAAATGTAATTTAAAATGTGGGATTGGACGAGTTGAGAGAATACCAATATGTGTGTGGTGGAGTTGCTTTGTTCGAAGGGGCTTTTGGGGATTGTGATTTTGGAAGGCACTTTGTTCGAAGGGGCTTTTGGGGATTGTGATTTTGGAAGGTACTTTGTTCGAAGGGGCTTTTGGGGATTGTGGTTCTGGAAAGTACTTTGTTCGAAGAGTCTTTTGAGGATTACATGTTCGCTTTGCTCACATGCATATTGGGACTCTAACTCACTTTGTTCGAAGAGTCCCAACAAAGGAGAAGATATTAATGTCTATTATTACTGAAGTATATGCTCGCGAAGTTCTTGATTCTCGTGGTAATCCAACTGTTGAGGTAGAAGTTTATACAGAAGCTGGTGCTTTTGGTCGTGCGCTTGTTCCAAGTGGTGCGTCTACTGGTGAATACGAAGCTGTAGAATTACGTGATGGCGATAAAGGTCGTTACCTTGGTAAAGGTGTTTTGAAAGCTGTTGAAAACGTAAATGATATTATTTCTGATAAAATTATCGGTTTTGATGTTACTGATCAAATTGGTATTGATAAAGCGATGATCGACTTAGATGGTACACCGAACAAAGGTAAATTAGGCGCTAATGCTATCCTTGGTGTTTCTTTAGCTGCTGCTCGTGCTGCTGCTGACGAATTAGGCGTACATTTATACGAATACATTGGTGGAACGAACGCGAAAGTTCTTCCAGTTCCAATGATGAACATTTTAAACGGCGGCGAACATGCTGATAACAATGTTGATATTCAAGAATTTATGGTTATGCCAGTAGGTGCTGCTAACTTTAAAGAAGCTTTACGTATGGGTGCTGAAATTGTGCACGCGCTTAAAGGTGTTCTTAAAGGTAAAGGTCTTAACACTGGTGTTGGTGATGAAGGTGGTTTCGCGCCAAACTTAGAATCTAATGAAGAAGCAATTGAAGCGATTATCGAAGCAATTGAAGCTGCTGGTTACAAACCAGGCGAACAAGTTAGAATCGCAATGGATGCTGCATCTTCTGAGTTCTATAACCGTGAATCTGGTAAATATGAACTTAAAGGTGAAGGCGTAACACGTACTTCTGAAGAAATGGTAGCTTGGTATGAAGAAATGATTAACAAATACCCTATCATCTCTATTGAAGATGGCTTAGATGAAAACGACTGGGATGGTTTCAAACTTCTTACAGAACGTATTGGTTCTAAAGTACAATTAGTTGGTGACGATTTATTCGTAACAAACACTGAAAAATTAGAGCAAGGGATCGAAAAAGGTATCGCGAACTCTATCCTTATCAAAGTTAACCAAATTGGTACTTTAACTGAAACTTTAGATGCGATTGAAATGGCTAAACAAGCTGGATACACTGCAGTTGTTTCTCACCGTTCTGGTGAAACTGAAGACTCCACAATTGCTGATATCGCAGTTGCAACAAATGCTGGTCAAATTAAAACTGGTGCGCCAGTTCGTACTGACCGTGTTGCGAAATACAACCAATTATTACGTATTGAAGATAACCTTCAAGATCTTGCGGAATACCGTGGTCTTAAAGCATTCTACAACTTGAAAAAATAATTGAATTCTGAGCTCGGTGAGCGATGCGGAAACGCATGGCTCGCCGGGCTTTTTTTATTGGGGGATTTTAGGCGGGGAAGGGGGTGTTTTGTGGGATTTTTAACTTTGTTTTAGTTAGGAAAAAGCAGTTGATTTTTAGGGTTGACAGTTGCCAAACTTCGCGTTATGATAGGTCTATTGTAATTCACAAAACCTTTATTTTAAGGGTAGGAGGACTGCTGAAAAATGAGTGCGGATCGTAGCTTTATGTTAAAAGCGGGAAATCGTGCTGTTTTACTCTTGCATGGCTTTGCAGGGACTACAGAAGATGTCAAAAGTTTAGGAGAATATTTAGCTGAAAATGAGTATACGGTGTATGCTCCGAATTTCCGTGGACACGGAGATGAGCCAGCGTTATTCTTGAAAACGACGCCTGAAATGTGGTACGAAGATGCTGTTTCTGGGTATAAGTTTTTGGAAAAAGAAGGATACCATGAAATTGCGATTATTGGTGTTGCGATGGGTGGCGTGTTTGCGCTTAAAATGGCGGAATCATTTTCACCGAAAGCGATTGTACCTTTATGTGCGAACGTTAATCGCAAAATGCGCTATATTCCAGTAGAGAAATATTTGCTAAAACAACTTGCAAAAGAAGGTTTTGAAGCGGCGTCTGCGGAAGCGATGCTAAAAAGCTATGAACCGGAAATTAAAAAGATGGCAGACGCACGTTCTGATTTTTATAAATTTGTGGCGGATAATATTGAAAAAATCCATGTGCCAACAATGATTGGGCAAGGTTGCCAAGATGAGGAAATTGACGCGGATAACGCGAATTATATTTTCAAAAATATTCATACGGCGGAAAAACAACTTTGTTTTTATCAAGGAAGTGGTCACGATATTGTGAACGACTGTGAACGCGACATTCTAGAAGAAGATTTGCTTTATTTCTTGGATGATTTAAACTGGTTGGAAGAAAAAGTTGTATGATGTGATGAACACTGACGAGTACCTACTTGTTGGTGTTTTTTTATAAATTAGGAGGAGTTTTATGAAGACGATACTTTTTCAAGGTGACAGTATTACGGATGCGGGACGGAATCGCGCGGATAGTGGGAGTTTAGGCGAGGGTTATGTGGCCATGATTTCGCGAATGCTGCCTGAATTTCGGGTGATTAATCGTGGTGTTTCTGGTGATTTAACGACGGATATGCGTGCGCGCTGGCAACAAGACGCAATTAGGCTTGCACCGGATTATTTGTCGATTTTAATTGGGATTAACGATACTTGGCGGAGCTTTTCGGAATGGCGGGATACTTCGACTGGCACGTTTAAAGCGGTGTATGCAGATGTTTTGGAGGATGTTACGCAAAATACGGAGGCGAAGCTAATTTTAATGGAGCCATTTGTATTGCCAATTCCGGCGGATAGGAAAGACTGGCGGGCTGACTTGGATCCGAAAATTCATGCTGTGCGGGAGCTTGCTGATGAGTACGGGGCGTTGTATGTGCCGCTTGATGGGATGTTAAACGCAGCGGGGATCGCGCAAGGATATGCTGAAATTGCGCCTGACGGGGTTCACCCGACAAAAAGAGGACACGAGTTGATTGCGGAAGCTTGGTGTTCGTCTTTTGCTAGCTTTACAAAAAAATAAAAAAATGCTATATTAAAGGTCATGCGATGAGCCTTATGCAGCGTGATTTTTAGCTGCCGAGTGTTTTCTGCATTTATGGGTTTGTGGAGACCCGCAGAAAACCGCATTATGTCTCGTAAAGACAGGAGCACCCGTTTATTAAAGCGGGTGTTTTTTTTGTGTATATTCGACGCTAAAAGTCTCATTTTTTGTGAAAAACGTCACAATTTGTCTACAGCATTTAGGTGTCATTATTGGTATGTTAATTAGGTTGATTAAATATTACGGAGGTTAATTAAATGAAAAAAATGTTGTTAGTTCCAGCTGTAATGCTTGTGTCCGTGGCGTTTCTTACGGGTTGTTCGAATGATACAGAGCCAAAAGCGAGCGAAAAAGTGGTGAAGAAAGAATCAAGTGACCATATCGATTATAAAAATCAAAAGGATTGGAAATTTGAGTCTGGGGATTCGCAGTCACCAATTAATATTGAAACTGCTAAAACCGAGCCGATGAAAGATTCTGGAGAAATTGAGCTTGATTATTCAGATGCTGTAGTAGATGAGGTGGATAACGGGCATAGCATTCAAGTTGATGATACGGGTACGGCGAAGATTAACGGGCGTAACTTTGAACTTAGTCAGTTCCATTTCCACGCAAAAAGTGAGCACACGCTGAATGGGGAGCATTATCCGATTGAAGCGCATTTTGTCAACCAGTCGCAAGATGGACGAATCGCCGTAATTGGTGTGTTCTTTAAAGAGGGTAAGGAAAACGCAGGTTTTAATACGGTGCTTGCGAATATTAAAAAAGGTGAAAAAGTAAAAGTTGGAGATACGATTAATGTGGCAAGTATGCTTCCAGAAAATAAAAGTTACTATCATTATTTAGGATCGCTTACAACTCCTCCTCTTTCAGAAAATGTGGAATGGTATGTGATGGCAAATCCCGTAGAAGTTTCAAGTGAACAAATTAAGGAGTTTGACCGATATTATGATGCAAACAATAGGGAAATTCAAAAGCTTAACGGTCGTACAGTGTTAGAACATAAAGAATAGAAGGAAAAGGCAGCTTTTTAGTAGGGGTTAAAAAGAGCTGCTTTTTCCTTTTCGCTTCGGACAAAATTGCGCTGTGCTTCAATAATTTCGGCGGCCATTGGGGAGCTGTAAACATCCAATTTTTGCTCAACACCCTTTAAATTTTGTTGTAATAGTGCTATTTCTTCTAAAACTTTATCACGATGATCAGAAAGTAATTTTTTTCGCGAAGCAATCGATTCAGTTCCGACCATACAGTATGAAATGTAAGTCCGAATATCTTTGATTGACATTCCAGTCGCTTTTAGACAACAAATTGTGTGGATGAACTGTAAGTCCGATTCCGTAAACTCTCGGTAGCCAGATTTATTTTTTGAAACAAATGGCAGTAATCCTTGTTTATCATAGTAACGAATTGTATAGATACTTAAATTAAACATTTCAGAGACTTCTTTAATTGTATAAGTCATAGTTCCTCCTAAAAATAAACGCTTGCTCTAGACTATGGTCTAGGGTTTATTCTAATAATAGCTTAAAAAGTTATTTTAGTAAATAAAGATGATATTTGGAGGAATTGGCATGAAAAATAAAGTTTTAGTAACTGGTGGAACAGGTTTTATGAGTATGCAAATTATTTTACAATTATTGCAGCAAGGATATAATGTAAAAACCACTGTTCGCAATCTTAATAGTAAAGAAAGAGTTTTAGATACTTTGCTAGAGCATGGTGTGGGTGTGGACACGCTTGAATTTGTTGAAGCTGATTTAACTAGCGACAAAAACTGGGAAGACAATATGAAAGATTGTGAATATGTACTAAGTGTTGCATCGCCTGTTTTTTTCGATATACCTAAAAATGAAGAGGAGGCAATTCGGCCAGCGATTGAAGGAGTCTTACGTATTTTAAAGGCTGCACATAAATCAGGTGTAAGACGTGTTGTAATGACATCTAATTTCGGAGCTGTAGGTTTTAGTAATAAGGATTTAAATTCGACAACTACAGAAGAAAATTGGACGAACGAACATGAGGCAGGGCTTTCAATTTATGAAAAATCTAAGCTTTTGGCAGAAAAAGCAGCTTGGGAGTTTGCTAATGAGAATCCGAATTTAGAACTAGTGACAATTAATCCGGTAGCCGTTTTTGGACCTGCGTTAGATAGTCACGTCTCGGGGAGTTTTGGTTTGCTTAAAATGCTACTAGACCCAAAAGTAAAAAAAGTTCCCAATATACCGCTTAATGTGGTAGATGTTCGTGATGTGGCTAGCATGCATATTCGTGCTATGACAACGAAAGATGCGGCAATGCAACGGTTTATTGCTTCGGCAGACGGAGAAATTTCCATGCTAGAAATAGCTAAACTACTAAAAAAAGCACGACCAGAGTTAGCAGACAAAGTAACGACAAGAACCATTCCTAATTGGTTCATAAAAATTGGTGCGAGGTTTAACCGTCAAGCGAAAGAAGGGTTGTTACTTTTAGAGATGAACCGGAAAATCAGTAATGCCAAGGCGAAAGAAGTCTTAGGTTGGGAGCAACTTGCAACGAAGGAAGAGGCCGTTCTTTCGGCAATAGATAGTTTGAAAAAATACAATTTAATTTAAAAAGAACGGAAAATCAGTTTGTTGATTTTCCGTTCTTAGTTTTATCTTCCGTCACCGAACTCCCAGTCCATAACGGAATCCACTTCATCAAACGTAATCATAACGTCGGCTACGTGTGGAATGGTGGCGACAGAATCTTCAATACGTTCGCGAATTTGGTCGATTTCAGCAAGCGTGAGCGAGGAATCAAGTTCAACCTCAGCATCGACATGGAAAGAATCTCCCTCTTTTAAAACAGTTAAAACTTGGATATCTTTCACATCAGGGTCGGTCATAATAAGCTGCCCAATTTGGAGGTGCATGCCTTCGTCGGACTCTCCAATCGCACCAGCAGCGTTGTCTAGGAACACTTCGCCAACCACGATAAACATCATTAGGCCAATTAAAATCGAAGCAATTCCTTCTGCTTGATGGAATGGTGTATAATGGGAAATCACAACAGCAAGGGCAGCCAAAAGCCCACCGCCAGTTGCAACAGAATCTTCCATAAAAACAAGCTTAGTAGCGGCTTTCGCTGACTTTAAATTTTTCATCGCAGCAGGGAAAAGTTTGAATCCTTTCGCTTGAACGCCCGCCTCATGCGTAATTTCGCGCATCGCCTTCACGAGGACAGTCGCTTCTAAAAGCGTACAAGTAAGTAAAACAATTAGGTTGATTAAAAAACCAGTCGATTCACTGGGGTGGATTATATGGGTGATGCCTTCTTTAATGGTTTCGTACGCCATGATGCCAACGACAAGGACAGCGCCGAGTAAAACTAAATTGACGACACGGCCAAAGCCTTTTGGAAAGCGTTTCGTCGGGCGTTTTTTACTAAGAGCAGATCCTGTGAAAACAAAAAGCTGGTTGGCAGCATCGCCTAAACTATGTAGCGTTTCAGCGAACATCGCCACATTGCCGGTAAACATATAAGTTATGCCTTTTACGAGTGAAACGACTGCATTTACAATTGCCGCCATCAGTGCCGATTTATTTCCGTGTTTTAATAGCTGAAAAAATTCTTTCAAATTGTCTCCTTCTTTCGGATAAGTTGTCTTTCATTATTTTAGCATGAAACATGGTGCGATAATAGCAAAACAAATACGATTTGACTATTTTTGACCAATGTGTTATTATTTTGTTAGTTACTTACTAAGGGTAACCAGTTAGAGGAGGGATCACATGAAAGAATTATTAGCAAAAATCAATCATTACGGGGCAAAACAAAAAAGCGAAGGGCTTACGGCAGCTGAAAAAGCGCATCAAGCAGAACTTCGCAAAGAATATTGCCAAATGATTCGCGGGACGCTTCAAGATAATTTACATCATGTGACCATTGTAGATCCATTAGGCGACGATGTAACACCGAATCGATTAAAAGAAATTAAAGCGGATTTAAAAAAATAAATGAAGCAAAGGGCATACCGATTTATCATAGAACGGGTATGCCTTTTTCTATATTAAATGAATATGGTTGCGACAACCCAACTTGTTTTATATAATATTAAGTGTCAAATTAGTTTGCTGGAAGGGGATAAGAATGTCAAATGAAATGAGGCTTTTTTCTGTAACAAATGAACGGCCGCTTGCGGTTAAAGTTTCAAAAGCACTAGGCGTGCCGCTTTGTGAGATTGAGTTGCAAAAATTTAGTGATGGCGAAGTTAAAATCAACATCGGAGAAAGCGTTCGCGGAACCAATTGTTATGTACTCCAGTCGGCGAATAGCAATGTAAATGAACGCCTTATAGAAATGCTTATTATGATTGATGCATTAAAACGTGCTTCAGCGCATTCGATAACCGTTATTATGCCCTATTATCCTTATGCTAGGCAGGACAGAAAAGCACGAAGCAGAGAGCCGATAACGGCCAAATTAATCGCTAATTTACTGCAACAGGCTGGTGCAACAAGACTTATTTCAGTTGACTTACATGCTGCACAAATCCAAGGTTTCTTCAATATCCCAATCGATCACATTTCGGCTGTACCACTTTTAACCGCGCATTTGGTTGAAAAATATGGAAACGACGATGTGGTGATTGTGGCGCCAGACCACAGCGGAGTTGTTCGTGCTCGCCGAGTGGCCGACAAAATGAATGCGCCAATCGCGATTTTAAACCGAAAACCGCGTCCAGACGAACGTGAAATTTCAAGTATAATCGGCGATGTAGCCGGCAAGCTTGCCATTGTCGTAGACGACATTATTGATACCGGATACCGAGCAACTACTTCCGCTGAAAAATTGCTTGAAAATGGCGCTACAGGAGTTGTAACTTGTGCCACTCATGCTGTTTTAGCAGGAGACGCAGCAGAACGGCTTGCTAGTTCGCCGATACAAGAACTTGTGTTAACAGATGCCATTGATATTCCAGAAGAAAAATGGCAAGATAAAATGACATTGATTACAATTGGTGAGATATTAGCAAGGGCGATTTCAGGCGTGCAAGAAAATCGCTCGCTTCATCCGCTTTTTTAGATTAAAAGGAGTTGGCGTAAGATGATAGACATTCATTGCCATATATTACATGGAATTGATGATGGCCCTAAACGTATAGAAGTGAGCTTGGAAATGGCTAGGCAAGCTGTAGAACAAGGTTTCAATGACATAATTGCAACGCCCCATCATCTAAAAGGAAAATTTGTTAATCCAGGCGATGCAGTCAAGGCGCAAGTGGAAGCGTTCAATGAGATTCTTTTTGCGGAGCGAATCCCGCTAACCGTTCACCCAGGTCAGGAAGTCCGCATTCACGGTGAAATGCTTGAAGGGCTATCAGACGGTTCGGTGCTAACACTTGGCGGAACGAAGTATATCCTAATCGAATTCCCGACAGACTCCATCCCCCTTTTCACCCAAGAGTTGTTTTTTAATTTACAAATGAAAGGCTATATACCAATTATTGCGCATCCCGAGAGAAATCGGGAGGTCATGCGTGATTTAGAAAGTTTGTATGAGCTGGTTGATGCGGGGGCGTTTGCGCAGTTAACGTGGGGTTCTTATATGGGAGCGATAGATAAAAGTATTAAGAAGCTGAGCGACCAGTTGATAAAAGCTAATCTCGTGCACTTTATTGCAACAGATGCGCATTCATATGCGGGACGTTCGCTGGATATGCGAGATGGGCTCCAAAAACTTCGTCGAATAGAGGGTCGAGAAAAAAGCAATTACTTTTTAAATAACGCGAAAGCGCTCTTGAATGATAAAGTATTCAATCCTTATGATCCAATTGAGCTAAAGAAACGATTTTTCTTCTTTTGATAGTTCTTGCCTGCGCATGAATGACATGCTGACAGAATGCACATGCATTCTGTTTTTTTGTGCTTTGCGGTATAATAAAATAAAATGACGAGAAGGGTTGGGATGCAGATGATAACGATTGGTTTGACGGGGTTTAGTGACCATGACTCTTTAAATCTTTCCAATAAACATAAATTAGTCGATTATGCGGCGCATTTTCCGCTTGTTGAGATTGATACTAGCTTTTATGCCATTCCGTCACCACGTACGACAGCGAATTGGGTAAATGATACGCCAGAACAATTTTTCTTTGTCGTCAAGGCTTTTAGCGCCATGACAACGCATAAAAAATGGCAAGATTATTTTGATTCGGAAATTGAAATGTATCGTCGTTTCATGGATGCCATCGCACCAATAAGTGAAGGTGGAAAATTAAAAGCCGTGTTATGCCAGTTTCCGCCGTACTTTAATTGCACAAAGGAAAATGTGACTTATTTACGCCATTTAGCCAAACAAATGGGAGATTTACCTGTTGCCGTTGAGTTTAGAAATGCAAGTTGGTATAGCGAAGCAAATAAAGAAAAAACGCTCGCTTTTTTAAAAGAATTGAATTTGATTCATGTCGTAGTGGATGAGCCGCAAGTTGGTTCGGGCAGTGTCCCTATCGTGCTACGAGGAACGAATAAGGATGTAACTTTAGTTCGCTTACACGGTCGAAACCAATATGGTTGGATGAAAGCGAACAGCCCAGAGTGGCGAGAGGTACGAACGCTTTATCGTTATAACGAGGAAGAAATTTCTGAATGGGCGAAATACGTATCACATTTACAAAAAGAATCAGGCGAGGTTGTTGTCATTTTCAATAATAACAGTGGCGGTGATGCAGCAGATAACGCCAAGCATTTACAAGAAAAAATGAAAATCGAATACACTGGTCTAGCGCCAATGCAAATGGACCTATTTTCAGAATAAAAAAACGGAAGTGGACAAAGTCCACTTCCGTTTAATCTGATTGCACGTGTTGTTTTTAAATTTTATGCATCGCCCTCTAAAACTTTTACTTCACCGCGCAAAGTTTGAATTTTCACCGTAGCGTTTTTCGCATTGTCTTGCCATAAAAAATCAGATGTCACTTGGCCATGCGGCGCAACAATTTGGAATTTCTCTTGATGATAATCATTTGAAAGCGTCATTTTGATTAGCCCATTTTCACTCTTAATATTCATATTTCCGCTAACCGCATTTTCCTCCACAATAATATCACCGTTTTTACTCTCCACAATTTGTTCGCCGTAATTAGCTCTTAAAATACTTTTTCCGTTTAAAGAAGTTAAAAATAGTTTTCCTTCGAGCTGTTCAATGATGTTTGTTCCATTTTGAGAATCAATCGTAAGGAGGCCAGACTTGATGCGTGTAGTAATCACTTTACCGGAAGTATTGTCAATTTCACCTTTTTCCGCTTTTTGCCTGTGAACTTGTGACATGCCATCCGAATTGTGAAGCGAAAAGTCACCAGTGGAATCCTTAACAATTTGATTGCCGGAACTAGAAACTAATGCGATATTTCCTGTCCAGTTCGTCAAATCAGTTCCAGCCGAATTGGTTGTGATTTTTGCGTTTTTAAAGGCACTTTGCTCTCCTACAAAATCCCCATTGCTAAGCCGAATCGAAAGACCTTCGCCCGTTAATTCATTGATGTGGACATTACCGTTGTTTAATTTTGCCGAAAGGGTTTTAAAAGAATAATCTTTCGGAACTTTAACGCGCACTTTTTGCGTGCCATATGCGGGAAGGTGCCAGCGCTCTAGCCACGTCCGAAAAGTCCCAATCTTAATTTCCGTACTGTTTTTTGAAGAAGTTGGTTTTAAATCTTGAATTTCCCGATTCGAAAGCTTGCCGGAAATAGTAACGGTGGGCTTTTCGACATCGGCTTCTTCAATGTTGATTGCCACATTTTTCTCGCTAGAAAGGTCTAAATTAGCAAATTCTTCATTGGTAAATTGCCAGTTATTCGTATAATTTTTGCCGCTATCTTGAAAATTTTGCGTGAATAGGCAGAACAAAATCCCGATGCCGCCAACAATTAAAAAGATACTACTAACCCAAACATGTTTTTTCATAAAAACCGCCCTCTTCGTGTTGTGTAAATGAACCACAATTGTCTGATGCCAAGAATTGTTATATATAAAACGCCGATTGCGAATAATAAAATAAAGATTTGGAACAGAATGATTTGTCTAAAGAAGATGATATCTGCAAGTAAGAGAAAAATACTGACAAAACTACTTAAACAAATGATTCCAAGTAAGAGAAGCCCACCTATAAAGAGAAATTGAATGAAGAATCTTTTCCAAAAGCCTTTTAAAGCAAGTTGCTCATAAGCTTTTTGCTCGAGTGGGACAACGCTATTCGCTTCCAAATAAGCTTCAGCAATTTGACTAGGTTTCCCTAGTTCTTCTAAGATTTCAGCTTCCGTTTTTCCTTCTAAGCGTGCGTTATCTAAGTATTCTTCGTAATATTGAATAAGTTCTTCTTTTTCTTCTTTAGGTAAGCCAGAAAATGCTTTATCTAATTCTTTAAGGAATTGATGTTTAGTCATTGATATCCGCTTCCTTTCGTAGTTGGTTAAAACTTGTGACGAACTCATCCCATTCTTCGAGCATATCTTCTAAGTAAATTCGACCTGTGTTCGTAATATGATAATATTTTCGAGACGGTCCGTTAGGGGATTCTTGCAAATAGGTAGAACAATAGCCCTCTTTTACAAGTCGTCTTAGTGATGGATAAAGAGCTCCCTCGGTAATTGGAATATAACTATTTACTTGTTGCGTCAAATCGTACCCATAACGATCTGTCTTTTGTAATAAGTAAAGGACACAAATATCGAGAACTCCTTTTTTAAATTGTGCGGATGAGCGCATTTTCTTTCCTCCTACATTCGCTATTCACTTTTTTATATTAGTTAAGAACATCTCTAAGTATAGCATTTTCAACGGTTTTGTACAAATGAATATTCACTACTATAAAAAAAATAGTAGAAAAAGCTTGACGAATAAAAGGGTAGTGTATATACTAAGTTTAGCTAGTATAAATAAAACAATACTACATAATTTATAGGACAAAGGAGAAATGAGACATGAACAAATTTGTAAAAGTAACAGCAATCACAGGGCTAGCCTTAACGATAGGTGTGGCAACGCTAGCTCCAACAGTATCCGAAGCAGCGACAGTACCGGGGAAAATTGTTTATCAAGATGCGTATAAGAAAGTTGTTGAATTTAGTAAAGCTGATGTAGAAAAAATTACAGGTATCAAACTTACAACAGCGAATATCACAAAAGTTTACAACCAATTTAAAGTAGCTAAAACTTGGGAAAATGCTGGCTTCACGAAAGCTCAAGCGAAAGTAATTGCTTCAAGAGCATCTTCTATAAGCTACGCTAACCAATTAAAAGGTATTCTAACTTCGATTTCTAAAGGAGAAAAAGTAGGTCTTAAAGTCATTTATGTGGCTAACAACTGGACAACGCAAGTGAACTTTGGAACATATTCAACGGCTACAGTAGTTCCAACACCAGCCCCAACTCCTGAAAAAGAAGAGGAAGCTGCAACACCAACTCCTGATAAAGATACAACAAAAGCAACTGCTTTAAAAATTAAAGATTTAGAAGTTGAAATTGAGTATAAAAAGAAAGATGTTGAAATTGATTACGAAGTGAAAAGTAATGGTAAAGTGGAAGCGGAATACAAAAATGAATTCACTGGTCAAAAATTAAAAGGTAAAGATGCACAAGTTGCTATCGAAAAAATCTTTAACGGCTTCGATTTCCAAAACAAAAATAAAACACAAATCATTAATCATGTAACATCTAAATTAAATCTTAAAAAAGACTTTGAAAAATTCGAGTATGAAGTCAAACAAACTAACAATGCAAAATTTGAATTTAAAGTTAAATAATTCTGTGGAGTCCCGTTTATTCGGGCTCCATTTTGCATGATATAAAAGGAGAGTAGAACATGTTACAAAAAAAATATGTGAAAGCAGTTTGTATGGTTTGCTTCCTCGTAATGCTATCCATTTTATTTCAGCCCTCAGCTAAAGCAACTGCGCCATCAACTTTCAATAAAGTGCAAGAGGTTGCGATTCAGAAAAAAATTGCTGCGATTCGCGCGAAAGTAAAAGTAAAAGTGGATACGACACATGTGAAAAAAGTGGAAGAGAAAAAAGTGGCTACTGAGAAAGCTGCAGCAGCGAAGAAAGAGCAAGAAGCTCGTGAGGAGGCAGCAGCAAAACAAGCGGAACAGTCTAAACAAGCTGCAACTTCAAATGGTCAAGAAAGCCAGTCAGGAACAGAAAAGAGTGCTGAGTCTAAATCGTCTTCAAGTACGCAAAGCGAACAGCCAGATGCGACTACAGGTGCGAGCCAAAGTGGAAGAGAAATTGGGGAGAAAAATCGTGAATATGGAAATCAATTAAGCGATCCTAATCTTTCGGATGCAGAGCGTCAGCGCATTATTGAAGAAAAGAAAAAATATAATCAAAGCCATCGTTAGGAGAATAAAATGAAGAAATATTTCTTTTTAGTGATTTTGGGTGCCATTTTCCTCGTGCTTGCAGGATGCAAACAACCAGAAGATGCTAAAAAAGCTGGTGATGCACTCATACAAAGTTATATTTATGAGGAATCGACGCCTGAATTAAAAGCGATTTTTGGAATTGATGATGCAAGTATGATTAAAGAAAATCAAAATACATTTGTATCATCTATTCAAGAACAATTTCCAGATAAGTCGAAGTCAGAGCTGGAGGACTTTCAGCAAGAGGTACAAAAACATTTAGAAAAGGTGAGTTCCTATTCGATTAAAGTTGAAGATGAAAGCAGTGAAAAGGCGACTTTGATGATTGCTGTAAAAGGGCTAGACACGGATAGTGGGACTGTCAATAAAGAAATCGAAAAATTGATTAATCAAACAGAACAGAAAATTACGGCAGATAGTTCGGAAGAAGAGTTGAATGCGGTGATTAACGAAGTGAGTTATAAGTCGCTTGAAACGATGTACTTAGAAAGCCCTGCTGAAGAAAAGGCGGTAACAGTTAAACTTGAACTGGAGCAAAATCCTGATGATAAAGAAAAATGGCAGATTGTTAATGAAGACATCTTCTTCAAAAATATTTATGAAGCATTTGGATTATAAATAAAAATGAGATTTCCTAAAACGCGGAAATCTCATTTTTTTATCCTTTACCAATTAAAAAGCTGATTAACAAGATGAAAAGGACAATGCCGGTAATGCCAACATATAAATAATCTTTTTCTTTTAAAAAAGTAAAGAGGGAAACGATAACGCGAAATACGGGCGTGAAAATCAGGCAGAGCAGTCCAAACATCATAATCGCAAATGGTTTTAATGCGGCAAGTCCAGAAAAAATCGCTGTGAATGATGTTGGATAGGTTGACCCAGGATAGCCGCTTTCGCCAGTGACCATGTAAAGACCGAGGCCTAAAATTATAATTGCTGCGCTGACTAAAACGCCGATGCGAAGCAGTCCGCCGACGATAATTTCAACGTGATACATTTCTTCTTCTTTTTGTTTATCGCTCGCCAATTAAATCCACCCCAATCCTTCAAGAATCATTTGGATAGCAACGTATAAAAGCACTGGGATGAAAACGATGCGAATGACTTTGCTTTTTAGGCGTTGCATAACGCGCGTTCCAATTGTGGCGCCGATTAAAACGCCGATGGCAACTGGGGCCGCAATGGTTGGATCGATGTCGCCCTTGAATAAGTATACGGTCGCGCTTGCGGCAGCGGTCACGCCCATCATAAGGTTGCTCGTTGCACTGGACACTTTAAGCGGCATTTTCATGAAGACGTCGAGTGCCATGACTTTAAACGCACCACTGCCGATTCCAAGTAAGCCGCTTGCGACGCCGGCTCCGTACATGACGCCAAACCCTGCTTTTACGTTTGCAACATTGTACGGAATTTCTTTTCGAAGCGCCTTGTCGTAATAACTATCGTGGAGTTTCAATTTGGTAGCGATAGAATCTTTTTCTACGTTGACGGGAAATTCGGAACCTACTTTTTTAAACATATTATAGCTGGAATAAAGGAGGAGTAGACCGAAAATAATATAGAGCGCGGTTGCGGATAGCAGTCCGCCAACGAAGGCCCCGGTTATTGCGCCGATTGTGGTGGCGATTTCTAAAAACATGCCGACGCGGAGATTTGTGATGTGATCTTTTATGTAAGCAATCGCGGAGCCACTGCTGGTCGCGATGACGGAAATAATGCTTGCGCCGATTGCATACTGAATGTCGATGCCAAAAATGAGCGTTAGCGCAGGTGTAATAATAATTCCACCGCCAAGCCCGAGAATTGATCCGAGTATTCCGGCAAAAATGGCGATAATCAGTATCATCATCGTTTGCGTGTCCATAAGTTCACTTCTTTCTGTTAGTCATCATCTTTTTATCATACGCCAAAAAAAGTAAAATGAAAAGAGCGGGAGCGGAGTTGCGTGTCAAAAACAGGATTTTAAGCTACAATAGAGGGAGAAAAAGGGGATGATGCTATGAAAAAACTCCAAATTTGGCATACGAACGATATCCATAGTCACTTGGAAAATTGGCCGCGAATCAAAACCTTTTTGGCTGAAAAAAAGGAAGAAAATGCGAGCGACAGCCTTTTGTTTGACATTGGTGATTTTTTGGACCGCGTTCATCCGTTAACAGAAGGCAGTGCGGGAAAAGCGAATGTGGAATTGCTAAATGAATTAGCGTATGATGCGGTGACAATTGGAAATAATGAAGGTACAACATTGTCCCATGAACAGCTTTCAACGCTTTATGATAATGCTAATTTTCCGGTCGTATGTGCGAATGTATATAGCGACGTGGCAAGAACAAAGCGAGTGGACTGGGCGTTGCCTTTTATTTATAAGGAAGTTAACGGGATTAAAATGGCGGTTATTGGTGTGACGGCGGCGTTTAGCGAGTATTATGAATCGCTTGGCTGGGGCATTAGAGAACCAATCCAGTGTATCCGCGAACAAATTGCGGCGCTTGATGCAGATACTGACTTCATCATTTTGCTTTCGCATCTTGGGTTGCCGTCCGATGAACAAATCGCAGTGGAAATTCCCGAAATTGACGTGATTTTAGGAAGCCATACGCATCATCTTCTTGAAAACGGGAAAACAATTGGCTCGACGCTACTTGCCGCGTGCGGCAGATGGGGCGAATATGTTGGCGAAGTGACCGTGACCTTCAGTGATGAAAACGCGGTTTTAGGGAAAATAGCTACAGTATACAAAACGGAGACGCTCCCCGCGCCAAATGATGAGGAGGCGCAAATTGCCGCCTTTTTTGAAAAAGGAAAAAATATGCTTTCTAAAAAAGTGGTTGCACTCCCTGAAAAGTTAGAGCATAATTGGTTTGGAGAGTCAAAAATCGCAGAGGTATTCTACGAGGCAGCTTGCGCTTTTAGCGGGGCGGATACCTTTTTAACGAATGCCGGAATTTATATGTCGGACCTTGAAAAAGGTGACGTAACCGCGTTTGACATCCACCAACTCTTGCCGCATCCGCTGAATTTAATTGCGGTGACGCTTTCAGGGCAAGAGCTTGAAGTTTTAATTCAGGAAATCGTCCGTAAACAAGGCGAGCTTAGAGAATTCCCCTTAAAAGGATTTGGCTTTCGCGGCGAAATTTTCGGTGCCGTTTTAATGAAACGCATGGGCTTTGACCCCACTTCTAGCGCGCCACTCTGGGACGGAAAACCCATTGACCCTAGTCGGAACTACCGAATTGTGACCCATGATACGTTCGTTTACGCACCATTTTTCCCGATTATTAAACAAGTAAAGAAAAAAGAAGTATATACACCGGAATTACTCCGTGATATTTTAACATGGCAGCTAAAAAAACTGTACGGGGAGGAAAAAGAATGATTACAATAGAAAAACAAGAATATGAACTGCTAACGAATTACCGTGAATGTTTCGATGAAGAAAAACTAATGGAACGCTTTAGCGATATTTTACTTCGCTATGATTATATCGTTGGTGACTATGGTTACGACCAACTGCGTCTAAAAGGTTTTTTTGAAGATAATAATCGCAAATCTACTTACGACAATAAAATTAGCACGCTAAAAGAATATTTATACGAATACTGTAATTTTGGCTGTGCATACTTTGTTTTGAAAAAAGTTAAGAAATAGAAAGGCGTTTTTAGTTTGAAACCATACGATGCGTATTTAATTGATTTAGATGGAACGATGTATCGCGGCGGAGCGGTGATTCCAGATGCGATTCCGTTCGTTAAAACGTTGAATGAAAAAAATATTCCACATTTATTTGTGACGAATAATTCAACGAAAACGCCTGAACAGGTGAGCGAACGCTTGAATGAAATGGGAATTCCAGCCACACCAGAGGATGTTTTTACTTCGGCGCAGGCGACAGCCGCATTTATGACGCAACAAACCGATGAGCGAAGCGTTTTCTTCATAGGAGAAAAAGGGCTTGAAACGGCATTGTTTGATGCGGGATTTGAGGTGCAGACGGAGAACCCGGCGTTTGTCGTTGTGGGCATGGACACGAGCTTGACGTACGAAAAAGTGGCGACGGCAGTGCTTGCGATTCGCGGCGGGGCGAGCTTTATTTCGACGAATGCCGATGCGGCAATTCCGACTGAACGTGGACTTTTCCCTGGAAACGGCTCGATTACGGCGATGGTATCGGTTGCGAGTGAAACGGCGCCCACAATCATCGGAAAGCCCGAGCGAATTATTATGAATCAAGCGCTCGCGCGGCTTGGCGTAACGAAGGACGCCGCGATTATGGTTGGCGATAATTATGAAACGGACATTTTAGCGGGGATTCATGCGGAGATGGACACGCTTATTGTCCACACAGGTTTTACTTCCAAAGAAGCGCTGGCACAAAAGGAAATTCAGCCTACTTATGCGCTTTCTAGTTTAGCAGAGTGGCAATTTTAAGAGCGTTTTTGTGACGCTTTTTTACTTGGGAAAAAGGAGGGGTGAGCGTGGATATTTTGAATGACCTTTTTGTTGTATTTCTAATTGTAGCAACGGCATTTTTCGTAGCATCTGAGTTTGCCATTGTCGCGATTCGCAGGCCAACCGTTATAAGTCTTGTCGAAAGTGGCAATAAGCGCGCAAAATACGTTGCACGCGTGACGCAAAATATGAACGATTATTTGGCGGCTTGCCAGCTTGGCAATACACTAGCAGCACTTGCAATGGGCTGGATTGGCGAAGAGACTATGCAAAAATTCCTTGCGCCAGTATTTGAATGGTTGCCGCTGCCGAGTTCGCTCGAAGGCCCCATCTCCATTTTTGTCTCGTTCATTCTCATCACATTTTTCAATGTCGTTCTAGGTGAACTAGCACCGAAAACGCTGACCATTCAAAGCACAGAAAAAGTGGCGCTCCTTATCGCGCGTCCGCTCGTATATTGGTATAAGTTAACTTTCCCGCTAAACTGGCTACTAAATCGCTCCGCCAACCTCATTACAAAACCTTTTGGGGCTAAAAATCAAGCGAATAGTGAGCAAATGACGCCAACTGAGTTAAAGATTATTTTCGAAGATAGCTACCGCCAAGGACTTTTAAATCAGCAAGAATTCAAATATATGAAAAATATTTTCAAACTTGCGGACGTCCCCGCAAATGAAATTATGATCCCCCGCCTGAAAGTCGCTACGATTGACGAAACGGCTACAGTTCTTGACTTACTAAAATTGACCGCCCAACATACGTATCACATTTTTCCAGTCACCGAAGAAAACAACAAAGATAAAATTGTCGGTATCCTTCAAGTGAGCGGTGTCATGGCAGGGCTTGGAGAAGACCAGAATATCCTAGGAAAATCAATTCGCCCCTTTATAACAGAAGCGCTTGAAATGTTTGAAGGTATTATGCTCGAAGAATTGCTTGTGAAAATGCAGGAGCGTGCGGCGGATTTCGCTGTTTTGACAGATGAGTACGGCGGGACTTCGGGCATTGTGACACTTGAAGACGTGATGGAAATTATTGTCGGCGATATGGAGGAAGCGAAAAATCCGAAAGGGATTCGCCGACTTGCAAAAAACCATTTTGTTGTGGAAGGCTCGGAACCGCTTGTTAGCGTAGAGGAAGTTTTAGGAATCGAACTTGTCGGGCAAGGCGTGCACACGTTATCCGGCTGGCTGTTTTTACAAAATTTCAATTTGGATAGCGGCGATGTCGTAGAAGAATCTGGCTGGCAATTTACCATTTTAGCGATGAACAAAAACTCCGTTCGGCAGGTGGAAATACGGAAATCTGCCAACTAAATTTGATTTCAACAATTCGCGATGTATGATAAAATACAGTTTAGGTGGTGCTTTGCAACATGAACAAATATTATCAAATCTATGAGGACTTAAAAACTAAAATTATAAATAATGAATATCAGCAACAGCTGCCTTCTGAAAGCCAATTGACTGAAAAGTATGGTGTAAGTCGAAATACGATTCGCCGAGCAATCGATTCGTTAATTAGTGATGGTTTAGTCGTGAGCAAGAAAGGCAAGGGTGTTTTTGTGCTGGAAAATCGTTCTTTTGAGTTTGCCATTAACGGTCTTGAAAGCTTTCAAGAAGTTATGGTGCGCACGAAGGAAAACTTCCAAACTGATGTAGCCTTGTTTGAACATATGATTGCTGATGAGCAGTTGGCAAACAAGAGCGGCTTTGCACCTAATACTGTATTAACGCATATTAAGCGAGTACGTTCGCTCCAAAATGAACGGATTATTCTTGATGTGAATTATTTTGCGCGGGAGCTCATACCGGGATTAACCCCAGAAATTGCTCAAAAATCGATTTATACATTTATAGAAAAAGAGTTGGCGATTGAAATTGGTATTGCCAAAAAAAATATTGTGATTGAACGGGCAACAGCTGATGATTATGAACATCTTGATATGCTTGATTTTGATCTAGTTGCGGTTGTCCATAACTTTGTTTACTTACAAAACGGCGTATTATTTGAATATACTCAGTCAAGACATCGCCCGGACCGCTTTGTTTTTACCGACATTGCCCGGCGTTAAAAGCATACATTCAGTAATCATTCCCTATTATAAACGGGCTTTTACTGAATATATGCTTATTTTATTTATGCCTAAAATTATTTTTCATACAAACTTGTTTAAACATGTTGACAATCATGTTCGAACAAGTTATAGTATTATGTAAAGGCTTTCAATTTAGGAGGGTAAAGTATGGGGAAATATACGGAACAAGCTGAGCTGTTGCTTGATTATGTTGGCGGAAAAGAGAATATTGTGTCATTAACGCATTGTGTGACACGACTTCGATTTGTTTTAAAAGATGAAAGCAAGGCTGATGTAGCAAAAATTGAGACGCTTGACGACGTGAAGGGAACTTTTACGAGTGCAGGACAGTTTCAAGTCATTATCGGAAATGCAGTTGCTGACTTTTATAAAGATTTTGCGGAAGTTAGCGGTGTTGAAAAAGTAAGTAAGGAAGAAGTAAAACAAGACGCTTTACAACATCAAAATATCGTGCAACGCCTAATTGCTAACTTGGCAGAAATTTTTGTACCAATTATTCCAATCTTATTAGCAGGCGGTTTAATTTTAGGATTGCGCAATATCATTGGTGAAATCAAATTTGATGGCGGTTTAACGTTAGCACAAATGTATCCATGGGTGGATTCGCTGAATGCATTCTTGTGGGTTCCTGGGGAAGCAATTTTCCATTTCCTCCCGGTCGCGATTTGTTGGTCTACTGTGAAAAAATTCGGTGGAACACCAGTACTTGGAATTACGCTCGGAATTATGTTAGTATCCCCGCAATTGCTGAACGCTTACGACTATGCAGCAGCTAATGCAGCAGGTGAAGTACCCGTTTGGGATTTCGGCTGGTTTGAGATTCAAAAAGTGGGCTACCAAGCACAAGTGCTACCAGCTTTAATTGGCGGTCTTGTCCTTGCCAAAATGGAAACGTTTTTAAACAAATATATCCACGATGCTTTAAAAATGGTCATTATTCCAATTACAGTTTTATTAGTTACGTTAGTATTATCCTATACGATTATTGGACCAATCTCACGAGAAGTAGGGAACGGCATAGCCTTCTTCTTTGAATGGTTGTTGACAGGGTCGTTCAGCTTCATTGGAGCGATTATCTTTGGTCTAGCATATGCGCCGCTTGTGATTACGGGATTACATCATACCTTTATTGCAGTTGATTTACAGTTGATTGCTAATCTTGGTGGAACAATGATTTGGCCGATGATTGCTTTAAGCAATATTGCGCAAGGTGCTGCCGCTTTTGCATGCTACTTCTTATACAAAGATTCGAAAACGAGATCAGTCACAACATCTTCAACTATCTCAGCTTGGCTTGGCGTAACTGAACCAGCCATGTACGGAGTCAACTTGAAATTCCGTTATCCGTTTTATGCTGCGATTATTGGATCTGCTTGTGCCGCCGTTGTATCCACTGTCAGCGGTGTAATGGCTAATGCTATCGGTGTCGGCGGATTGCCAGGAATTCTATCCATTCAACCGCAAGATTGGTTACCGTTCGCCATTGCAATGATTGTAGCGATTGCGGTGCCGATGACGCTAACTTTTGTATTCCATAAAATGGCAGTGAAAAAAGCTGGCGGACAAGAAATAATAACGCCAGAGGATACAGATTTCGGTATGTAGAACAGATAAAATACCAAAAGGCATTTGATTGAAGAGAGGCTAAGAAATGAGTACAAATTTTAAACAATCTGTTGTTTATCAAATATATCCGAAAAGTTTTCAGGATAGTAATGGTGATGGCATAGGGGATATTCAAGGAATTATTGCACGTTTAGATTATTTAGAGGAACTAGGCGTTGATTATGTTTGGTTGACGCCGATATATGTATCGCCGCAGCGCGATAATGGCTATGATATTGCTGATTATTATAATATTGACCCCCAATATGGCACGATGGCTGACTTTGATGAATTACTTGCTAAAGCGCATCAAAAAGGAATAAAAATCATTATGGACTTAGTTGTTAATCATACTTCAACGGAACATGAGTGGTTTATACAGGCAAAAACGGGACGCGAGAATCCCTATTATGATTATTATATATGGCGCGAGCAAGCGAATAATTGGCAGTCAAAATTTGGTGGTAGCGCATGGGAATACAACGAGGGAACTGAAAATTATTACTTACATTTATTTGATGTGACGCAGGCTGACTTGAATTGGGAAAATCCGAAGTTGCGCGCAGAAATTTATCAGATGATGCGTTGGTGGCTTAAAAAGGGAATTGACGGATTTCGTCTAGATGTGGTCAATTTACTATCGAAAGATCAGCGCTTCTTAGATGATAGCCTATTATCGGCGACTGATGATGGCCGCAAGTTTTATACAGATGGTCCGAGAATTCATGAATTTTTACACGAAATGTATCAAGAAGTCTTAACCGACTTTCCAGATGCACTAACAACTGGAGAAATGTCCTCAACAAGTTTGTCAAGTTGTGTCGCTTATACGAATCCAGAGAATGAAGAACTAGATATGGTGTTTAATTTTCATCATTTAAAAGTTGATTATAAAGATAAAGCAAAGTGGACTAAAGCACCATTTAATTTTATTGAATTGAAACAATTATTTGCAGACTGGCAGACTGGCATGTATCAAGGCGGAGGCTGGAACGCATTGTTTTGGAATAATCATGATCAGCCACGCGCAGTAACGAGGTTTGGTAACGATGAAGAATATCGCTATGAAAGTGCGACAATGCTAGCCACAGTGTTGCATGGTATGCAAGGGACGCCCTATATTTACCAAGGGGAAGAATTTGCTACTGGTAATCCTGCTTTCCGTTCAATCGATGAGTATCGTGATGTGGAATCACTGAATGCCTATGAGAGGCTCAAAATGGCTGGAAATAGCGAACTAGAAACATTGGCCATTTTAGCGGATAAGTCGCGCGATAATGGTCGCACACCAATGACGTGGGATACGAGTGAGGCAAATGGTTTTACTGCAGGTACACCTTGGATTGGCGCCGGCAAAAACGCAACAACAGTAAATGCTGCGGCGGATCAGGCAGCGGCAAAGTCAGTGTTTAAATATTATCAGCAACTCATTAAGCTTCGTAAAACACAACAGATTCTTGCAGAAGGAGATTATCAACCGCTATTCCTTCACGATAACCAAATTTTTGCCTATACGCGGAATACAGCAAAGGGCCATTTATTAGTCGTTGCTAACTTTTATGAGCAGTCAGCGACCATCGACTTGCGCGAATTAACATGGTTAGACAAAGGCGGACAAGTATTGCTTGCTAACTACGAACAGGAAGGCCGAGCACTAAAAGGCACGCTTCAACTAAGACCATATGAAGCGCTAATAATATCAGATTAAAATAGTAAAAGCCTAGCAATCTCGAGCTGCTAGGCTTTGTTTCATTTCACTGCACAATATCATCGTGATAACTATGGGCAAGTCTACTCGCGGCCGCAGCTGCAATAGCTCCCACAATGTCGTCTAAAAAGGTGTGAACGTCTTGACCATTATGTTCATTCAGCCTTCCTAAAATGCCAGGTTTTACTTTATCAATATAGCCATAATTGGTAAAACCGATGGAGCCATAGACGTTAACAATGGACAACGCCAAAATTTCATCAACACCATACAAACCTTCATCGTTACTAATAATATTTTGTAGCGGCTGCATTAATTCGCCTTTTTCGGCTAAAATATCCAATTGAATGCCTGTTAAAATGGCATTTTGCACTTCGCGTTTACTTAAAACTTGTTCGACATTTTCAATACAAACCGATCGTTCTAACTTCGGATGATATTTTTTTTGTAGAAATAAAACTAAATCGGCGATGTCATCAATTGTTACGCCGCGTTCAGTCAGCATTGTACGCGCTTTTTGTTCTAAAACACTTTGTTTTTCTACCATGTAAAATTCCTCCTCGTACTAAAACGCGACAATCCGCATTGTCATCAGTCAGATTATGGCGCGGTTACGTTTCATTTAACATTTTCCTTAAAAAACTTGAACGACTTCTTTAAAGCCAAAAATTTTCTCTGAAAGTGTGAGTTCAATGCCCATTTTTAGAGTCATATCCGAACTGGGACAGGTTACGCAAGCGCCAAGAAGTTTAATTTTAACTATGCCATCTGGCGTCACATCAATAAGTTCATAATCGCCACCATCTCGGAGTAAATACGGACGGAACTTTTGTAAAGCTTTGTCAACTGCATCAAAACTAATTTCTTCCATACGCAAACAAAACTCCTTTTCAAGTGATATTCATTATTATAACAGGAGTGAAGGAGAGATGGAAGCACTTGACATAAAACATGCCCGCTCCTAAGGCTCAGAAAGGAACGGGCAAAACGCGGTAGGTAAAGCCGCGTAAGACTGGTTATTTAACCAGCCAAAAAGGGAGTGTTGTTATATAAACCGTGATTTTTTCACGGAAACAACCAGTATTCATTTGCCGCTTTATCACCAACAAGCGTTAAAGTGACAGAATTGTTTTAATTATTATAATATACTGCTTAAACACTGTCAATGAATATCTAATCAGTGAAATTCACATTTATTCATTTGAAACAGAAAAGTCGATTTTGCTAGTTTTTTTTAGTACAATGTGTGTGAGGTGAGTTGCGATGGAAAATCAAGCGAAACTTTATGTGTATGGTTCTTCTGTTATTTGCGCGAGCTGTGTAGGTGCACCTTCTTCAAAAGAAACGGAAGAATGGCTACGTGCAGCTGTTTCGAGAAAGTTTCAAGATCAACCGTTTGAAGTTGAATATGTCGATATTTTTGACCCAGAGCAAGTTGACTCTAATGTAAGGGACTTAGCGAGGAAATTTGTCGATGAAGATTATATGTACCCCGTCATTGTGGTGGACGATGAAATTATTGCAGAAGGAAACCCAAGACTTAAGGATATTTATAAAGTGATGACTGATCGAGGCTATGTTCCGACGATGTAGAAAGACGAAGTGTGAAAGGCTTCCGTTGTAAAGAAAGGAAGTAAAAAAACGTGAATCCGATTGTGGAATTTTGCGTCAATAATTTAGCGAGCGGGGCACAGGAAGTCTATGAGCGTTTGAATGAAGATCCAAATTTGGACGTCGTGGAATATGACTGTCTCACCTACTGCGATTTATGTGCGACAAGTCTTTTTGCGCTTGTGGACGGCGAAGTGGTGCGCGGAAATGATGCCGCTGAACTATTACGTAACATTTATGCATTTCTTGAAGAAAATCCAATTTAAATAAATCAAAAGCCGAGGAAATCCTCGGCTTTTTTAGTGAATATAATTGGAGATAGGAGTTTGACCATTTTGGAAAGTATAAATTTTCCTGTATGTGGTCGCCTCAGACAAAATAGCGCACGCAAATTGTGCGACATCAGCGCGGGTGATAGTAGCTTGGCCAAATTCGCTAGCATCGTCCACAAGCCCCGTAGGCGAGTCGTTTGTTAAAGTGACGGGACGTAAAATGGTGAAGTCTAACTGACTTGCTAACAGCGCATTGTCGGCATGACCTTTTGCGGTTAAGTAATTCGCGAGCGATGCGGGACCTTTTTCAGGTTCGCCAGCTAAAATGGAGCTGATTAGAATGAAACGCTTAATATTTTTTTCTTCGGCAAATTGAATGGCTTTGATGGCGCCATCTTGGTCAACGCTAATGGTTTTTTCGGGACCTGTATGCCCGCCAGAACCGGCGGCAAAAATGACGGCGTCGATTTCATCGTAAGCGTAGCTAAAATCTTTTTCTAAATCAGCAATAATGGGCTTGCCACCTAGTTTTTCTAATTCGTCCATTTGGCTTGCTTTACGAATCATGGCGCGCACAAAGAAACCTTTTTCCAGTGCCAACTCGCGCACAATTTGCTTTCCAATTTGACCGTTTGCTCCAATAACTAAAACATTCATAAATTGGCCTCCTTTTAGTTTTGGTAGTTGTCTTTTTCCCCTGACGGAGCAAAATAAAACTGAGGCTGAAAATTCTGAACAGTCTACACAAAATGTGAAAATTATGCTTACATTTGTTATTTAGGACTAAAAACAGGGTTTCTAGGGTATTTTACGTTTTGAAGCCTCGTTTTATGATACCATTTAATCATAGAGAAAAAAGAATATATGAGGTGATAAATTTGTTAAGGAGGATACGCGCAAAACTCAGAGAGAAAAAAGAAGAAAGTGCCACGATGGAACGTGAGTTGGCAGAGCTTAAGGTAAGAATGCGGAACATTCAGGAACAGATTTACAATGATAAAGATAGACGCTTAATTAAGCATCAATAAATAAAAAGATGATGAAAAGAAAGACACTATGATAGGGTTTTTACGAGTAAAAGGAACTTAGCTGAAGAGCTAGGTTCCTTTTTGGTTTAAGCGAACATGGATGTGGAGTGCATCGGTTGAACGCGTGCTGTCGGGTCGATGAAATTAATAGCATTATTGACGGCTGTCGGCGCTTCACCAAATCCAGTGGCGATGAGTTTAACTTTGCCGTCATACGTACAAATATCGCCTGCGCTATAGATGCCGGGAATCGATGTTTCCATTTTTGAATTCACGACAATGGAGTTTCTTTCGATAGTTAGACCCCAGTCTTTAATAGGACCAAGTTGGCTCACGAAGCCGTAATTAACGATAAAATCATCAATTTCGAGCGTTTCTGTTCTAGAACCTTTTACTTCGTCTAAAACAATTCGTTCGATGCCCGCTTCTGTCCCGTGTAGCGCAGTTGGAATGAATGGGGTTAAAACTGTTACGGAAGACTTTTCAAGGTTTGCGACACTATGCTCATGCGCGCGAAACGCTCCGCGTCTATGAATAATCGTAACTGATTTCGCGATAGGTTCAAGCATTAATGCCCAGTCGACTGCTGAATCACCGCCGCCACAAACAGCAACACGTCGCCCTTTAAAGCGATTTAAGTCGTTGATAAAATAGTGCAAATTCGCACCCTCAAATTGCTCCGCCTCTTTTAATTGAAGTTTACGCGGTTCAAACGCACCGTTTCCGGCTGTAATAATGATGGTCTTGCTATAATGAACATCTTTCGTTGTAGTAATTTCAAATGTGCCATCCGCTTGTTTTTCCACTTGCAAAACGGCTTCTTCAAGACAAATACTAGGATTGAACGGTTGCATTTGCTCAGTTAAATTATTGATAAGTTCTTGGGCACGCACAGCTTTAAATCCGGGAATATCATAAATATATTTTTCAGGATAAAGCGCGGTTAATTGGCCACCTAGTTGGGGTAAACTTTCGATGATTTTCACATTGGCTTTGCGCATGCCGGCATAAAAAGCTGCGAAAAGTCCAACGGGGCCGCCGCCGATAATGGTTATATCATAAATTTTGGTTTTATCATCCAAAATAAACTCCCCTTTCAATCAAATAATATATCCATTCTAGCATAAAAAAATTAAAAGCGATGCAACTTTTGCTTAAAACCATATGTTTCGAATTTCACAATGTTGGGTAGGAGTACTATATGGGGAAAATTTCCAGTACACCATACCAATTTTTGTTAAAATATGAACAAAACGGTCTAAATAATTAGCAGTTGCATTTCAAGGTGTGAAAAATGACTGTACCACTTAGAAAGCCTTAAATGTACCAATTTTTCTAAGCATCAATTCTTGAAATACTTGCCTAAAACGTCTATCATAGAAACTATAAGTGGAACATTTCACTTAAGGTAGATTTTTAGCGCAATCTACATAAGAAACACGGAGAATATTCGCGATTTAATTTAGTTTGTGAAAAAAATATAAAGGGAAAGTAGATGTGATTACAGATGAATAAACCGAAAATCGTCATTCTAGGTGCTGGTTACGGTGGATTAAAAACGTTAAAGAAATTGCAAAACTCAAATGCAGATGCTGAACTTGTACTTGTAAACAAGAATGACTATCACCACGAAACGACTTGGTTGCATGAGGCAGCGGCAGGGACACTTGAACCTGAAAAACTCGTGTATCCCTTAGACAAAGTCATTGATCCAAGCAAAACCACTTTTATTCAAGATACGGTTGTAAAAATCAATAAAGAAGAGAAAACGGTGTCTTTAACGAATAATGGTGAGGTTTCCTATGATTATCTGTTAATTGGTTTAGGTTCGGAAGCTGAAACTTTCGGTATTGCTGGATTGAAAGAATATGCGTTAACGATTACGAGTGTGGAATCTGTTAAGAAAATTCGCGCCCACATTGAATCACAATTTGCGAAGTGGAAAACGGAGCAAAAAGACGAACTGCTAACGATTATCGTTGGTGGTGCAGGATTTACGGGCATTGAGTTCTTAGGGGAACTAACTAATCGTATTCCTGAACTTGTGAAAATGTATGATGTACCGCGCGAAAAAGTACGCATTTTCTGCTTGGAAGCATCGCCTAAAGTATTGCCACAATTTGATGCGAAATTAGTAGATTATGGCGTGGGCGTTTTGGAAGACCGCGGCGTAGAATTCTTAGTTGGGAAACCAGTAAAAGAAGCGACCGCAGAAGGCGTGAAATATGCTGCAAGTGAAAATGAAGTGAAAGAAATTAAAGCGGGCACAATTATTTGGGCAGCCGGCGTTCGTGGCAACAGTGTAATTGAAGCTTCTGGATTTGAACAAGGCCGCGGCCGTGTGAAAGTGAATAACAACTTAACTGTGCCAGGCAATGAAGAAATTCTTATCGTAGGCGATTGCTCACTAATCATTAACCCAGCCAATGATCGTCCGTACCCACCAACTGCACAAATCGCGATGCAACAAGCCGATATCGCGGCTATAAATTTAGCGAAACTTGCAACTGGCGACACGGATCTTGTTGATTTCGAGTATCACGAAAAAGGAACAGTTTGTTCTATCGGCGATAACGACGCCATCGGAATTGTGTTCGGCAAAAACTTAAAAGGCTACCCCGCATCTGTGATGAAAAAGGTTATCGATGACCGGGCACTGCTCCAAATCGGCGGACCTAGCGTGATGGTGAATAAAGGTAAGTTTAAGTTTTATAAATAGCAGCTATCTATCAAAATAGCAAGCATGAATCTCGTGATACTTCCATTTTGAGAATGGAGAGGTTACGGGATTTGTGCTTGTTTTTATTTGCCCATAATAATTGAAAAATTTGATTTTTGGTGCAACAGATAATATAAGTTTGCAAGGTCATAAAATGTGATACAGTGAAGGGTGGCATGCGTCAACATAATTTTCTAGTAAACGCCATTACAGCAGAAGTAGATTGGCGCATCATCATAAACTCGTTAGCAAGATTTATTATGATATAAGCAAATCGTCCTCCAAAAGTTAGACAATAAATCTAACTTTTGAAGGACGATTCTTCATATCTTTTCGATGCCTCACACTGAATGATACCCATTCACCAATGTCAAGCAAGCTGACGCTTCTATTCTACGGATTTCTAAAATCACCTCGAAAAGCGCTTCTTGTGAGCACATTAATGTTTTCTTTTCGTAATGAATCATTAAGAACTCGGTCATTGCTGTAAAAAAAGTTTCTAAATTTATATAAGCGTCATGAAATGGTGTTTGCATATCACGGCGGTCTTCAACAATTTCATTAAGGTAAGGAATACTCTCGTTTTTTCCAAAACAGTGCAGTGTTTCTTTAAAAAGAAGGATAGCTTCGCGGCGCTCGGCATC
The DNA here is from genome assembly GCF_900186175.1 of Listeria sp. ILCC796. Lineage (NCBI taxonomy): Bacteria > Bacillati > Bacillota > Bacilli > Caryophanales > Listeriaceae > Listeria > Listeria sp. ILCC796. Next base: position 178,554 of record NZ_FYBV01000004.1, read on the forward strand.
TAAAAAACCTATCGCGTGTCTGCGAATCGCATATTCTTCTGAGCGAACATAATAGGTGCTCAACCAGTAATTAACGAGTTCTTCGGTTCGGGTGTCTAAGAATTTTACCACGGTAATCAAAAATATCACTTCCTCTGTTCCAGCATTATCTTCATTTTAGCATGATGAAAATAGAAATGCTGTGACAGATTGGTGAATCTTTACAAACTTCCCATCAAAAAGGCGATTAAAAAGCCAATTATTATACCAGTGATGGCGCCGAAGAAAACTTCCATCGGTTTATGCCCCAAAAGTTCCTTTAAATGTTTTTGTTTTTCAGCTTGTTCAGAAGCCGTTAAACCTTTCGCATGTTCCACAAATTCTTGGAAATCACTCACAAGTTTATTTAAAACCGCAGCTTGTTCCCCTGCTTGGCGCCTAACGCCGGTCGCGTCAAACATGACGATGATGCCAAATACTACAGCAATCGCGAAAAATGGCGAACCTAAGCCATGTTCAATCGCAAGCGTGGTCATGAGAGCAGTCACAGCAGCAGAGTGGGAGCTAGGCATGCCACCAGTTGAAAACATTAGTCCCCATTCAAACCTTCCTGAAATCATCAAACGAATCGGAACTTTAACAAATTGAGCAAACAAAATGGCAACAATCGAGGCTACCAAAGGTACATTTTCAAAAATGGTCATAGCAATCTCCCCAGTCTTTCTTCTTTGTTCTTATTTTACCACAATCAAAATAATGAAAACCCAATTTTTGCCAAATTCCCGAAAAGCTTTATAATAAAAGAAAAAGGACGGTGAAAATATGGATTTTGGAGAAAATATCGGAATTGAAGTTGTGTCCGCTGAAAAAGGTTACGTTAAACTAAAATTGCCAGTTACGGATAAAGTGAAACAACCCTTTGGCTTTCTGCACGGTGGCGTTTCGGTGGCGCTCGCAGAACACGCAGCAAGCATTGGCGCCTCGCTATCAGTCGCAGAAGACGAAATCGCCTTCGGGTTAGACATCAACGCCAGTCACCTGAGGAGCGTTCAGAGTGGCGACATCTACGCTATAGCAGAACCTATACATATTGGTCGCACCACCCAAGTTTGGCAAGTTCAAATTGAAAGCGAAGACCAAATCATTTGCGTGAGCCGCGTAACAATTGCCGTCAAGAAAAAACGAATTGAGTAAACAAAAACCCGAAATCCTCACGTGGAATCGGGTTTTTTAATTTAATCGTCTTGTTTCTTTTCAGTATGGCTATCTTCTTGTTCGATGATTTGATTTTCCGAATCATCCGCCTCTTCCTCGATGGTCTGCTCGTCATGCTCGCGCTCTAAGTCCTCATTGCGTTCGCGGGCATCAATTTGTTCCTCGCGAAGCTCGTAGTCTAGGCGGTCCTCGAGTTCCTCTTTCTCCTGACGTGCTTTTTCAATTTGCTCCTGACGAATAATTAAATTTTTCCTTGCTTTAATTTCATCTTTCTTGACTGAACGCAATTGGTCGCGAATCCGAATTGCAAGCGGCACGCCTGTGTCATAGGCAGCACGGTTGATAAGATGGGAAGCGACAGGCGTCGTTAAGTAAATAAAGAAAACGGCGAGCAAAACGCGGGCATTGAAACCTTCGCCGGAATGGAAAAAGAACCCAACAGTTGCGAATAAGAGAATGCTAACACCGAATGTATTACTAATACCAGCCGCATGTGTGCGCGTATAGACGTCTGGCAGGCGAATGACACCAATAGCGGCTAAAATACTTAATAAACCGCCGAGGAGAACCATAATAGAAATAATGATTTCAATTATCACGTTCACGATCAATCACCTTGCCTTTCTCAATAAATTTGGAGAAGGAAACCGTTCCGATAAACGCAAGAAGCGCAATTAAAAGAATGACGTCTAAATAGGCATTTGTGTCATAAAACATTGATAGAAGTGCGACAGTGGAGACTAAATTCATGCCGATAGAATCGAGTGCCACGACTTTATCTGACGTAGTAGGACCTTTTAAAATACGGTACAAGTACAGGAAAGTGGAAATGGAATAAAGTAAAAGTGCGATGGATAGGGCAATCTTTAAAATCATCCGTGAAACACCTCCATAATGGCACCCTCATATGATTTTCGAATGGTGGCAATTTCTTCTTCGATATTTGGAACATGTAGCGAATGAACATAAATTGATTTATAATCGTCAGAAATATCAATGGAGAGCGTTCCAGGCGTGAGCGTAATCATAAGCGCAAGCATGGTTACTTCCCAGTCAGTTTCTAACAAAGTGTCATATCTAAAAATCCCTGGACGAATGTTCATATCCTTTTTTAAAATAATGCGGCTCACATGAATGGTCGATGCAATTAAATCGCGCAAAAAATTGTATAGCAACTTAATGAGCGCAAAAAGACGGAACAAGTAAAACGTTGAGCCAAGAAAGCGCCGCATGAAGAACAGTAGCACAATCCCTATCACAAAGCCGATAATAAATGTACCGAACGTGAAGGATGACTCAAGGAACATCCAAAAGCAAGCTAAAATAACGTTAATAATCAATTGAAACGCCATGTGTCATCACTCCTTTATCACAGCATTAATATAAATATTCGGATCGATAATTGGATCAACTGCATCGCTTATAAACGGATAAAGCGCGTTTGAAAAGACGCCGTATAAAACGGAACAAGCGAGTAAAATAACGACCGGAAACATCATTTTCTTATAGGGAATAGCGAGATTGAATTTGCCGCTTTTCTCACCCCAAAATCCGCGAGTGAACACTTTGATGAGTGACATTAAAACGAATAAGCTTGATAGCAGGATGACGATACCCCCGAAAATTTCGCCAGTACTAAAGGCGCCTTCTACCATCAATAGTTTTCCAAAAAATCCGCTCAGTGGTGGAATCCCGGCAATCGCTAAAATCGCGATGAAAAACGACCAGCCAAGTGTCGGCTTTACGGTCATTAAACCGCTGAATTTTTTCACCGTAGACGTGCCAGTAATCGCCATAATAACCCCGATTATGAGGAAAAGCGCCGATTTAATGATCATATCGTGAATCAGGTAGTAAACGGCACCGGTCATGGATTCGCGAGTCATGATGGAAACACTGAACAAAATCGCGCCAATCGCAATTAAAATGTTATAGATAACGATAGTTTTCATATCGTAATAACTAATAACCCCAATTACGCCTAGAATAATAGTTAAGAGCGCCAAAACCCCGAGGAGTGGCATCGCGAATGTGGTTTCTTTTGCGAAAAATAAGCTATACGTCCGAATAATTGCATAAACGCCAACTTTTGTTAAAAGCGCGCCAAAGAGGGCGAGGACTGGCATTGGTGGCGCGAAATAGGAGCCCGGTAGCCAGAAGTAAAGCGGAAAGAGTCCAGCTTTCAACCCAAAAACGAACAGAAACATAACGGCGGAAACGCTTATCATGCCTGTATTTGCACCGTTAAGGGCATTGATTTTTTGAGAAATATCCGCCATGTTTAGCGTACCAATCATTGAATATAAAATGCCGATTGAAACGACGAAAAAAGCAGAGCCGACCACATTGATGAGCAAGTATTTAATGGTCGCTTTCAGTTGGATTTGTGTGCCCCCAATGACGAGCAGGACGTAAGACGCCATGAGCATCACTTCAAAAAACACGAATAAGTTGAAAATATCACCTGTTAAAAAGGAGCCATTTACACCGACGATGAGAAACAGAACTGACGGGTAGTAAAGGAACTTTTCGCGGGCTTTGCCAATAGTGTAAAACGAATAAATGATAACGCAAGTTAACACTAAACTTGTTGTTACGACTAAAAGAGCGGCCAACATATCGGCTACGATTGTAATCCCAAAGGGCGCACGCCAATTGCCAATATTGAGCGTTGTGATACCGTTATTTTTTACATAAAAGAGTAAGAAAAGGTCTGAAGCAACAAGTAGTAAACTCATAATCAGAGCAATCGTGCGCTGAACGATGACTTTTTTTGGCACTAACATTAAAATAATAGCGCCGACTAGCGGGATAAAGATGGGCAGTAAAATAATATTATTCATCATCGGCTTCATGTCCTCTCGTTTTGGATACGCTCTCGCTGTCTAATTCTTGATAAGCTCGGTAAGCTAAAACTAGGAAAAAAGCGGTGACACCAAAGCTAATAACAATGGCGGTTAAAATGAGCGCTTGTGGCAGTGGATCATTATAAGAGGCGGTGACTTTCAAGCCTAAAATGGGCACATCACCACGTTTAATTCCGCCCATCGTTAAAACGAGCAAATTGACGCCGTGACTTAAAATCGCCGTTCCAATAATAATCCGCAATAAACTTTTTGATAAAATTAAATAGACAGCAGCGGCAAACATTAAGCCGATGAGGATAGACATTAATAATTCCATTTAGTCACTCTCCCCAATCGTTTGAATAATCGTCAGCGTTACGCCGACAACGACAAGATAGACGCCTAAGTCAAATAGTGTCGCAGTATGAAGGGACGTATCGCCTAGAACGGGCAAGTCGACATGCCCATATAAATGCGTCAAAAACGGCTTTCCGCTGAAAACACCCAGCAGCCCAGTACCTACGACGAAAATAAGACCAATAGCTGTAATGATTATCGTATTCATATTGAGCATGCTTTTCACCGTTTTAATATCGTAAGCAAGGAGGGTAAGCGTGATGGCGCCAGCGCTCGTAAGTCCAGCAACAAAGCCGCCGCCGGGATTATAGTGCCCCGCGAAAAAGAGGTGCAGTGAAAATAAAAAGATGATGAATGCCACCACTTTTGTAACATTGCGGAGCAGTACGTCATTGGTTTTCATTTTTATCCCTCCGTTTCGTAAGTCGTAGTTTAATCATTTGGAAAATCCCAATAGATGCAATAGCAAGAACAGTCGTTTCGAACAATGTATCAAAACCACGGAAGTCAACAAGAATCACGTTTACAATGTTCTTTCCGGCAGCTTCTTTATATGTGTTATCGATATAGTACTGCGAAATAGAATCATAAAACGTTGTATCGTAGGCAGATAATGCGACGAGTGTAATCGTGATGCCGACCCCAATACTTAAAAACGTTTTAACCGAAAAGAATCGCGGCTTTTCTTCAATATTACTAAACTGTGGCAAATGATAGAAGACGAGTAAATAGAGTACAACAGAAATCGTTTCAATCACGAGCTGCGTTAGCGCAAGGTCTGGAGCACGAGCGATTACAAAGAAAATACTAATCGTGTAGCCCATCGCACCAAGCAAGATGATGGACGTAATGCGCGATTTCGAGAAGACCGTACCTACTAAGGTCACAAGAATTACCGCGGCTAAAACATAGTCCACAAGTGTGATAGCCGTTAAGTTATCAAAGTTAAAATTTAGTGAGCCTGTCAGAATGAGTGACCCAAGGACAAGAACAATAAAAGCAAATAACATGTAGTTCAAATAGGTGCGTAGCCACCCTGTCATGATGGTCATCGTCATGCGGTAGGAACCTTGTTCAAGGTAAGACATGCCTCTATCATAGCTTTTGCCAATTCGGAGCATTTTAGGTACTCGTGTTGTAATAAATGGCTTCCAGTAACGATGCGTCTTATAAACTAGTGTTCCAACAATGATGATGCCTATAGTCATAAGTAAGGCCGGTGTAATGCCGTGCCAAAGGCCGATGTGAATGTGGAAATCATCATTTGTCGCAAGCGATGGCACAATGGATTTCACAGCTGGTTCTAAAATTGGTGCGGCAATCAAATTGGGAAATAGCCCAATCAAAAGTACAAGTGATGCTAAAATCGATGGAGGTAGCAATAAGCCAAAAGGTGCCTCATGTGGTTTCTTTGGCAATAAGTACGGCTTTTGTTTGCCAGTGAAAGTCTTAAAGAAAATAATCATGCTATACGTAAACGTAAACACGCTAGCGATCCACGCGCTAATTAGAATAAATATTCCCCAAGTATCCGCATTCCAAAGATTAAGGTGCGTGAGGTTAACAAGGCTCTCTAAAAACATTTCTTTACTCAAAAAGCCGTTAAAAGGTGGTAATCCGGCCATCGCGAATGTTCCGATGAACGCGATTGTTGCGGTGATAGGCATGATGCGCATAAGTCCGCCGAGGCGTCTGATGTCACGTGTGCCGGTTTCGTGGTCGATAATCCCCGTCATCATAAACAGGCTTCCTTTGAATGTTGCATGGTTGAAAAGGTGGAAGACGGCAGCGACAACGGCAAGAACGTAAATATCATCGCTTAAATTATCAAAATGTAAGCTGGCGGCCCCGACTCCGAGCAGTGTCATGATTAAACCAAGTTGACTGATGGTGGAGTAAGCTAAAATGGCTTTCAAGTCATTTTTCTTCGTCGCATTAATCGAGCCCCAAAGGAGTGTAATGCTGCCGACAATGGTGACCGTCCAAAACCAAACTGATGAAACGGCAAAAAGCGGTGTAAAGCGTGCTACGATGTAAATACCTGCTTTAACCATTGTAGCGGAGTGAAGATAAGCGCTGACAGGTGTGGGAGCTTCCATCGCGTCAGGAAGCCAAATATGAAAAGGTACTTGAGCGGATTTTGTGAACGCGCCAAGTAAAATTAAAATCATTGCGGGAATGAAAAGGGCGTTTTGTGAGATAGCTTCACTAGCTGCGAGGATTTCCCGAATGGAAAAGCTATCCGTCATGATGTGCAGCATTAGGAATCCGCCGAGCATCATTAAACCGCCAAAAACAGTAATCATCATTGATTTTCTAGCGCCATAACGAGAACGCTCGCGGTGATACCAGTAGCCGATGAGAAGGAAAGAACTAATGGACGTCAATTCCCAAAATAGATAAAGAACGATGAGGTTATCACTAAGTACAACGCCAAGCATCGCTGTCATAAAAATCATCAGAAAGGCGTAAAAATTGTTTAAGCGTTCCTTGTTTTTTCCTAAATAATAAATAGAGTAGAACACAACAAGCGAACCGATTCCCGTAATTAAAAGGGCGAACAATAAGCTAAGACCGTCTACAACGACAGTGAAGTTAATTCCGTATTCAGGAATCCAAGCAAAGGTTTCTGTTGTAGCTCCCTGCATTGTTTCCGGAATAAAAGTTAAAAAGTAAATGAAGAGCACGATTGGAACCGGTAGAACAAGCCAACCAGTATGAATTTTTTTCGTCCACTTATAAATAAGCGGGATAATAAGTGCCACGATAAATGGCAGAATGATTGCAAGATGCAACAATGACAAAGTCGGTTCCTCCTTTTTAATAATCTATTTCAAACGTAACGTTTTTATTTTTTAAGCAAGTACTTACATTTTTTGAAAAAAAGCAAATACAATTTATTATAGCATACTTTTTTGGTGGAAAAAAAGGTGGAAAACTTGTTCTCTTAACAAGTTTTCCACCTTTCAGACTGATGACAAACGGCAATCTTCGGAGTTTTTGCCTGCGTTCCGCTCCGCTTCGCCTAACTTCTCACATGGTCGGGCAAACTACGCCCTTCCTGTTTTCAGTCATCACGTACTCGAGTACGCTCCGGTGCAGTACTCGGCAATGCGTGAGAATCTCACTATTTGTCATCAGTCTGATTGTGTGTAGTCCGTTTTGAATGGAGTAAATTCATTTTTCTAATCAATCCACGTTCAGATGGCGTTTTCTATCCGCGTGAAGTGCGTAGAGTAAAATGAAGAAGGCGACGAAAAACATGCCGCTCATGAATAAAAAGACGTTGTTGATGCCAACGAAGCCCGCGAGCGTTCCACCAAGAATTGGCCCAATGACATTTCCTAAAAAACGCGCGCTTTGGTTATAACCAAGCATTTCGCCTTGCATCGCACCAGGAGCAGCGAGTCGAATATACGCCGTGATACAAGGAACCATACCACCAATCGCAATGCCGAATAAAAAGCGAAAAATAATGAACGTCCATAAATGCGAGACGAACGCCTGCGGAATCACTGTGAGCGCCGCAAGTATTAGTAAAATATTTAAGATTTTCTCATAGCCATACTTATCGCCAAGACGCCCCCAACTACGCGTCATAACAAGATTACCAAACCCAGTAGCCGAGAAGGCAAGCCCAGACATGAAAGCGACGTTAGACGAATGCGTCATCTCCCCCACATAAAGCGCAAGGAGCGGTTGAACACTGAAGTTCGCAATTTGGATAAGCGCTGTAATGACCATCACTGTAAAGAGCACTCTTAGGGTGAAAATTTTCTTCAAGACGGCTCTCCGCGAATAAATTGGCCGACCTGTTTTTTGTGTTTCGCTTCGCACTTCTTTTAAACCAAAGGCAACGAGAAATGAAGCAATTAAAATCGCGATTCCCGTTACAGTAAAGGTGTTTTTAAAACCAAATAAATCCGCCATAGCACCCCCAATTAGCGGACCGAATAGCATTCCTGTAACCCCGCCGAGTTGGAGCGTACCAAGGATTTTGCCGGCCTCATGCTTATCCGTTTGGCGCGCGATAAACGCGTTTGAAATCCCGATAAACCCAGTGACTATCCCCATGAAGATTCGCAAAATAAATAAGTATGTCACGGAATGAGCAAAGCCCATTAGAAAAATACTAATCGCCATACCAAATGAAGTAAAGATGAGAATTTTTTTATAGCCAAATCGGTCGCCAATCCGTCCCCAAATCGGTGAAAATATAAAGGCGACTAGAAAGGTGACGCCGAATATGTAGCCAGCCCATTTTTGTACGTAAGCCGGATCATGGTCACCGAAAGTTTCAATATAAAGAGATAAGAAGGGCATAATCATCGTTGTGCTAGCAGACATAAGTAAATTCGCCAGCATGCAAATGTATAAATTGCGTTTTTTTACTGACATATTTTGACATCTCCGTTCGTTTTAGTTTCAAAACGCGCAGTTTTTTATTAGAATAAAGAAGTACTGAATAAATCAGAGCGGCAAGAGTCGCTCTTCTAACAAAAGGAGCGCCTCATGGTTAAAAAAATTATCATATGGACACTCGCAACAATTTTAGTGCTTTATATGGTTGCGGTTTTCGTAAATCTTTTAATAATCTGGTTTGGAAGGTAAATTATGACAAAGGAGCTAATCATATATGACATACCCACAATTATCAAAAGAAATCGCTGAGAACGAAATCTTAGCTGAAATGGTTACAAATCGCGGCACAATTAAGCTGAAGCTTTTCAAAGAGGTGGCACCAAAAACCGTTGAGAACTTTGTGACACACGCAAAAAATGGCTACTACGATGGCTTGATTTTCCACCGTGTTATCCCTGAATTTATGATTCAAGGCGGCGACCCTGACGGAATCGGAACAGGCGGTGAAAGCATCTGGGGTGAGGCATTCGAAGATGAGTTTTCAAAAAACGCATTTAACTTGCGTGGTGCTTTATCAATGGCCAATGCAGGTCCGAACACAAACGGAAGCCAATTCTTCATTGTACAAAAACCGGATATGCCAGTAGAAATGATTGGACAAATGGAAGAAGCTGGTTTCCCTACAGAAATTATTGAAGCTTACAAAGAAGGCGGGACACCATGGTTAGATGGACGCCACACTGTTTTCGGTCATGTCATCGAAGGAATGGACGTTGTAGATAATATCGCAAGCGTTCAAACAGGCGCACAAGATAAACCAGTCCATGATGTTGTCATCGAAAAAATTAATATTGTTGAATAACAGAAAAAGCGAGTGACAAATTGTCCTCGCTTTTTATTATACCTCTACTTCTTGAAAAAATTCATTATAAAGGGCTTGAACGGCTGTACGTTCATCTTCTTTTTTGACGCCGAACATGATGCTAACCTCGGAAGAGCCTTGGTTAATCATTTTAATATTGACGTTTGCATGAGAGAGGGCGCGGCTAGCTCGGAATGTTGTCCCAATGTTTTGACGCATTGCTTCGCCTACAATCATGATGAGGGAGAGGTTGTGCTGGATGGAAACTAGGTCGGCATTTAGTTTGTGCGTGAGTTCGTGGATTAGTTTTTTTTCTAACGCCGCATCGAGTTGATTTTCCCGCAAGATAATCGTTAAATCATCGATTCCAGACGGCATATGTTCGTAGTTTAGTCCCGCTTGTTCTAAAATCTCGAGGACTTGTCTACCGAAACCGATTTCGCGGTTCATCAAATATTTGCTAATGTAAATGCTGCAAAATCCGTCATCGCTGGCAATCCCTACAACAGGACCATTCGAAGTATCTCTTTCATGAATCACACGCGTCCCAGTGCTTTCGGGATTGTTCGTGTTTTTTATGTGGACTGGAATACCCGCCCGAAACGCTGGAATGAGCGCTTCGTCATGGAACACAGAAAAGCCGGCATAAGAAAGTTCACGCATCTCGCGGTACGTAAGTTCAGCCACTTGCTGGGGTTTTTTAACAATAGCAGGGTTTACAACAAAAACGGCATCAACATCGGTGAAGTTTTCATAAAGTTCCGCTTGAATCCCGTTTGCGACAATCGCGCCCGTAATATCTGAACCGCTACGTGAGAATGTTGTAATCTCACCAGACTTCGTATAGCCAAAGAAACCAGGAAAAACAACAAGTCCCGGGTAATCGCGAAGCGCGAAAAGATTATCATAAGACTCAGGCAAAACACGCGCATGAGCATGGTCTTCGGTCACGAAAAGCCCCGCGTCCTTAGGGTTAACATAAGTTGCAGGAAGACCTTTGTGGTTGAAAAACGCGGCAACTAATTTTGCGTTATTGTCCTCGCCGCTCGCTTTCATTTTATCCATAAATTGGTCGGGATTGGATTTATCAGATTGCAAAATGGTCGTTAAATTGTCGCTGATTTCCGATATGACGGCCTCGCTCATACCAGTGTCCAACACAATATCGTGATAGCGTGCGACGATTTGATTGAAAATATCCGTTGTGTCTTCCGAAAGCAAGGCCTTTGCCGCGCAATCAATGAGAAGGTCAGTTACTTTCGTGTCATCTGAAAAACGCTTTCCAGGCGCAGAAACGACAATGATTTTGCGCATAGCATCACTTTTCACTACATCTAATACTTTATTCAGTTGAAGTCCGGAAGCTAGAGAGCTTCCACCAAATTTAACGACTTTCATGTATACAGCTCCTGTCTAGTTTAATTTAAGCGAAATTTTACGTATTTTCTGTCTATTATCGCTCTTTTGGGGGAAAAGTGCAATCTATTTTTAGTTTATTTTAAAAATGCGTGTGTATTTATTGAGATAAAGTTGTTGATAACGTTTACTTGTTTAAAATACTACACGTATTGTATAATGAAGGTGTTACAACAATAGCCGTTTAATTGGAAAGGAAGAATAGAAATGAATAATATCGTTTTAATCTGTGCGGCAGGGATGTCCACAAGCTTACTCGTTACAAAAATGGAAAAAGCAGCCGCTGCAAAAGGCGATGAAGCAAAAATTGCTGCTTACTCAATAGCTGAAATTAATGAAGTTATTAAAGATGCTGATGTCGTGTTGCTTGGTCCGCAAGTGCGTTACCAAGAAAAAACAGTTAAAGATGCAGCCGCAGGACGCATTCCAGTTGACGTTATTGATATGATGGCATACGGGAAAATGGACGGCGAAACAGTTTACGCCCAAGCGCTTAAATTGATTGAAGAAAATAAATAAAGAAGCGTAGGAACATCGTTCCTACGCTTCAGAGTGATGACAAACGGCCATCTTCGTCGTTAAAACCTGCGTTCCGCTCCTCACGTACTCAAGTACGCTCCGGTGCGGTACTCGGTTTTGCCTAGAATCTAGCCATTTGTCATCACTCTGATTTTGTGTGGGTTTAGAGTTTTCCCACGCTTTTTTTAATTGTTAACGTTCTTTCGTCAAACGCCCGTCTTCCATGCGGTAAACATGGTCACATAAGTCAAGCATGCGCTCATCATGCGTCACCATAATCGCCGCGCGCTCCGTGCCCTCTACTTCGCTACGGAGCAACTGTACAACCTCTCGACTCCGCTCAGTATCTAAGCTTGCCGTCGGTTCGTCCGCCAAAATGATGGACGGCGAATTAATTAAGGCCCGCGCAATCGCAACCCGTTGCTTTTCACCACCAGATAAATCTTTTGGATAAAAAGTTGTCCGAGTTTCGAGACCAAGGTGGTTCAAAAGGGAGACACTCTTTTCGGTCACCGCATCTTTATTTTGCTTCGCTTGTTGCCCGATAAAACGGACTTGGTCCACCACGCGAAGGTAAGGGACTAAGTGCGCCGCTTGAAAAATAAAACCAATTTCCGTCAGACGAATTTGCGTCTGTTCTTTTTTCGTTAGCTGACTAATTTCCTGCCCATTTAAAATGATTTTGCCATCTGTAGGCGTAAGTAGCGCCCCCGCCAGTGACAAGAAAGTACTCTTACCAGATCCACTCGGTCCAACAATCGCAATGAGCTCACCGCTGTTTGCTTCAAAATGGGTCTCACGCAAAGCATGAATCGTAGTGGGACCAGATTTATAGTTTTTCGTTACACCTTCAAATTGTAAAATTGGACGCATCATTCATCACCTCCGCGAATTGCATCAAGTGCATCAACCTTATTAATTTTCCACATCGAAAGCAGTGAACCAATCAGCGCTACAACGAAGAAAATCACGCTATATAAGCTAATTGTGAAGCTCGACAAGCGGAACGGCATCGCCTCAGGCAACACGTTCGGCAACAAGAGCGTAACCCCAACACTGATTAAAATGCTTATGAGGGAAATCACGATAACTTGTGTGATCACGCTCACCGCGATATAGCCGGACTTGGTGCCTAGCGCTTTTAAAATCCCAAATTGTGTCGTCTTTTGAAGCGTCATCACATAGAAGAACGCCGTTAAAATAAAGCCGCCAATCACAATTAAGAAATAAATCATCATATTTAGCGTCATTTGTTCCGCCGAATAGCCCGGAATCTGGTCTAAAAATTCAGCTTGCGTTAAAACAGACAAGTCTTTGTTCGCTAAATTGACAGTATCGCCTTTAGGCTGGATTGCAATCGCGCTAACTTGCGGTGTTTTTTGGTGGTATAAAACTGGATTAATGGATTGCCAAGTCGGCATGTTGATGTAAACAACGGGCGCGTGACTATATTTTTTATTCTCCGTAAAACCAACAACCGTTAGCTCTTTGTTAAGTTGGTCGTCCATCAAAATATCGCCAAGTTTAATCCCATCTTTTTTCAAAGAAGAATCTACTACGATTTCATCGGGTTTCGTCACTTCAAGCCCTTTACCAGATGAAATTTTTGGATCGAGGAAAGTGCCAGGTTGAATGGCGAAAAAAGCGATACTGAACTTCTTATCATCACTTTCGCGTTTCAATGTTTGCATCGATTGCCCAAGCACCGCTGCTTCCTTCACGCTTTTATCCTCTTGAACACTTGCCAACTCGCTTTCATCAAAAAGTGAGCGTGACACTTTACCTTGCGCATCTTTCGCAATCGCATAAAACGGAACCCCGTTATCCGCAACAGCAGAAGCGTTATCGTATGCCAGACCATTTGCAAGGCCTGATAAAATCAGTGAGAGCAACATAATCAAAACCATGATGCCTGTCACAAGTATGTATCGCAATTTTGAATAGAGCATTTCACGTAGCCCTAAAAACATAACTTCTCCAACTCCTTTTACAAAAATAAAGAAAAAACGATTTTCCTCGTTCCTCCTAAAAACCATACTACAATTTTAGTATAACAAGGTTCCATGTGGTTTACCAAAAACCTGATTTACAGACGACGATATTTACCGCTTGTCGTCGTGCTAAACGTGCGTGATGCCTTTTGTGTAGCCTTTTCTACAAACTAAAACCAGACTATTTCAGTCTGGTTTTAGTTTACTATTTTTGAATCCCCGCAATTAGTGCAGCCACGCCTTTTTTAAGTGTTTCACGCGGACAAGCAATATTCAGGCGGATAAATTTATCGGCCACCGCGCCAAAACCTGACCCCATTTGAACGCCGCAACCCGCATCGATAATATCTTGATACAGCGTCGCTTCATCTTTTTTGAGCGCCCGTGCATCAAGCCACATCAGATAAGTCGCTTCAAGCTCCGTCACGCCGATTTCAGGACAATGCGTATTCAATTCCGCTTTGACATATTGGAAGTTTTCGTAAATATAATCGCGCAGCTCATCTAGCCATTCCGCACCTTCATTATAAGCCGCTTCAAGCGCGATTTGACCAAATTCATTAATGCCTGGCGCATGCACATATTGCTGTAACTCACGGAATTTCGCCCGGTAATCTGGATTATCAATAATCAAGTAGGACACTTTCAAAGCCGCCAAATTAAACGTTTTCGTCGGTGCCATCAGCGTAATAATTTGCTCCTTGTAATACGGTGCCACCTTAACAAGCGGCGTATGTACATGGTTTTTCATCACTAAATCCGCATGAATCTCGTCTGACACAATCGGCACATTATAACGTGCACAAAGCTCAACCAATTGCGTAAGTTCTTCTTTTTTCCAGGAAATTCCGCCCGGATTTTGCGGATTGCAAAGTAAAAATAGCTGAATATCATTTTGGGCAAGCTTCTGTTCCATGTCGGCAAAATCAATTTCAAACCGCGTGCCCGTGTGTTTTAACGGTGAAAGCACGACTTCGCGTTTCGTTTCATCGCCAGTCACCTTAAAAAACGGCGGATAAATTGGCGAATGCATTAAGACTTTCTCTGAAGGTTTCGTTAGCGCCCGAATCGCGAGTGAAATCGAAGGGACAACAGCGGCGTTATATAAAATCGCATCCGAATCCACATCAAATCCGTGCCGCGTTTTATTCCAATTCAAAATGGCTTTCGTCATGCCATCTTCACATTTCGTATAGCCGAAAACACCGTGGTCAACTCGTTTTCGGAAGGCATCTAAAACAGGCTTCGGCGCCCGGAAATCCATATCAGCAACCCACATGGGGATAATATCTTTCCTTCCAAATAAGGCTTCCGCCCCGTCCCATTTTTCAGAATTTGTATCTAGGCGCGGAATTACTTCATCAAATTGACTCATATTTAGTTCCTCCTTCGACAAGCATTTCTTTTTTTATAATGCCATTGTAACACAATTTTAGAAAGCTGCATCAGCTTTAATCAAAGTAATGAATAATTGTGGTAATCCTAAGCAAGTGGTATAATTGTACATTATCGGTATTTTGGAAAGTGGGTGTGTTTGTAGATGAGTACATTTAAAGTAGGCGACGTTGTAACAGGGAAAGTCGCAGGTATTCAAGGATACGGAGCGTTCGTGGCGCTTGATGATAAAACGCAAGGGCTTGTGCATATTTCAGAGGTGACGCACGGTTTTGTTAAAGATATCCATGATTTTTTAGAAATCGGACAAGAAGTGAAAGTCAAAATTCTTGATATGGATGAAGAAAATAATAAAATTAGTCTTTCGATTCGTGCGACCGAGGAAGTAAAACCAGAGAGAAATTCCTCGCCTAAAAAAGAAACAAAAGGTGCAGACGAAGGTTTTAACACACTCCGAGATAAACTGCAAGAATGGGTTGAAAAAGCAGATAAGTAAGCATGTTTGGAAACTTCTTTCGACAAGGAGCTTCCGAAGCTTTATTTCAAAAAGTCAGATAATTCACGTTTTAGTCAGTATTTCATCAATTGACAATTAGTCAAACTAAATTTAGGGTAATAGCCATTTCAGTTTTTAATTAGTTCAGGTAGTTTAATCATTTTCAAACGAAAAGGGAGGATACCATGAAAAGAACGATTAACGTTGAAGGATTTATCTACAATGAGAAAAAAGATGAGATTTTAGCAGTGCGTAAACGGGATCTTTCTTGGGGGTTCCCGGGGGGCGTAGTTGAGAAAGACCAGACAATGGAAGAAGCGCTCGTTCTTAAAGTGAAACAACAAACGAATGTGACGATTTCCGTCGACAGTCTCCTTTTTTGTAAAGAGCGCAGGACAGAGTGGGAACACGTTTGCACAATTGTGTTCCGTGCAACTGCAATGGGGGATTTTAATTGGCCAGAAAACGATGAAAGTGTCTTTCGTGTGAAATGGTTGTCGATTCCTACAGCAGACAGCCTTCTCGAGTTAGAAAAGACGCCGCTCAATAAACTGATTTTTGACAAAGGTGTGCTCTATGATCATCATAATGAATTTCCTGTCAGCTAGCGACAATCCTTGCTAAAGTTCGCCTTTTGAGATAAAGTTAAAACAGAAATCTTTATAATTTTTGGAGGGAAAATAATGACACACATTAGTTTTGATTATTCCAAAGCATTGCGTTTTTTTGAAGAACGCGAATTAGCGTACATGGAACCTGCAGTAAAAGCAGCACATGATATGTTACATAACGGTACTGGTGCGGGAAGTGACTATCTTGGCTGGGTTGATTTGCCAAGTAACTACGATAAAGAAGAATTCGCACGCATTTTAAAATCAGCAGAAAAAATTAAAAATGATTCCGAAGTTTTAATCGTCATCGGTATCGGCGGCTCCTACTTAGGGGCACGCGCCGCGATTGAAACACTAAATCATTCCTTCTATAATGTGCTGGATAAAGCAGAGCGTAAAACGCCACAAGTTTTCTTCGCAGGAAACAGCATTAGCTCCACTTATTTACACGATTTAATCGAAGTTGTTGGCGATCGTGATTTCTCTGTAAACGTGATTTCAAAATCAGGTACAACAACAGAGCCTGCCATCGCATTCCGCGTATTTAAAGAACTCTTAGAGAAAAAATACGGCAAAGAAGAAGCGAAATCACGTATTTATGCCACAACAGATAAAGCAAAAGGCGCGCTTAAAACATTATCTGATAACGAAGGCTATGAAACTTTCGTAGTTCCAGATGATGTTGGCGGTCGTTTCTCTGTACTAACTGCAGTAGGACTTCTACCAATCGCAGTGAGCGGTGTAGACATTAAAAAAATGATGGAAGGCGCAGAAGCTGCATCTAAAGACTTCTCAAAACCTTCTTTAAAAGAAAATATCGCGTATCAATATGCGGCAGCACGTAACGTGCTGTACAGAAAAGGCAAGGTAACAGAGCTTTTAATCAGCTACGAACCAGGTTTGCAGTACTTCAATGAATGGTGGAAACAATTGTTTGGCGAAAGCGAAGGGAAAGACCAAAAAGGTATCTACCCGTCCAGCGCGAGCTTCTCAACTGATTTACATTCACTAGGTCAGTACATTCAAGACGGTCGTCGCAATCTTTTCGAGACGGTAGTCAAAGTGAAAACTCCGCGTCATAATTTAACCATTAATAAAGAAGAAGTTGATCTTGACGGTTTAAACTATTTAGCAGGCGAAACGGTTGATTTCGTGAATACAAAAGCATTTGAAGGAACACTTCTTGCGCATACTGACGGCGAAGTACCGAATTTTGTAGTCGAAGTGCCAGCGCTTGACCCATACACATTCGGCTACCTTGTTTACTTCTTTGAAAAAGCAGTAGGCATTAGCGGTTACTTAAACGGCGTGAATCCATTTGACCAACCAGGTGTGGAAGCTTACAAAGCAAACATGTTCGCGCTCCTAGGTAAACCAGGTTTTGAAGAGAAAAAAGCGGAACTTGAAAAACGCTTAAACGACTAAAATGTTCGAGGAGTCCTTGCGTTTCGTAAGGGCTCTTTTCTTTTGTAGGAAAGGAGAAAAATAATGCTCTCTATTGAACGAAAGCGCGCGATTGTCCAATATGTACGCTCAAGAAAGATTGCAACGGTAAGCGAACTTGCGAAACACTTTGAAGTTCACGAAGCCACCATCCGCCGCGATTTAACAGCACTAGAAAAAGACAAAAAACTAAAGCGAACCCACGGTGGCGTTATGATAGAAGAAAAGGTCGTTTCAGAACCCGATTGGAAGAAACGAAGCGAAGTCCGCTACGAAGAAAAAAAGAAAATTGCGACCTATGCTGCGGAAATGGTCGAAGAAGGCGACACGATTCTACTTGATGCTGGTACTACAACGGGTCATATCGCAGAAGCGCTAAAAGAACGTTCAGGCCTAACCGTCATCACAAATGATATCAATGTAGCTTCCATTTTGCGTTTCTCAAAATCAAAAATTATTGTAACAGGTGGAGTCGTCTATCCAGAAACCTACATCTTAAACGGCATGATTACAAGTGGCACCCTGCGCAATTTGCACGTCCACAAAGCATTCGTGACAACTCCGGCTTTAGATAGCGACAAAGGTTTAATGCACTACGACGAATATCTCGTCCCCGCTAAACAAGAAATGATCCACTCCGCCGACGAAGTCATTCTCGTGACCGACCATACAAAATTCGGCCGACTGTCACTATATAAATATGCAGAACTCGATGACCTCTCGTATATTATTACAGGAAGCGAAATTGATCCCGTTCTAAAGCTACAGTTTGAAGAAAAAGGAGTTCAAATATACATTACCTAAACGTGCTAAAATAATCATTTATACAGTCAAAAATAAATTGTTTTTCAGGATATTAAAAAAAAATGAGAAAAACTATTGACGAATGCATAAAAAGTTGGTATATTTATAAACGTTGCTGATGCGTTAAGCGCGCACAGGACAAAAGAAAGAATGACCTTTGAAAACTGAACAAAACGAAGATGAAAAAGCGATGAAACAGATGTTTCACCAATCAATTCATAGGACAGGAAACAAAAAGATGTTTCCAAAAAAAGTAAGAAACAAGCTAGCAAAGTCAATTTGTGACGCTAAGGAAACTTATTCACGGTGTTGAATAAGTATTCAAATTCGATTTATTTTAAAGAGAGTTTGATCCTGGCTCAGGACGAACGCTG
>NZ_FYBV01000006.1:0-153010 GCF_900186175.1 Listeria sp. ILCC796
CTTGCTTGTACCGCTTGAATACGAGCACGCATGGTGGCATTGGCCTTTTGTAAGGCTTCTTGAAAGGCACGTACTTCGGCAATACTAATCCGGCTCATGAGGACAACGCCTTTCGAAGCTCGGCTTGCGTATGGTGCTTACTTCTTGTCTCCCTTAACTCGCTTATGAATGTACGCAATTGGTTTTTGCTAATTCGGATTTTAATCATATCCATTCACCTCTTTGTTGTCTAATAATTACATGGTTCAGTATAACACAAAGGAATATAAGAGGGAATTGTGCACGAAATCGCTAATTTTACAACTAAAACAAATACATTCATTGCAAAGCAAACCCTAGACAAATCCTTTGCCTAGGGTCTAAAATTTTTTTAGTTAAACCAACCTTTAACTCCGTCAGATACGTATGTTCCTACACCTTGGAAGAAACCGCCGACTGCATGCATGCTTTGCGTGAACCAGCCTGCTTCTTCGACATTTGCATTTGTGATAACTGGAACGGTTAACACGTCTGTGCCGTCAACATAGCCTAGCTTATCACCATCTTTAAGAGTAATGGACATCGTTCCTACGTTGGTACCTTTTTTGACTGGCGCATCAATTGACTTTTCTTTTAATGTTACTTTGTTGTCTAATTTGGCATCACCAGTTGAAATGGGGACAACGAGATTGGCATTTTCTCCAGTTACAAGGCCAACTGTATCTTCTTTCCCTTTCACGACATCAATCGTTTTAGGGTCTTTCACTGCAGTTCCTGCTTTTGCTACTTCTTGAACTTTAAAATTATTGAAAGCATAATCGAGCATTTTGTTTGTTTCGTCAAAGCGCGCACTGTTGTGCTGACCTGCGCCAGTTCCGCCATTTGCATGGAGAATGACTGTGATGACGCGCATACCATTTTGTTCAGCCGTTGCAGTTAAGCACATTCCCGCGTAATCAGTCGTACCCGTTTTAAGACCATCAACGCCTGTGCGGCCGTAAATCAGGCCTGGCAGAAGCCAGTTCCAGTTTGTCATTGCGATACGGTCGGACGTTCCCGGTCGGAAATCCTTCTTCGTAATGCTCGCCGTTTTCAGAACTTCTGGATAGTCATCGACGAGATGTTTCGCTAGTTTTGCCATGCCACGCGCGGTCATCTGGTTTTCATCTTTATTCGTCCCAACTTGTTCCATACCTTTTAGATCTTCATTGTTTAACCCAGTAGAATTGACGAACTTGTGGTCGCCAAGTTTTAGCTCATTCGCTTTCTTATTCATCATTTCAACAAACTTACCTTCGGAACCGGCGATTTTTTCCGAGAGTGCAATAGCCGCACCGTTTGCGGAATAAATAGCTATCGCCTCATATAACTCTTGGACGGTGTATTCTTCGCCGAGGCGGAGTGGCACGTTTGATAATGACGTGTCTTGTGAAATTTTGTGAGCGTACTCTGAAATCGTGACTTTATCGTCCCATTTTATTTTTCCATCATGAATTTGCTCAAGGAGAATGTATTCATCCATCATTTTCGTCATGGACGCAATACCTAATAATTTATCGGCATCTTTCGAATATAAGATTTTTCCAGTACTTTCCTCTATCGCAATGGCTGCACTCGCATTCACGTTTGGTGCATCTGCCGCCTGCGCTAAACTCGGGCTCATAAATAGTCCACTAATTGCAATCATTCCAGCCATTAAAACAGCGCCGATTTTTTTTGTAAATTTCTTCACTCTACCTTCTCCTTTATAAAACCACTGGCACGCGCCAGTTTTCTCTAAAATTAAAAACATAACCATTTTATTTTACCATGAATACGGAATACCGTACACCAACTATAGACTTATCTATTTTTTTATTATCGGCAAAATGACACAGGACGGATGTTCCGCATCATGAAAAATAACTTGGTTTGCGGGGATGCTCGTCGCCGTGTCAATAAAGCTTCCACCAGTGTTTGGATTCGGATCAAAACGCGGGAAGTTGCTTGAGGAAATTTCCACGCGAATCTGATGCCCTGGAAGAAACACATTACTAACTGCCCATAGATCAATCGTATATTTTAAAATGTGGTTTGCGACGTCATTTTGATGCACACTGGACGCACGAATGATTCCATCGGTCAAATTGAATGCCGTTCCGTCTGGCGCAACGTCCACCAGTTTGGCCGTAAAATCGGTGTTCACCGCATCCGTTTTCGCATACAATTCCACAACAATCGGCCCTGTCACTTCAAGTGGCTCCTCCACCGGAGCGGACGTGTAGCACAAAACATCTTCGCGAAGTTCAAGCGCCGCCTGATCTTTCGGTCCATCAACTTGAAGCCCCTTGTGGAGCGTACCACCGCCATTCGATGGCACCGGATTTTCAGGATTATACGTGTAAAAATCTTGCGTTTGATTCCCCTCCGGAAGCTTTGTGTGCAGCCTGCCGTAGCCATTTCGCGTGTTCGCCGACCCTTCGCTTGCCAAATAAAACGGCGTGAAGTGCGTATTCTCAAGCGGCCAATTTTTCGCCGACCGCCATTCATTCGCCCCCATCGCAAAATATTCAACCGCTGGACGCGGCGCCTCATCTCTGCCCTTCAAATGATGATCAAACCACGCAAGATGCAATTTATGCATACTCGGCCCGCTAAATTTATTCGCCGCCGACCCAAAATCCCGATTTCCAATGTACTGTGTGAAATTCGCATGCGTCCATGGCCCAATAATCAGTTTATCCCCCAAACCACGTTCATGCCCATTTTTAAAATTCGCAATCGTTTTATCCAAAAAGCAGTCGTACCAGCCCGCAATATGTAGCCCCGGCACATTCACACGCGCATAATGATCCCGCACCGTAATCCCGCGCCAGTGCGCATCATCTGGCCGAAGTGAGAGCAATTCCGAAAAATAATTCATCGCACCCGTTCGCACAATTGGTGGCCACTCCACATACGGCTTAAAGTCATACCAAGAATCAATGTCGTCTAAGTCACGCAATACATCTTGCAGACGCTCACTCCGTTTTGATGACTCTTCCCGTGCAATCATATTTGGAAGCATCGACTCCAAATTCCATGTTTCCCACATGCCGAGTTCGAGCGCACCGTTATGGTCATTAAACACGTCTGTCATACTATTTTGCGCCATCACAGGTGCAATCGCTTTTAGTTCAGGTGCTCCGCTAATCGCAGCAAGCATTTGCGTATAACCATAGTAAGATAGGCCAAACATGCCCACCACGCCGTTTGCATATGGCAGGTTAGCAGCCCATTTAATCGTGTCAAACCCGTCACTTTCCTCCGCCACATATGGCACAAATTTTCCAGAAGAAGAATAACGACCACGCACATCTTGCACAATAACCACGTAGCCCGCCTCCGCCAAAATTTCCGCCCGCATAAAGTTCAAACCGTACTCCTTGCTATAAGGTAGCCGCGTTAGTAAAACCGGGTAAGTGCCTTTTTCTGGGCGATAAATATCCGCCATAAGTGTAACCCCGTCACGTGTTTCCATAGCTACATTTCGTTCTAAAACAATCCGTCTCGATTCCATTTTAAAACCACCTCTCCACCTTATTTTTTCGTAAATTGGAAGAGAAGTCAAAAAAGAGGCTTCCTAATTTGCAGGAAACCCCCATTGTAATGATTTACTTCTATTTAGATACTTTAACGCTTTCCTTATTTTCCTTCTTCTTTTTTCGCCATAGAAGAAGCATTCCGAGTGTCAATAAGATAAACCCTAGCACTACCGTTTTGGTCGATGCAGTATCTCCCGATTTCGGAAGTGTTTTAGTTGGCTCAGATAATTTCAAAAGTTCCGCTTGTACAATGACTTCGCGAGTAAATTCCGCCACATTCCCGTCCGAATCCGTTACTTTATAAAAAACTTGGTACGTATCTGGGTAATTTGTATTTACGTTATTCGAAATAATTTCAATCTTAGCTGTCAAGTTGCCGTCCTCTTTATCTTGCGCTGTTAGATAGACAAACGGGTCAAACAACTCACCTTGTTTTAAAGTTATCGTCTCCTGCCCCGTTATAACCGGCGCCTCAGTGACAATTACTGTACGTATAAAGAACGCTTTATTTCCATCGCTATCCGTCACTTCGTAGCTTACTTCATACGTATCTGATTTACTCGTATCGACGTTGTTGCTTGTAATCTCAACTTGACTTGTAATGTCTCCATCTTCTTCATCCGTCGCGTTTATCGTACTCATTGGATCAAATTTCGCATTTGGATTTAAACGCGTTTTAGCTTCCCCAGTTATTAGCGGCATTTCTGTAACCAAAACCGTGCGGGTAAATACAGCTTTATTCCCGTCACTATCCGTCACCTCGTAGCTAACTTGATACGTGTCTGGTTTGCTCGTATCAACATTATTACTTGTAATCTCAACTTGACTCATCACTTCCCCGTCTTCTTTATCCGATGCCCCGATTGTACTCATTGGATCAAATTCCGCATTCGGATTTAAGCGCGTTTCCATCTCCCCTGTTATTACTGGGGCTGCTGTCACAATAACGGTACGAATGAAAGTCGCTTTATTTCCATCACTATCCGCGACCTCGTAGCTTACTTCATATGTATCAGATTTACTCGTATCAACAGGGTTGTTCGTTACAACAACACGACTCGTTATATCTCCGTCCTCTTTGTCAGCCGCTCGAATCGTGCTCATCGGATCAAATTCCACATTCGGGTTTAAGCGTGTTTCGCGCTCACCCGTTATCGCTGGAATATCTTTTACAATAATCGTGCGGTTAAAAGTCGCTTTATTCCCGTCACTGTCTGTAACTTCATAGCTTGCTGCGTATCTGCCTGATTTACTCGTATCAACCGAATTGCTCGTTACACGAACACGAGCTGTAATATCCCCGTCCTCTTTATCCGTCGCACGAATTGTACTCATTGGGTCAAACAGAGCATTCAGTTGTATAACCGTTTCCGCTTCCCCCGTGAGGACAGGTCGTTCATCGGTTCTCACCGCAATCGCATCATCAACTGCGTCTGCATTGTAACTTTCTTCCTCAAAGTTTTCATCACTATAGGTTGCTGCTGTATCAGGGCTCGCAGCAGATGTTTCACTGCTCCCAGTTAACGGAATGGTTACATTCACAGTAGCATTTTTTGCAATACTATCTGTTTTAAAAGTAAGCGTGCGCGTCGCTTCATTATAACTTTCCTGACTAACCCTCGTATTCGCGGACGTTAATCTTCCAGTTGTGTAGGATAACTCATTCGGAATCCGAACAGAAAATTGATTGTTAACAGCTGTCATCCCACCTATATTTTTAGCTTCCAATTGATAATCCGCACTCTGACCAATTTTTATACTATCCAAAGAAAATTGACCCTTCACTTGAAGTTCAGACGGCGTTGTAAACTGGACGTTATCTAAATAGTTTCCTCTACTCGTAAACTCACCCGTATTACTGACCGCACGAAATTGAAAGCGCGTTGTTGTTTGGCCCTCAGGAATTGTATAGCTACCTTTATATTCTCCCCAGCCACTATTCCCATCAGTCATTCTTACTTGTTCAATTAGTGCCCCACCAGGCGCACCAAATTCAGCAATAGCAATATCTGCCTTTTGTCTACCCATGTGATAGACTTGCCAACGAATTTTTGTCCCTGGTGTTGTTGAAATATCTTGATAAAGCGCTGAATTCTCATGTGCATTTAGTTCGGCCCATTGCGTGCCACTTTGTGCATGAAAAGTTTGCTGAATAATCGTATCAATAAAACCTGTCTTCAATAACTCAATTTGATTGTCGCTAGCTGTTGTTTGCCACCCTGGTACAAGCGATGCGTCAAACCAGTTCCAGTTTTCCGCACTGTTAAAAGATGGATTCTCAAAATCACCATTTTGAAGCGTATTAACTGCTGCATCATTTTGAACGTTTGAATGACTTACTGCCGTATCCGCATCTACTTGCATATCTAGCTTTCCTTTGATAATAGGCGAAATGATTAAGCCTGTCACAAGAGTCAAAACAGCAATGATTCTCATCTTTTTTTTGCCGATTTTTTTATTTTTCATTCAATCAAACCCCTTTTTGTTGAATTTTTTAAATTTTACAAATTATCTAACGATAAATTTGTATTTACAATATACACATATTTAAAAATAAGTGACAACCTTTATCTTTATATAAATCGAATCAAAAAACCTATTTTCACTTTTTTGTCAATTTTCAAAGACAAATAACTACATTTTGGACCTATCATACAAAAAAAACAAACCAGAAATTCTCCTTCTGGTTTGTTTCAACGTAAACTAATTTTGACTTTCTCGTTCAGCACTTTGATCAATTGCACGGAACATCTGATTGTAACGCTCTTCGTCTTCTTGATTATCCCGTACTACTTTTGCAACTGTGAAGGCAGATGAAATTAAACCAACAGCTCCCATCAAGTAATATCCTTTTACCATTAACGGTTCTTTTAACGTAATTAACCCAATTACCATCAATGCTAAAAATGTAACAAATGATCCCCAAGCCAACAATACAAAAGCTGGTGAATTTCGATAAGCTTTTCTCTTCATAGATAGTCTCCTTTTTTATAAATCTGTTTACTTATTCACTATATCATACCATTGTATGATTATTTGTGACAATTTTTCGACACTTATTCTTTTAAACATAAGAATTTTCCCGATTCCAGTTACTTATCCAGCAACCGCGTCTTGCATGTCTTCACTATTACATAAAACTACTTTGTTTCTCCCCGTATGTTTAGCCTCATAGAGCGCTTTATCTGCATATTGATAAAGCTTATTAAGTTGCTTTCTACTTTTTCCACCCGATGCGATACCGATTGAAATCGTTGTTCGAATTGTTTCGCTTGAGCTAAGTATAATAGGATGCTCTTGAATAGCTAATCGAATTTCTTCACCTATTTCATGGGCTTTTTCACTAGGCGCGTTTGGCAGTAGGTAGCAAAATTCTTCCCCGCCGACTCGGAAGAGATTTTCAGGCATCTCCACTTTCGTTTTCATCGTTTGAGCAATTGATTGGAGTACGCGGTCACCAGATGCGTGCCCATACGTATCGTTAACTTTCTTAAAAAAATCAATGTCCATAATAAAAATGGCGAGCTCCTGAATTTTCGGGTTCTTCGCAAGCTCTTTTGTACGGCTGCTGAAAGCTCTCACATTGTACAGCCCCGTTAAAAAGTCCACATACGCGTACTCAACCTCTTCGCGGAGTAAGCGTCGCGTCGTGAGCATATCATTGATAATAAAATTAATGCTAAATAGCGCTACGAATGAAACTACGAAGATATTCCCGCCAATAAAAAACACAAATGGCTGATATCCGTAATAAAGAAACAACGTAGCCGTATAAATCGTCACCCCTATTGTGTTTAAAAGGAGAAAGGACTGGATTTGGTGCAATTTGCTTTTCCTAAGCTTCACCGCAATAAAAATAAGCGGGAGTGCCACGGTTAACGTGCAAAACACCCCAAATAGCGTAGCTTCGTTTAGTCCTCCACCAATAAAAATACGAATGCCACAAGCAACCAGGGCGGCAAGGAGCGCAGGGGAAGCGCCAATATAATACGCTAATAGCATAAAAACAATAAAACGTAAATCAACTTGAATACCACTTGGTAACTTAATCGCGAAAAACATCAAAGCAAAGTTCGTCACAGAAGCCGCCATAACAATATAACAACGTGTTTTCCAAGTAAGACTCAACTTTTTTTCATTTGGAATTATCTTATTGATGATGTAGCAACCAGTAATCACAATGAAAACGTTGGTCAGAGACGCCATAATAACTTCTATTAACATATACATTCCTTTCCATGATAAATTCGTCTACTTTATTTTAACAATTTAAGCAAAGAATGTAAAATTAATCACAAAAAGGCGGTTTTGCCATTCAAATCTTATTTAACCTAACTTCCAACTCTTTAACCCAATTTGTAATGGCGTCATAAAACAAGACAAACTCAAAATCAGACATATTATAATGAACTATATATTGATTATCACGTAAGCAAATCATAATCGAAGAACGTATTTGTTCCTCCAAAGCATCTTTTTGAATGTCTTCACGATAAAATACCCAGTGTGTGGCTGTTGGGATTGGCTCCGTTTTCTTCTTTAAGTCTTCTGCAATGAGTCTACAAATTGTTTCTTCTAGTCCCTCTTCCTCTATGCTTGAAAAGTGCCCGTACCAAAGCGTACGACTGCATTCCTCACCTGAAGAGTGGCTCTCATCATAAAATTGTTTCATCTGCTTCAGCTCCTTTATACCTCTTAATTAAATCCTCAAGAAATTGCGTTTGATTATCAGACAACCTCTTTATTATAACTAGCAAAATCGAATGTTCCACGTGAAACATTCGATTCCTTCAACTACTTATCTAACTTCAATTTAGCTAAAGCCTCTGCCATAGGATTGTTAAATGGCTCATCTTCTTGTTTATTCTGCTGTTTCATATATTTCGCAACATCTTTTTTAGAAACATTTTTATTTTTTTCTTTGCCACGACGATCATTAAAGGCACTCAGTTTTTCACGATAGCCACACGTACCACAAACAAAAATTTGTTTATCTCCTTGCCCTTTTAGCTCTAGTTTTTTATGGCAATTGGGGCAGCGCGCATTGGTTGCACGCGATAGGGATTCGCGGTGCCCGCATTCTCGGTCTTGGCAAACTAGCATTGTGCCGCGCTTACCTTTGACCTTCAGCATTAACTTACCGCAGTCTGGGCATTTTTGCGAGGTGACATTATCATGCTTAAATTTGCGATCGTTTTGCTTGATTTCTAAAACGGCTTTTTTAGCATAGTCGCGCATTTCGCTCGTGAATTTTTGTTCGTTCAGTTTTCCAGATGCAATTTGCGATAGCTTTTGCTCCCAAACAGCCGTTAATTCTGGGGATTTCAAATCAGACGGAACTAAGTCCAGCAATTGGCGTCCTTTTGATGTAATTTGAATTTCTTTCCCGTGTTTTTCCAAAGAAAAGCTGTTGAAAAGTTTTTCAATGATGTCTGCGCGTGTTGCTACTGTGCCAAGCCCCCCCGTTTCACCAAGCGTTTTTGCTAAACTCTTATCGGAAGTCGCCATATACTTGCTTGGATTTTCCATTGCCGAAAGCAGTGTGGCTTCATTGAATCTTGCTGGCGGTTTGGTTTTTCCAGAACGAATTTGAACCTGTCTGACAGGAATTTTATCGCCGACTTTCATTTTGGTTACCGTATCAGCTTCATCGTTCCGCCCAGCTATCGCCTTCCAGCCAAGTGATTTAACTACTTTTCCTTTTAAAGAAAAGGCGACATCTTCCATCTTAGCTTCTACGCTCGTTTCCTCGTACACATAAGGCTCGGAAAGTACGGCTAGAAAGCGCGTTACAACTAGGTCATAAATTTTCCGTTCTTTGTCCGATAAATCGCCAAGTGACACAGTTTCTTCAGTCGGAATAATCGCATGGTGGTCACTAACTTTGCGGTTATCAACAAAAGATTTATTCGCTTTTATTCCTTTTTGGATAATGCTGCGCGCAAATTTCGCATATTCGCCGACACCGCAACCTTCAAGACGCTCTTTCAAAGTAGGTACGATATCATCAGAAAGATAGCGCGAATCTGTACGTGGATAAGTCAGCACTTTATGACGCTCATATAAATTTTGCATTAAGTTTAATGTTTCTTTCGCAGAGAAATCATAGCGCTGGTTCGCATCACGTTGCAGTTCTGTTAAATCATACAGCCCCGGCGAAAAACTCTTTTTCTCTTTCACATCGACACTCGTCACATGCAAATCAGCACCACGCAATTTTTTCAGAAGCGTTTCAATTCGCTCCTTATCAAAAACTTGCCCCTCTTTCCAAGTAAAAGTCCCATTTTCTGTAACGGCTTCGAGCGTATAGTGTTCTCTTGGCTTAAATTTTTGAATTTCTTCCTCACGAGCGGCAATCATTGCGAGCGTAGGCGTTTGAACCCGACCACAAGACAGCTGCGCGTTAAATTTCGTCGTCAATGCGCGTGTTGCATTAATCCCAACAACCCAGTCCGCAACCGAACGGGCAACTGCCGAATGATATAGGTTTTCATAGTTCTTTCCGGGCTTTAAATTTTTGAAGCCTTCCCGAATTGCCTTGTCCGTCACAGACGAAATCCACAGGCGCTTAACAGGTTTGCGCACTTTCGCATAATCAAGCACCCAGCGCGCAACTAGTTCGCCTTCGCGTCCCGCATCCGTCGCAATGACAACCTCCGAAACATCCTTTCTAAGCAAAAGTTTCTTCACCGTTTCGTATTGACGGCGTGTTTCTTTAATTGGTACTAACTTCATTTTTTCGGGTAAAATTGGGAGATCTGCCATATCCCAACTCTTAAATTTCGCGTCGTACATCTCAGGATCCGCCAGCGTAATGAGGTGCCCAAGAGCCCACGTCACAATATATTTGTCGCCTTCTAAAAAGCCGTTCTTGCCATTTCCGCGCGCATTTAAAACGCGACCAATATCTTTACCAACTGAAGGCTTTTCAGCTAGCACTACTGTTTTTGTCATTCTACATTCACTCCAGTTTGTTCATTTTGTAAAAGCGTTAAAAATTCAAAGCCATATTTTTCCATCTTCACCGCTCCAACACCTTTAATTTTCAGCATATCCGCTTCATTTTGCGGCATAAATTGACACATTTCACGCAGCGTTTCATCCGAAAAGATAATGTATGGTGGGACCTTGTCGCGTACGGAAAGCTCTCGTCGTTTCTCACGTAACAATTCGAATAGCGTTTGGTCCACATCAAGAACAACACGCGTCGCCTGTTTCGCTTCTTTTCGCATCACAATTAGTTCCGATTTCAGCACTTGAACGGCTTTTTCCGTCAAATAAAGCGAAGGAAATTGTCCGTCTGCCGGTTGTAAATATTTTTCCGCTGTCAAATAGTCGATGAGTTGCAAAACGTCTTTTTGTGACATGCCTTTCATTAAACCGTGCGTACTAAGCTGATCAAAACGCCATTGCTTCACTTTTTGGTCATTCGATCCGGTTAAAACTTTGGCCACAAGCACCTTTCCGAATCGCTCGCCCATACGTTTCACACAAGAAAATACTTGCTGTGCTTGAATCGTAATATCTTTTTCCTCACGTGTATCTAAACAATTACTACATTTCCCGCAGTTTTCCTCGTCCTCACCGAAATACTGAACGATATATTTTTGCAAACAAATCTCTGTGTATCCGTAACCCGACATTTGTCGCAGCTTGCGGTATTCGTTCTCTTTCCGTTCATCCGGGAGCTCCGATTGCTCAATCAAAAACTGCTGAATATGCGTATCCTGCGGCGAAAACAGTAAAATACAGTCACTCGGCACACCGTCACGTCCCGCACGTCCTGCTTCCTGATAGTACGCCTCCATGTTGCGCGGAATGTTGTAATGCAAAACAAAGCGCACATTCGATTTATTGATGCCCATGCCGAATGCATTTGTTGCTACAATCACTCTTTTTTCGTCAAAAAGGAAAGCAGTTTGTGTTTCGTCGCGCTCCGTATCATTCATGCCCCCGTGATATTTTCCGGACGAAACCCCGTTTTTATTCAAAAACTCCGCAATCCGTTCGACTTCCTTACGCGTAGCCGCATATACAATGCCCGATTCGGTATTATTTTGTGCCAAATAATCGAGCAAATACTTATCCTTGTCTTGCCCTTTTACGACTTGAAAAGCTAAATTATCTCTAGAAAATCCCGTTTTGATAACATGCTCATTTTGAATGCCGAGCAATTTGCAAATATCCTTTGAAACGTCTGGCGTTGCTGTAGCCGTCAAAGCGACAATCAGCGGCCTTACAGCCATATCATTCAAATAATCGCACAGCTTCAAATAGCTTGGCCGAAAATCGTGTCCCCACTGTGAAATACAGTGCGCCTCATCAATTGCAAAAAGCGAAATTTCCGTTTCATCTAAAAGGCTTTGAAATTGTGGCGTGTCTAGTCGTTCGGGTGCAATATACAGCATTTTGAGGTTCCCTGTCCGCGCCAAATTAAGTCTTTCATTCACTTCTCGAATGGATAATGTGCTATTAATAAACGTCGCCGAAATTCCCGCTGCATGAAGCGCATCGACCTGATCTTTCATGAGCGAAATAAGTGGCGACACCACAATTGTAAGCCCCTCAAAAACAAGTGCCGGAATTTGATAACATAGCGATTTCCCGCCGCCCGTCGGCATAATCGCAAGCGTGTCTTGCCGATTTAAAAGCTGCCGAATCGCTTCTTTTTGCCCCGAACGAAATGACGCATAACCAAAGCTCTTTTGTAAAATCTCTTCTGCCTGTTTGAGCACCATATACGCCTCCTTTTCCGAATTTAGTCTATTTAAAAGTGTACCACAAAACGCGCAAAATGAATAATCGCTCACCAAACGCAAAATTCCATTTTGACCTGCAATTTAGGCATGAAAAAAACACCCAAATAGGGTAATTTGAGTGTTTCTGTACATTATACGCTGTAATTAGGTGCTTCTTTTTGTAATTTGCATATCGTTGTGGGTGGCTTTCGCGAAGATTGACACAACAGTAGCCATGCTAGAACGAATTCCCCAAATTAACTGAAACTGCACATCATAAACAGAGCCTTTAGCCAGAACACGCCCTTCCATATTCACATGAAATTCAAGTTTTCAAAGTCGACATAAAAAAACCAACGTGGAAAAGGGAGGGAACCACGTTGGTTAAAAAGGGAGTTTTGGAATTTTCATTTGGGGGAAATGAAAATCATTTGTTGTTAGCTTATGGTTATATTTTAACTGCACTCTACTAAAATCTACTGTGAAAAAAATGAAAGTTTGTTAAGAAAAACACGTTTCCCGGTAAAGCTGTTATATTTTGTCATCTCTTGGTGGCTAAATCAAGTGGTTTTTCCAAACTTATTATTGCAGACTGATTCTTTCTTGTAAATATACTTTTTCAATCCATAAAAAAACCAGTGTGGAAAAGGGAGGAACCACACTGGTCAAAAAAGGGAGTTTTGGGATTTTCATTTAAAAGGGGAAAATGAAAATGTTTGTTGTTAGCTTATGACTATATATTACCGAGAAATCCCTAAAATCCACTGTGAAAAAAATGAAAATTCACTAAGAAAATGATTTATTTCTTTTCATTCAGGAAGCGAATCGCAATTTGTTTATACACATCAATCATTTCCAAATAATTCGCGATGCTGACATATTCATTCACTTGATGCGGCGTTTCGTTGCCTGGTCCAAAAATAATTGTCGCAAATTCTTTTTTTGATTTTGTGAATTCCGCAGCATCTGTCGTTCCTGAAATCCCAAGAAGCGGCATTTTCTTTCCGATAAGCTCTTGCGCCACATCTTGCGCGACTTGAACGAGTTCGGAGTCGGCTTCACTAAACACGGGTTGCTTATCATAATCCCACTTTAATTCCAATTGAACTTGCTCTTGTCCATTTAACTGTTCTACAATTTCAGCAAATTTTTGCTTCACTTCCTCATTGCTAACTTCTGGAATAGTTCGGATATTCCCTTGCATGTATGCTTGCTCAGGAATGCTATTCACTTGATTACCGCCTTCAATAATGGTGACATTATGGATAAATTTTCCTAAAATTGCATTTTCCTTCTGTATAGAGTGAACATAACTTTCTATTGCACGATAACAAAGCATCAAATTGTCAATTGCGTTAATTCCAAATTCAGGTGTCGAACTATGCGCATTTTTTCCAAAAGAAACAATCTTATAATTCATCGATCCTTTGTGCGCATAGACAATATTATGCCCGCTCGGCTCACCGATAATTAAACCATCTAAATTATCAGCATACCCTTCGTCAGTAAGCTGCTTAGCGCCTAGCTCCCCTACTTCCTCACCAACAGTCGCAAGCAATTTGATTTCTCCGTCTAACGAAATCTTCTCTTCGGCAAGTTCAATCATCGCAATAATAAGCGCCGCCAGCCCAGATTTCATATCCGTTGCCCCGCGACCGTATAGCTGATCATTTCGTTCAGTTCCTTCAAAAGGGGGCGTGTCCCAATCCGCCAAGTTCCCCGCATCAACCACATCCATGTGACCCGAGAAACCTAATACGCGACCATTTGGGTTCCCAATACGACTTATTAAATTCGCTCGCTTTTCAGCAAACATCACTTTTTGAGATTGAATCCCATGGCGACTCAAAACCGCAGCTAAATAGTCTGCCACAGCCTCTTCGTTTCCATTCGTAGAATCAATGCTTACAATGTCTTTCAAGATTTGTATTTTTTCTTGTCGCTCCATGTCCCATCCTTCTTTCACCTAGATTTACTCTTCCTTCTATTCCCTAAATTCATTACTTTTACGCACAAAAAAACCAACGTGGAAAAAGGGAGGAAACCACGTTGGTCAAAAAAGGGAGTTTTGGGATTTTCATTTTGGGGAAATGAAAATGTTTTGTTTGTTGTTAGCTTATGACTATATATTATCCAGATTTCCCTAAATTCTGCTGTGAATAATATGAAAGTTCCCTAAGAATTCCATTTTTTTATTTTAATAAACCTTTTTCTCGTAACTTAATATCATATAATTGATAATTTTCTACATCAAAACATACAAAACAAATTTCCTCTAAGGACGTTTCAGGTTCTGCAGATAGCCATTCGGAAACTGTATCTATTGCAACTTCAGCAGCCAGTTCTTTCGGGAATTGATAAATACCCGTTGAGATATTGGGAAACGCAATACTTTTTAGCTCTTTATATGCCGCGATATCAAGCGATTTCCAGTAGCAAGAAGCTAATAAATTCGGCTCGCGTTTATCTCCACCCTGCCAAATAGGTCCAACTGTATGAATAACGTATTTTGCCGGCAATTGGAATCCTTCGGTAATGACTGCCTCACCCGTTGTACAGCTTCCAATTTTTTGCGCAATCTTCTTACAAGCCGAAAGCAATTCGGGGCCTGCTGCTTGATGTATGGCACCATCTACGCCGCCACCGCCAAGGAGTGTGTTGTTTGCGGCATTTACAATTGCATCGGTCGTCTGTTCTGTAATGTCACCTTGTACTAAACGTATTTTCATAGAAAAGCACCTCCTCCCTCTATTTTAAAGCATAGAAAGAGAAAGTGCATTTTTTAAAGACGATTAATATCTTTTATAATCCATGGCTTCGGTCGAACGTGTAAAATATCATCTTGCACAAGTCGGCCAAGTGTTAGCGCAACAAACTCACGTGTTGCAGTCGAATACTTTGCTAAAATGGGTTGAGTAATCTCTGAAGGCAAAATAATTTGACCTTGTTCATCTTCTCTGCCAAGTTCTAGTCCAATTTGAGCAATACAAGCACGAATTCTTTCTTCTTTAGACAAAGTATTTTTGACTAAATGCTCCATCGCCATCTGCAAAAGTCGCTCCTTCTGATTTAAAAAAAAGCGCGAATCAATTCCAGCACGTGCTAAAATGCGAGTTAAGAAAGAATGATTAATTTCCCAACATGCCCCACTTGTCAAAGACTTGATATTTACTTGAGTTGTTGAGTCGAATTGCATAAGTGCATCTGGGGCAAAAAAAGCACTTTCAGTTAAAAATTTCAATGTTAATTCTTGTTGTTCCATCTCTTCAAAACTAAGGTTTAACATCATTGTTCCGGCAACTAGAAAATATACTTTTCCATCTGGATTTGATTCAGTAAAAATGGTTTGACCCTTTTTAAAAAGAATCATTTTAGCATGCTTATTAAAGTCTTTCTCACGTTTACAAAGGGTTAATATTTCATCTTCCGAAATCTGAGTGGCTTGATTCTCTCTATTATACATCATAAAAAACTCCTCTTTGTCGTTTCTCTCAACTAAAATCATAATCCACTTCTACTAATTTTGTTAAACCTTTTTTTGTAAAATTAATATATAAATTAACAAGTTTCACAAAAAAGTCACAAAAAATATCTTATTTTTGTTAAAATATAACTTTTTCAGAAAACCAGGAAAAATTTCCATCAAAATTGTTTAATATTTTATTATGCAAATAAAGTGTCCGTGAACAAGTTTCGTCAATAAAATATCGATCATGTGATATCACAATTAATGTTCCTTTAAATTGACGAATTGCTTCCTCAAGCACTTCACGCGATGCAATATCCAAATGATTCGTTGGCTCATCTAAAATAAGCGTGTTGACTGGCTGATTGATGAACTTGGCTAATCTAAGTCGCATACGCTCTCCCCCGCTTAGTTGCTCTACTTTTTGAAAGACCATTTCCTGATAGAACATAAAACTCGCCAACATGTTTCGTGCTTCTCCTTCTGGCACGTGAACCTCCTTACGAAATGCTTCAAGCACGGTTTCCTTGCCCGACATTTCGTCCATTTGTTGCGATAAATAAGCGATTTTCACATTACTCCCAACCTTCACACGCCCTTTGCTCGGTGCCTCCTCTCCTAAAATCATCCGCAGAAGCGTTGACTTACCGGCACCGTTATCGCCAATAATCGCAACACGCTCCCCCTCACGAATATGCAAATTAACATCTTCAAACAAAACCCGGTCATGAAATGATTTTGTCACTTCATCAAACAAGACAACATCTTCCCCGCTTCGTTTCGCCTCTTCAAACTGCAACTGCATTTCCTTTTGACTTAAAGCAGGACGTTTTACTTTTTCCATTCGCTCAAGCGCTCGTTCCATACTCTTGGCTCGCCTAAAGAAGTTATCATTTGGCGGGTTGGCTTGTATTGCCCATTCTCTAAGTTGCTTAATTGCTTGCTTCATCTTTTTAATTTTTTTCTGTTGGTCTTTATATGCTTGAAATTCTCTTAAAATCCGTTCTTCACGCTCTTTTAAATAGCCAGAAAAATTAGTATGGTACGTGATGAGTTCCTGATTTTCCAATTCAATCATTTTTGAAACAATTTCATCCAAGAAATATCGATCATGTGACACAACTAAGATGGCACCTTTATAGCGCTGTAAAAATTGCGTCAACCATGTCACTGCTTTTAAATCCAAATGATTTGTCGGTTCATCAAGTAAAATCAAATCGTTTTTTTGCAATAAAAGTGCTCCTAAAGCTGTTTTCGTCTTCTCACCACCACTTAAATCTTTAAATTTTTCCGCTTGTAAAGAACTGATACCCAGGCCATTCATTACTTTCGCAATTTCCGAATCCATTTCATAACCGCCTTGTTCCGCAAATGATGCAAGTAAATCGCCATATCGATCCATAATTTTAGTCGAGGCATCCATCTCCATTTGTTTTTCCAAGTTCTCCATTTGCGAAGCAATTTCAAGCAGATTAGAAAAACTGCTTTTTAAAACATCATAGACTGTCACATCAGCTGTTTTTTCTTGGAATTGATTCAACATACCGATTCGCAGACCTTTTTTTCGAGTCACATTTCCACTATTAATACTTTCCAATTCTGCAATAATTTTTAATATCGTACTTTTACCTTCACCATTTCGTCCAATGAGACCAACTCGTTCACCTTCCATGATTTGCATGGAAATATTGTTTAAAATGTTATCACCCGCAAAGCTTTTACTTACTTGATTTAAATCTATAATTTTCATCTTTCTTCCTCCTTCATACGCTGAAAAGAGGCATGAATGTTTCACGTGAAACATTTTTTGTACGCAAAAAAAAGCACCAGACAAGCGCCTGGTGCCTTCCCATTTATTCAAAATGAGATCCATGCTTCTCTTCAAATTCCATCTATGCATTTACTGAAAACTGGGCATACTTGTCCCCTGTAAATGCGAAAATGGAAAAAAGCGCACGAACAATATATAAGAATTCAACTAAACTTGCTTGTGCCTTTAAAAGAAACATCGATCTCACCTCACTTTTGATTTATTTCTTACAGAATAACTTGATTTTGGCATTTTGTCAATGAAACATGTTGTTTCAGTTTTGAAACTTTTACCAATCACATGAAACAATGACCAGAAAGGCATGAAACTATTTACGTTTAGAAATAAATCGCTTACATTGAGAATAACAAGTTTAATGACGGAGGTGTCAAAATGGAACATAAAAATCTAAAGCCCTTTCCAGAAGATTTCTTATGGGGTTCTGCATCTGCAGCCTATCAAGTTGAAGGAGCTTGGAATACAGACGGAAAAGGCCCATCAGTATGGGATAATTTTGTAAGAATACCCGGAAAAACATATAAAGGAACAAATGGAGATGTCGCTGTTGACCACTACCATCGCTACAAAGAAGACGTTAAATTGATGGCTGAACAAGGATTGCGCGCCTATCGTTTCTCCGTTTCTTGGAGCCGTGTAATTCCGCATGGCAACGGGGCGGTTAATGAAGCTGGCTTGCAATTTTATGAAAATCTCATTGATGAACTGATTTCTTGTGGGATAGAACCAATTGTAACGCTCTATCATTGGGATATCCCACAAGGTATTCAAGACGAATACGGCGGCTTTGAATCTCGGCGTATTATTCAAGACTTTACGGATTACGCGGAGGTGCTATTTAAACGCTTCGGCGACCGTGTGAAACACTGGGTGACCCTAAACGAGCAAAATGTATTCATCACGCACGGGTATCAATTGGAGTATCACCCTCCTGGGATTTCGGACTTAAAACGCATGTATGAAGCAAATCATATCGCCAATTTAGCGAATGCTTCCGCGATTAATAAATATCGCGAACTTGGCCTGGATGGGAAAATTGGACCTAGTTTTGCTTATGGACCAAGCTACTCGATTGATGCAAATCCAAAAAACGTTTTAGCTGCCCTTGATAATGAAGAACTAAGTGCCTATTTTTGGATGGATGTTTATACGTTTGGCGAATATCCTATTGCCGCTTGGAACTGGCTGGTAGAAAATGATCTTGCACCTACGATACAGCCAGGGGATATGGAGCTCTTAAAACGTGGTCGCCCAGACTTTATGGGTGTCAACTACTACCGCACTATGACCAATGCTTTCAACCCAAGAGATGGTGTTGGGGCTGGGAAAATGAACACGACGGGCAAGAAAGGCACTACGGAGGAAAGCGGGATCCCGGGAGTTTCGAAGCACGTGAACAATCCACATTTAGAGAAAACGAATTGGGACTGGGACATTGATCCGACCGGGCTTCGAATTGGGCTTAGACGTATCACGAGTCGTTATCGCTTGCCGATTATGATTACCGAAAATGGGCTTGGTGAATACGATTCGCTAACAGAAAACAAGGAGATTCATGATGAATACCGTATTGATTACATTCGTAACCATCTATATGCAATTCAAGAAGCAATCACAGATGGCGTCGAAATGATTGGTTATTGTACGTGGAGCTTCACAGATTTACTTAGCTGGTTAAACGGCTACCAGAAACGCTATGGTTTTGTTTATGTAGACCGCGATGAAACCGATGAAAAAGAGCTTGCACGTTATAAAAAAGATAGTTATTTTTGGTATAAAGATACGATTGAAGAAAATGGGCGCAATATTGAACGAGAAATGAAAAAATGAGTGCTACTCCTCCGCCCTTTTCGCAGGGCGGAGAAAAAACAGGAGGTTTACTATGAAACAAATTTTACTTGTTTGTGCAGCAGGAATGTCCACCAGTTTGCTAGTTGAAAAAATGAAAGCGCACGCAAAAGAGATTGGGGAGGATGTTGCGATTGAAGCGCTCTCGATTTCTGAAGCAAGCAATAAAATAAATGATGTCGATATCGTCATGCTTGGCCCACAAGTTCGCTATCAGGAGAAGCAGATTAAGGAAATGGCTGCTGGCCGAATACCTGTAACCGTTATTGATATGATTGATTATGGTAAAATGAACGGTGCTGCAGTCTTAACGAAGGCGCTTGCTGCAATTCACTAAAAATTAAATGATTTTTAAAATGGGAGGTTTTTTAAATGAGTATGATGACCAAATTTGAGCATGGTATGGAGCGCTTTTTAGTTCCCGTGGCAAACAAGCTAAATTCACAACGCCACATTGCAGCCATTCGTGATGCATTCATTTTAGTTTTCCCTTTAATTATGGCTGGTTCAATCATTATTTTACTTAACTTTGCAGTCCTATCTCCAGACGGATTTATCGCTAAAATTTTATTTCTTGGTAAGATTTTTCCCAATTTAGCGGAAGCACAAGCCATCTTTGCTCCTATTTTACAGGGCTCCACCAACATAATGGCCATTTTGATTGTTTTTTTAGTGGCACGAAACTTGGCAATCTTTTTTAAACAAGATGAGCTCTTATGTGGTCTTACAGCTATTGGGGCATTCTTCATAATCTATACGCCGTACACGATGGTTGAGGAACAAGCTTACTTAACTATCAAATTCTTAGGTGCCCAAGGGCTTTTCGTCGCTCTAATTGTTGGTCTTATTACTGGGGAAGTTTTCAGTCGGTTAGCACGTAACGAGCGGTTAGCAATTAAAATGCCGCCCCAAGTGCCGCCAGCGGTTTCACGCTCGTTTAGAGTGCTTGTACCGGTTATTATTGTCATGATTCTCTTCTCTGTTTTAAATTACCTTATTTCGCTGATTGCTCCAGCGGGACTTCACGATTTGGTGTATAAAGTCATTCAATCACCACTTAAAGATATGGGGACAAATGTTTACTCCGTCTTAATTCTTGGCTTTATTTCGAACTTGCTTTGGATTCTTGGTATTCATGGTCCAAATACAGTTGCTGCGATTCGTGATACCATTTTCACTGAACCAAACTTAGCAAACTTATCTTACGTTTCGGAACATGGATCGGCTTGGGGCGCACCATACCCGGCAACTTGGGCTGGCTTAAATGATGCTTTTTCTAACTACGGCGGCTCTGGAATGACGCTTGGTCTTTTAATCGCCATCTTCATTGCCTCTCGCCGCGCTGATCATCGTGATATTGCCAAGCTTTCTATTGCGCCCGGGCTTTTCAATATTAACGAGCCTGTCATTTTCGGGCTACCAATTGTATTAAACCCGATTATGTTTATTCCTTTTATCGTCGTACCGGCAGTCACTACACTAGTTGGGTATTTCTTTGTAGCAACGAAAATCATTCCACCGATTGCTTATCAAGTGCCTTGGACAACTCCAGGCCCGCTGATTCCTTTCCTCGGAACAGGTGGAAACTGGCTAGCTCTACTGGTTGGGCTACTCTGCCTGGCCATCGCAACTGTCATTTATTTACCATTTGTTATTATTTCGAATAAAGTAGCCGCGTCTGATGCTGCAATGGACGCTAAAGCAACCGAATCGGCTGAGAAAACAAAGCCCGAAGTTGTAAATGAATAATTAAATCGCGCACACCAAAAAAGAAAGTTCTCAAGAAGGAGAACTTTCTTTTTTAGGCATGTTCTTGATTATATGTACGTTTTGCCATCGATTCTAGCAAAAACAACACAGGAATTTGAGTCGTAATATTTGTCCGGTCAACCATTTCTGGCGTCACAAAGTACGGAATATTTACATCTGAAAGCCCTGCAAGCGTGTTCTTTGTTGTGTTCGTAATGCTAATAATTTTACTGCCATACTCGCGCATGTTCTGCGCCTGCAAAATGACTTGATCTGTTTCACCAGATACCGATAAAATAATCATAACAGCATTCTCAAACTGCTCTCCAGGATTGGGGTAAAAGGGGTCTTTAATATAAAAGGTTCTTTTTTTCAAGTTGGAGAAATAACGGGAGCCATATTCTGCTAGAATCCCTGATGTCCCTATCCCGAAAAACACAACCAGGCTTGCTTGCTGAATCATGCTAACTGCAGCATCCAATTGCTTGTCATAGTCACGATTTAACGTCCGCTCAAAAAACTCTTCCAAAACCTCAACTGTATCCGCTGTTTTCCTCTTACTATTTGATTTAGCTTCTTGTTTTAATTGAACTTTAAATTCTGAAAAGCCGTCAAATCCAAGTTTTCGTGTAAAACGAACAATTGAAGCTGGCGAAACATGTGTCGCTTCTGAAAGTTCTCTCACTCGCATAAACATAACTTTATCCCGATTTTCCATAATAAAACGGTATAAATGTTGTTCTGTTTCCGTAAATTGCTTAATAATTTCATAGGAAAACATCATATTCCCCCCGATTTGTTATGATTATTTCCCGGGAAATAATCATAGAAAGCAGGTTGATTTCAACCTGCTTCCTTCTTATTTTATAATGATGGAATGTTTTTCTTTCTTTTAATGTACCATCTAAGTGCTAGAATGGCAGCTCCGGCAATGACCATGACCGTTGGATCTAACGCAACGTTAATTGCTGGTGGAACTGTAATTTGAACAATCGTCATAATGAACATCCACAGTGCGATAACTAGGACGGCCATTAATATGTAGCGAAGTGTTCCACCTTTTCTTCCTGCACGCATTTCTGTTGCATAACGGCGTAAAATAATCATGGCGAAACCACCTATAATACCCGTTATAAGGAGAACAGCTAATCCTAAAGTTTGTCCTTGGAAATAAGCACTCAATCCTGAAATAAGCATCATTGCGCCCAGAACGAGTAAGCCTCCGTCTAAACCAAGCCACCATTTGCTTGTATTTGGTGCCGCTTCAGCACGTGCTGCTTTAACCGTTAAAGAAGTGACATATTCTGTCGGTGTTAAGTCAAACAATTTGCGGGCCGTTATGCCTTGTTTTTGTTCCGCCAAGATTTTTTCTGTCATTTCAATAAGAATACTTTCTTGCTGTACTTCTGGGTAACCCGTCTGACGTAAATGTTTTTCAACTTCTTGTACATATTGCAAGTTCTTTTTTGTGAGCTTTTCTTTTTGCTCGGCTAAAGAAATGTTTGTCGTTTCAGTAGTCACTAAATTAATTCCTCCTAATTTTCAAGCTGAA
This sequence comes from Listeria sp. ILCC796, assembly GCF_900186175.1. Taxonomy (NCBI): domain Bacteria; kingdom Bacillati; phylum Bacillota; class Bacilli; order Caryophanales; family Listeriaceae; genus Listeria; species Listeria sp. ILCC796. The sequence continues at coordinate 22,724 of NZ_FYBV01000006.1, forward strand.
TTCTTTTCCTACAAACTCTATTATACCTAAACTTTTTCTAAAACGCGATATTATTTCAACTTGATTTTGCCATTTGGAAATACGCATTATAGCGCCGAACAATCCATATTGCTGCGAAAAAGGCAATGAAAAGGACGACTATCGCAATACTGAGATAAAGGGACAAGGAAATACCACTTTCTACATTGCCATCCGTAGCATTGGCAACAAATAAACCTGAACTGAGCGCGAAAAAGAAATACACAATCCATTTCACCCAGCCAAACGCGAACAATTGGCCATTGCGTTCCAATTTTTGGTTATTAAATAGCCAAATGGCGAAAATAACACATGCAATCATTAGTGCAAAGAAAAACCAAAGCGGGCCGACTGATTTTAACTGCATATCAAACGGCGAGAAGACTTTCAAATAGTCCTCACGTAAAATGAGCGATGACATATCTAATTCACCCTTATTGCGATTTAAAATCATATACATTTTGTCTAGGCTGGCGATAAGCAACACTGGGAAGAGAAGCGCACCAACACCTATTAAAACGCTCGCAACTGGCGAAGCAATACATAAGCCGATAATGACGGCTACTAAGAAAATTAAAATAAAACTTAGGTAGGCTCCTAAAATGTCGTGAAGCAATTTCGTTTTTTCCCAGTCAAGATATTCGGCTGGTATTTTAGCCTGAAAGTAAAGCATTCCCGCCCCTAAAGAACTGAGGAGACCGACTGTGATTGCGCTGATGCCTAGCAACATTTTGACCGATATAACGTGGCGTCTTTTGTATGGCAACATGGCGGTAAAGCGATTTTTGCGTGTGAACCGCTCAAAGGCAACGATAAATAATCCAAGAGCAAAGACAGCAATCTTAATGATGTCAAAGAAAATCGATCCTGTAAATGATATGTAATAAGGACTTATATCCTCATATTTTGGGTTTACCAACTCTGGAAATAGTGGATTCAAATAAACAATCGTTAAATTCGTTTTAATCTCTTCTTTGGAAAGCTGCAAATCGGGGTCACTTTCCTGTTCTTTTTGGAAACTTTCAGAATGATAATAGTCGCGCGTATCTGCCCACGTATTCGCATCCGTCATCAGCCCGCCAAAAATCCCGATAAAAAACATGATAACAAGAAGAACTAAAATCCATCTAGCGCTTTGCCACTCCTTGTACCACAATCCTTTTGAAAACATATTTTTTCCTCCTTATAACTCTAAGTACGAAATCTTTTCTTCTGCTAAATAAAAGGTGAAAATGTCCTCCATCGTCATGGTCATTTCCTCCAAGAGAAGGACTTGTTCTCGTTTTAAGCGCTCTAAAAATTCCTCTTTATCTTGTGATACGTAAATCGTAAAGATTCGTCCATTCCGGTAAAGCAGTTTCGCTTCCTGCTTAACAAAATCCGGCACACCTTTTGTTTTAAAAGCGACTTGAATTTTCATTGTCTGCTGCCTAAATTCTTCCAAATACAAATCCAGTTCAAGCGATGCGCCTTTTAGAAGTAAAACACGGTCAGCAATTTCGTCAAGCTCGTCTAGGCGATGCGAGGCGACTATAACGCTTGTATGTTTCTCCTTCGCCTGCTCTAAAATAAAATTCAAAATGTCACGTTTAATCATGACGTCAAGCCCTTCCATCGGCTCATCTAAAAGTAAATATTTCACATTTAAGGAAAAAGCTAAAATCATAAAGAATAACGCTTTCCTACCTTTTGAAAAAGAAATGATTTTGGTGTCCATCTTCATGTCAAAACGTTCCATTAGCTCTTGAAAATAAAATTCATCGAAATCCGTATAAATTGAGCGGTATAGTTTTACAATCGTCTTGACATTATGAGAGTTAAAATAATTCATACTATCTTCTAAAAAGAAGATTTCTCGCTTTAAAGCTGGCTTATTTAAAATATTCTCGCCATCAATTGTGACTTTTCCTTCATCTGGCAAAAAAATCCCAATTATCGTGCTAAATAAAGTTGTTTTTCCGACACCATTTCGTCCGATAAGCGCTGTAATTTCACCCGGCTTTAACTCAAAAGAAATATTTTGTAACACAATGTTGTTATCAATAACTTTTTTGATGTTTTCTACGCGCATAATATCCCATTCCTTCCAAAAATATACTTACCCATTTATTATACATGAAAGCAGTGTAACTATTAAAGTATTTCACAAACCAATTGTTATACTATTCACTCGCTTTGTTGTAATATTGAGTATGAAAATAAACGCGCCTGAGGTGAAAACATGATTAACTTAGATTCACAGTACATTTCTTTTATTAAAAAAAACCCTCGTTTAGCTAAACAACTTTTTTCGGGACATTTCGGATTGGAAAAGGAAAACTTACGCGTGACGCCTAGTGGGCATCTAGCGCTAACCAAGCATCCCTCTATTTTTGGACCAAAAGAAGAAAATCCATATATTAAAACCGATTTTTCGGAAAGCCAAGTTGAAATGATTACGCCTGTCTGCGATTCTGTGGAGGATGTTTATAATGCGATTACAAATTTGCATAATATTGTTTCGCTGGCGCTTCCTGAAAATGAGCAGCTTTGGCCAAACAGCAACCCTGCCCTTATTCCGGCCGAGGAGGACATTCCGATTGCCGAATACCAGACAAAGGATCATCCAAATCGCCTTTACCGCGAACATTTAGCGGTGGAGTACGGCAAGAAAATCCAGCTTTTATCTGGCATTCATTACAATTTCTCTTTTTCTGATGATTTTTTGAAAGAGCTTTTTCAAGCGTTTCGCAAGGAAAATGAGACGTTTCAGGCTTTTAAAAATCAGATTTACTTAAAAGTGGCCAAATATTTTATGAAAAATCGCTGGTTATTGATTTACTTAACGGGCGGCGGCCCTGCCTATATGGACGGCTTTACGACCGTTCCTGATGCTGTGAAAACTGCGGATAATGCGCGTATTATAAAAGACGGCATTTCCTTACGAAACAGCTCTGCGGGCTATAAAAACAAAGATTCCTTGCATATTGATTATGATTCTTTTGATGGCTACATTTCCTCAATTGCTAGCCACATTGAAAATGGTCGAATTAATAGCATGCGTGAATTTTACAATCCTATTCGGTTAAAAAATAGCCATACCGACCAAACGCTTGAAAGCCTAGCTGAACAAGGCGTTGAATATATTGAAATTCGCGCAATCGATTTAAATCCACTTGAGAAAAATGGGATTTCCAAGGAAACTTTGCATTTTATTCATCTGTTCTTAATTACTGGTTTGCTTTCTGAAAATAATCGACTTTGCCCTGATAATCAGCAGATATCTGATGATAATGAGGAGAAAATTGCACTTTTCGGCCTTGCACAACCACCTATTATGGGTTGTGACCATGTCGAAACTCCATTTTTAGAGGCTGGTTTGCTAGAATTAAACAAAATGTCGACGTTCCTTTCAGAGCTTGTCCCAGACGATAAGGAGCTGCAAGACGTCATTTCACTTCAAAAAGAACGTCTGGCTAACCCTGCAGAAACGATTGCCGCCCAAATTGCGACAAAAATTAAAGAGCTCGGCTATTTAAACTTTCATTTAAATGTCGCTAAGGAATCACTAGAAGAAGCAGATGCCGAAGCATACCGTTTTATCGGCGCGGAAGACATGGAACTTTCTACGCAAATTTTATGGAAATCTGCCTGGAAGAAAGGTTTAAAAGTCGACGTTTTAGACCGGTCGGAAAACTTTTTACGTCTGTCACTTGGTGATAAAAGCGAAATTGTGAAGCAAGCAACCAAGACGTCTAAGGATAATTATGTGACGGTACTTGTAATGGAAAATAAAGTGGTGACAAAACGCATTTTGGCTGAAAATGACATTCGCGTTCCGTTTGGGGAAAATCATACTGAGCTAGAAGATGCTCTTTTGAGCTATTCAAATTTCGCAGGAAAACAAATTGTGATTAAGCCTAAATCAACGAACTACGGTGTAGGCATCAGCATTTTTAAAAACTTTTTCACAAAAGAAGCTTTTGAAGAAGCTATCAAAATTGCGTTTAGCCATGACTCTGCGATTATGATTGAAGAATTCATTCCTGGCGATGAATATCGTTTTCTTGTAATGGGTGATGAAGTGGTGGCGGTGCTAAAACGAATTCCGGCTAACGTTGTTGGTGACGGAATTCACTCGATTCGCGAACTTGTGGAGGAGAAAAATTCGGATCCACTACGCGGGACAGATCATTTAAAGCCGCTCGAAAAAATCCAACAAGGGCCTGAAGAAACCTTGATGCTTTCGCAGCAGCAGTTGATGTGGGAGGATATACCGAATTTAAATCAAACGGTTTATCTCCGGGAAAACTCAAATATTAGCACTGGCGGTGATAGTATTAACGTCACTGATGAAATGGATTCTTACTATAAAGATTTAGCTGTTCGTGCGGCAAAAGTTGCCCATGCAAAGATTTGTGGTGTCGATATTATTGTGCCACCTAATCCAACTGACTATTTAAATGCAGCGATTATTGAGCTAAATTTCAATCCTGCTACTCATATGCATGCGTTTCCTTACAAAGGTGAACGTGTTGCGACAGGTGATAAAATTATCGATTATCTTTTTAAATAACCTTTTGGAGATAATTAGATTTTAAAAATAAAAAGCATGAAACCGGTAATCACGCCATTTTGAAATTGGCCCTACTGGTTGCATGCTTTTTATTTTGACCAGACTTTTTCATTTCACTTAAAACTCTAAAAGATGGAATACAGACTGGGACTAGGGCTTCCCCCTCTTTTTAATACCGTTTTTATTTTTGTATATAATTTTATTGATTTTCATTTTTTCGTATGATAATATATAAAAGAAAACAACACAAAAAAAGAGGAGGATTTACATGAACACTATTAAAAAAACTTTTTTCCCAGCACTTCTATTTTTAGCAATGGTTGCAGCAATTGTATGGGTAGTACCTTCACAAGATGCTGAGGCAGCAGTTCCAGAAAATAATTTAACTTATCTTCTTACTTGGCAAGCCCCAACTGGCGAGATTGATTACTACACAATTTATAGAGATGGGCTGAAAATCGGAACCACTTCTGGAACTGGCTTCTATGATATGGGTCTTGCACATGGAACTACATATAAATATAGAATCGACGCTACTTATAAAAATGGACATGTCCAAATATATTGTAGTTACCCTAGAACCTACACAACAGCTGGAACAAATGATTTAACGTGTAAAATAACTTGGAGAGCTTCTTCTTCCGATGTTGAATATTATGTTGTCTATCGTGATGATATAGTAATTTTCACAACTGATGGCTTATCTTTTGTTGACCGAAACCTTACACCAGGAGAAACATATCGCTATAACTTACAAGCTGTCGATAGAGCTGGAAATAGGTCTGTAAAAACTGCTCCACTTTACTACACAGCTCCAAGTAATTAAAGCAGAGCCTATTCCTCTAAAAGTTTAGATTAAAAACTCTAACTTTTAGAGGTCTTTTTATTGTTTTAAATTTAAATTACATATGGTTTAAGATTGTCTATAAAGAAAAACCCGACCGGCTAAATCCAGTCGAGTTTTAACTAAAATAGTAAGCTTTTGTTTCACGTGAAACACTTTATACGTTAAATCGGAAGTGGACAACGTCCCCATCTTGCATGGGGTATTCTTTTCCCTCCAGACGAACTTTCCCAGCCTCTTTAGCACCTTGCTCTGAGCCGTATTCAACGAGTGCATCATATGCAACCACTTCGGCACGAATAAAGCCGCGCTCAAAATCTGTATGGATAATTCCCGCACATTGCGGCGCTTTCATACCCTTACGGAAAGTCCATGCACGTACTTCTTGCACGCCAGCAGTGAAATACGTTGCTAATCCCAGTAATGAATATGCAGAACGAATTAATTTATCCAAGCCAGATTCTTCAATGCCAAGCGCTTCTAAAAATTCACGCTTATCTTCGTCTTCAAGTTCCGCAATTTCTTCCTCCGCGCGCGCGCATACTGCAATAACTTCTGAGCCTTCGCTAGCCGCGAATTCCTGCACTTTTTGCACATAAGGATTGCTAGACGGGTCAGCCACGTCTTCTTCACTCACATTCGCAACATAAAGAACAGGCTTTTTAGTTAAAAGGAAAAGGTTCTTGACAATTTTGTCTTCCTCTTCATTAAATTCCACTGCACGTGCTGGTTTATCGTTCTCAAAAGCGTCTTTTAGCTTAGAAAGCACGTTAAATTCAGCGACAGCGTCCTTGTCTTTCTGCTTTGCAAGTTTCTCCACACGACCAATTCGCTTATCAACCGTTTCAAGGTCTGCTAAAATCAGCTCTAAATTGATTGTTGAAATATCGTCTAGCGGATCAACTCGGCCTTCAACGTGTGTAATATTTTCATCTTCAAAACAACGTGTCACATGACAAATTGCGTCCACTTGGCGAATGTGAGATAAAAATTTATTACCAAGCCCCTCACCTTTACTTGCTCCTTTTACAATCCCAGCAATATCGGTGAATTCAAACGTAGTTGGTACCGTCTTTTTAGGTTCTACAAGTTCAGTTAATTTATTTAAACGTTCATCAGGAACTTCTACAATTCCTACATTTGGATCAATTGTTGCGAAAGGATAATTGGCTGCTTCCGCCCCAGCTTTCGTAATTGCATTGAAAAGTGTAGATTTCCCTACATTGGGAAGCCCCACAATACCAGCTGTTAATGCCATGTTTAAATTGCTCCTTTGTTAGTTATTAACATACAAAACGAGTTAGTCTCGTTTATTTTCACTAAGTAACATTATAAAGGTTTTTCCCCTAAAATACCACCCTCCCATAAAAAAACAAGCCAGTTAAAACCGGCTCGTCAGTTTACTTTCATTTTAAATCTGTAATATGTTTTTCTAAATCAATACCTGTTCCGGCTGCAACTCGAGCTGCAAACTCTGGTTCAGCTTGATAGAAGTTGCGCAAGTTGCGCACTTTAATATCTTCACGGACAGTTTCCCAGTCATCAACAATATTTTTAACAAGCGCGTCACGCTCCGCTTCCGTATAACGATGCCACACTTCTTTCGCATGTCCAAAATTATTTTTCTTCTCCGCTTCAAGGCGGCCAGCAACATGACCTCGTATTTCTTGCTCTGGCTCAATATAAGTTGGATTTTCTTTTGGCTCCGTCTCATAACTATTTGGTTCAAAATTAATACCACTCGTCTGTTGTTTAAATGGCATTGCCCCATCACGTTGATTATTTTGCACAGGTGTTTTCGGGCTATTTATCGGCAATTGCAAATAATTTGGTCCCACACGGTGCCGCTGCGTATCTGAATACGAAAATAAACGACCTTGCAATAAGCGATCCTCCGACGGTAGCATACCTCTTACAAGCACTCCCGGATTAAATCCAACCGATTCCGTTTCCGCGAAAATATTTTCAGGGTTACGATTTAATTGGAGCGTTCCGACTAATTCATATGGGAAAACATCTTCAAACCAGTCTTTCGTAGCATCTAGTGGATTGAAATCAAATTTATCAAGGTCAGCTGGATCTAATACTTGCACATATAAATCCCACTCCGGATAATTACCTGCTTCAATGGCTTCATATAGGTCACGTGACGCATGGTTGAATTCTTTCGCCTGAATTTGAGAGGCTTGTTCGGTTGATAGATTGACAATCCCCGCTTTTGGTTGCCAACGCAATTTTACGTATACCGTTTTTCCTTCTTCGTTTATCCATTTAAACGCGTGTACACTTGAACCCCTAATTTCCCTATAAGAAGCAGGTGTTCCTTCGTCACTGAATAAGTATGTAATCATCGTAATCGCTTCTGGCGTCAAACTGATGAAGTCCCAATAACGGTTTGGGTCTTGAATATTTGTTCGCGGATCTGGCTTAAGCGAGTGGATTACATCTGGAAATTTAATAGCATCACGAATAAAGAAAACTGGTAAATTATTACCTACAAAATCATAGTTCCCTTCTTCTGTATAAAACTTAACTGAAAATCCGCGCGGGTCTCGAAGCGTTTCAGGAGAATGCAATCCGTGAATAACTGTTGAAAAACGAGCAAACACTTCGGTCTCCTGTCCTTCTTCTTGAAGAAAGTGCGCCATAGTATATTTTTTCATACTATTCTTAACAACAAATTTCCCGTGTGCGCCTGCTCCTCTCGCATGCACAACACGCTCTGGAACACGTTCTCTATCAAAATGGGCTAGTTTTTCAATTAATACATAATCCTCTAGCAAAGTAGGTCCTTTGAGTCCCGCAGTCATCGAGTTTTGATTATCACCAATCGGAACACCTTGATTTGTTGTCAAATCTTTTTTATCATTCATGTTAACCCCTCCATCTGTTTAAAATAATTATTAAATGATACTAATTATAGTGTAAGGTAGGCCATTTAATTATTCAACTATTTCAACTTAAAAAAAGAATCTAGATTCTAAGATCCAGATTCTTCAAATTTTGTAACTATTTTCTTCACTTTACGCTCAAACTCTCGTCTTGGCAGCATCACGCTATGCCCACAACCAACACACTTTATCCGAATATCCATTCCCATCCGAATAATTTGAAATTTATTTTCCCCACAAGGGTGAGGTTTTTTCATTTCAACAATATCGTTTAAGCCAAAATCTAATTTATCCAAACTCACTCACCCTTCCAAGAACTCCTTTAATCTAAATCGATATCTAAAATATCTAAAATCCTGTTCAAATCGTCGTCCGACAAAAATTCGATTTCAATCTTTCCTTTTTTATCTCGGCGTTTAATATTGACTGCTGTTCCAAATTTACTCCGCAATTGATCTTCACTTTCGCGAATATAAGCTGGTATCTTCTTAGGCTTTAATGTTTCACGTGAAACATTCTCATTTGTTTCCGTAACTAGTTTCTCTAACTGTCTAACAGTCAAGCCATCTTTCACCGTTTTTTTCGCAAGCGGTAAAATGTTTTTCTTTGCTTTTAAACCTAGCAACGCCCGACTATGTCCAACTGATAACGAGCCATCTCGCAGCATATCTTGAACTTCATCTGGTAAAGTTAACAACCTGATAAAATTAGCAATATACGGACGACTTTTCCCAACACGTTCCGCTAATCTGGCTTGTGTTAATTTTAAATTCTCCATTAAAAATGCGTATGATTCGGCCTCTTCTAGCGGAGATAAATCTTCACGTTGTAAGTTTTCTATAACGGAAAGCTCCATTAATTCAACATCGCTAAGTTGGCGTACAACAGCTGGTATTTCTTCTAAATTCGCCGCTTTGGAAGCTCTGAAACGTCGTTCACCTACTACAATTTGATACTTGTCATCAATTTGGCGTAAAATAATGGGCTGTAAAACACCGTGCGTCTTAATTGAATCCCGCAATTCATTGATGGCCTTCTTATCAAAATTCTTTCTTGGCTGAAATGGATTTGCTTCGATTTTCTGAGTTGCAACAAAAACAACTGCTTCTTCATTCGTATCCACTGTATTAAAAAGTGCATTTATACCTTTACCAAGGCCTTTAGCCATGCGAAATCACTTCCTTCGCTAGTTCTAAATAAACTTCTGCCCCTTTTGATTTTGCGTCGTATAGAAGAATCGGTTTCCCGTGGCTAGGCGCTTCACTAAGTCGAATATTTCTCGGAATGATTATATCAAACACTTTATTTTGGAAATATTTTTTAACTTCTTCAATGACTTGAAGACCTAAATTCGTTCGCGCATCTAGCATGGTTAGAAGTACTCCCTCAATTTGCAAATCTGCATTTAAATGCTTCTGTACAATTCGGATTGTATTTAACAACTGGCTAAGCCCTTCTAGCGCATAATATTCGCATTGAACTGGAATAAGCACAGAATCTGATGCAGTGAGCGCATTTAAAGTTAATAGTCCTAATGATGGTGGACAATCAATTATAATGTAATCGTACTCTTCTTTCAGCGTATCAATTGCTTTTTTAAGCCGGATTTCTCTAGAGATAGCTGGTACCAATTCCACTTCTGCCCCAGCAAGCTGAATAGTAGCCGGAACGACATCCAGATTATCTAATTCTGTCTTCTGTCTAACTTCTTGAATTGGAACATCATCAACGAGAACATTATAAACACAATTTGTAATCTCGCCTTTATTAATGCCCACTCCACTCGAAGCATTCCCTTGTGGATCAATGTCCACAAGCAAAACCTTCTTTCCTAAGAAAGCCAGGCTTGAACTCAAATTAACTGAAGATGTAGTCTTTCCTACACCACCCTTTTGATTTGCTAATGCAATAACTTTGGTCACTTTTTTCTCACCAACCCTTATCTACTTGCTGAAATATATATCTTCTTTTCTATTTTACCAAAACTTTTTGATTTCGTCTTATATTTCTTCAAAAAAATGTTTCACGTGAAACATTTTAACTGAATTCCATTGTTTTACAACACATAAAAAGACGCCGCAAAGGGCGCCCTTAAAGAATTTATAGCATATTATTTCGCTGAGATTTCATTTAAATTAAATGTTGCCTTAACTTCCAGTGCCTGCCAAGCCTTTTGATACATACGCAAAGTCAAATCTGGATCTCCTGCTTCAATACGCTCGATAATTGTTGGCGATAAGTCTGATTTTAGCGCCATATCAAGTTGAGACCACTTCTTAGCAATTCGCTTGGCAAAAACAAATTGACCTAGTCTCGCAGAAAAACTATCTAAATAGTGAACGATACCTTCGTTTTCATACGCAAGTTCTTTTAAAGTGTTAAAATCATAGTCGCTCATACCAATGCTTAGCTCGGCCTTTACACGACTTAGGAAAATTCGTTTTGCTTCTTCACGATAAGCTCCCATGTTATCTGTAAATGGGTTCTTATCTTTGAAATATCCTTTAGCAAAACAGTAGTATGTTTCAGATTCTGAGAAGGCAGTAAAATAAATAAGGCGGCAGTTTTTATCTTTAAAATGAATTTTCATTTCTTGAATAGGTTGGTCAATGGACGTTTCAATACGCGTGCTTTGCAGGGAATACGCTTGGCTCTTCCCTATCGTAAGATGAATATCTGGTAAAATTTGCTTGCCAGTACTCATTTTTCTTGTTTCCGCTTGTTCCAATTGTAACAGCCCTTGAAGAAGTAACGTTGCCATCAAAGGTTCTTCAAGAATTAAGTTGCGTACAAAGTCATACGCTTGAAATTCACCTTGTTCGTCTTTTACAAAAACAATTTTAGCCATACACCTGCGCGGTTAACCCGCTCCCTCCTTTATCTCTTATCTGTTTTTTACATTTTCCTTTTTCTATACCCTAAAAAAAGAAAAACAATCCCTTGCAAGATTGCCTCTAGTTGTTTGCTGCATCATACTTTTTCGCTTTTTTATACCAGCCATAAATATCACGTACGAGTAGGATAATATATACGAAAGCAACAATGTACATTAAATAACCTAATCCCATATTTAAAAATGCTCTTGCCGTGCTCACTTCAGACGCCGCACGACTCGTCAACATCGGGTACATAAAGAAAATAACCATGCGTTGCGGTTGCAAGCTCAAGATAGCCGTTGTAATAGAAGATACGAATGATGGTAAAATCATTGCCGCGCAACTAATTCCGATAATATGCCAAATAATTTTCACGATTTTCATAACAGATTCCTCCCTATGATTTATTTTTTGGAATCTGAATCGTAATCTCAAAAAATTCCTCGGATTCCTGCTCTTTAACTTCTAAGTCTAACCCACTTTTTTGAACCAGCTGAACAGATTCTTTAATCGTGTTAAGCGCAATGCGAACATCCTTACTGACAGCCCGAATTTGTGGCTTTTTAGGCTTAGGAGCTTCTTCTTTTTTTGTTAAAATTTCTTGAATAAGTTGGTCGGTTTGTTTCACATTAAAATTTTGCTTGATAATTTCGTTTAAAACCAATGTTTGCTGCGCCTCTGTTTCAAGAGCGAGAAGCGCACGCGCATGCCTCTCAGAAATATCTTTCACCAAAACCGCGTCCTGAACCTCTTTAGGCAACTTCAAAAGCCGTAGTTTATTCGCAATAGCCGATTGGCTCTTCCCAACTTGTTTCGCTAAATCGCCTTGCGTCACACTTTGCATATCAAGAAGCGCATCATACGCTTTCGCTTCCTCAATTGGCGTCAACTGTTCGCGCTGCAAATTTTCAATTAATGCAACCGCAGCCGTCTCATCATCATTAAAATTCTGAATAATCGCAGGGATTTTTTCTAAATTTAAATGGCGTGCCGCACGATACCTTCTTTCTCCAGCAATAATTTCATAGCCGCCATCTTTTATTTCGCGCACTACGATGGGCTGAATTAAACCGTGAATTTGGATGGTTTCAGCCAATTCTTCAATTTTATCTTGATTAAAAACCGTTCGCGGTTGAAATTGGTTAGGTATAATGGAATCAATTGACAGCTCTTCAACATGTTTTTGCAAACTCATTTCTTCGGCTTCGTTATTCTCATTTTTATCCTTTTTTCCAAATAGTGAAAAAGCCATGCAGTTTCGTCCTTTCCAAGCTTCGTTCGCTCATTTTAAGTCCTACTTCTATTTTAGCAGAATGAAAAACATTACTCAATCGGTTGTTTATTCGGGGTTCCCGCCTTACGCGGATACTTATTCGGTGTTTCCTTTGTTTTTTCAATGACATATATATTTCGTTCGCTTCGCTCAACCGGAAGTTCAAACGCAAAATGATTCGTCACTTTTCCCCCAAAAAGAGAAATTGCCTTTGCAGCCACTTCGAGCTCCTGCTCCGCCTGCTGTGCCTTCATCGCAAGGAAAACTCCGCCTTTTTTCACAAGCGGTAAGCATAGCTCCGACAACACACTCATTCGCGCAACGGCACGAGCTGTTACGAGGTCAAACTGCGCCCGGTGTGCCTTGTTTTGGCCGAATGTTTCCGCGCGGTCATGATAGAAATTCACATTTCCAAGTTGCATTTGTTTCGCCAAATGATTCAAAAATGTAATTCGTTTCGCGAGGGAATCGACAATGCTAACTTCAAGGTGTGGGAAGCAAATTTTAAGTGGAATGCTTGGAAAACCAGCGCCCGCCCCAACATCACAGACAGATTTAACATTTGTAAAATCTACAAAAAAAGCAGCCGAAATCGAATCATAGAAATGTTTCAAATACACGTCTTGTTTTTCAGTGATTGCGGTTAAATTCATCTTTTCATTCCATTCGACCAGCGTTTTATAGTAACAATCAAATTGATTCATTTGATCTTCATTTAAAAGAATGCCTTTTTCAGCAAGAGCAGCCTTAAATTGTTCTGGATTCATTTTCTTCCCCTTTTCCAATCATTTTCCATTTTATTTTATCATAACTCGGGCATTCTTGTTAGACTATACCAACAAAAAAAAGCATTTAAATCGGAATCAGCCAAGCTAAAACCTGTTTAAATGCTTCTTAAGCTTATTTCACTTTCGCAATTTTTCCTTGTTCAATATAAACGAGCAAAATGGAAATATCTGCTGGGTTGACGCCGCTAATTCGGCTAGCTTGTGCGATGGAAAGTGGTCGAATTTTTTTGAGCTTTTCAACCGCTTCTGTCGCAAGTCCGAAAATCGCGTCATAATCAATATTTTCAGGGATTTTCTTGTCTTCCATGCGCTTCATTTTTTCAACTTGCTGATAGGACTTTTCGATGTAGCCTTCATATTTGATTTGAATTTCCACTTGTTCTGCAACATCCGGTGAAGCAATTGTTTCACGTGGAACAATTTGGATGATTTTTTCGTATGTCAATTCTGGACGGCGCAAGAAATCTGCGGCTAAAATACCATCTTTAAGTTCGGCGCTACCTAAACTGCGTAGCATCGCTTGGACTTCCTCAGTCGGCTTAATTCGCGTCTTTTGGAGGCGTCTGATTTCTGCTTCAATTTTGGCTTTCTTTTCTAGGAAGCGAGCGTAGCGAGCATCCGAAATCAAACCAATTTCATGTCCAATTTCCGTTAGGCGCAAATCCGCATTATCATGGCGTAGGAGTAAACGGTATTCTGCGCGAGAGGTCAATAGACGGTACGGTTCCTCCGTCCCCTTTGTAACCAAATCATCAATTAAAACACCAATATACGCCTCGTCGCGGCCTAGAATAATTGCGTCCTTGCCTTGCACCTTGCGGCAAGCGTTAATTCCCGCCATCAGGCCTTGACCGGCCGCTTCCTCATAGCCACTCGTGCCGTTCAGTTGTCCGGCTGTAAACAAGCCCGGAATAAGTTTCGTTTCAAGCGATGGCCAGAGCTGGTCAGGCATCACAGCATCATATTCAATCGCGTAGCCCACACGCATCATTTCAACATTTTCAAGCCCCGGAATCGTCCGAAGCATTTTTTCTTGAACGTCTTCTGGCAAGCTCGTTGAAAGCCCTTGGACATAAACTTCTTCAGTGTTGCGACCTTCCGGTTCAAGGAAGATTTGATGGCGCGGCTTATCACTAAAACGCACGATTTTGTCTTCAATGGACGGGCAATAACGCGCGCCCGTTCCTTTTTTCGTGGCTGTAAACATTGGCGAGCGACTTAAATTTTCATTAATAATGGTATGTGTGCCTTCATTTGTGTAAGTGAGCCAACACGGCAATTGGTCAAGCACCATGCTAGTTGTTTCAAAGCTAAATGAACGCGGGTTTTCGTCTCCCGGTTGAATTTCTGCTTGCGAATAATCAATCGAACTTGATTTGACACGCGGAGGGGTGCCCGTTTTAAAACGTCTTAAAATGAAGCCTAATTCCTCCAAGTGTTCGGACAGCTTGACGGACGGTTGCTGATTGTTTGGACCACTGGAATATCTTAGTTCGCCGACAATAATTTCACCGCGCGAAAAAGTACCCGTCGTTAAAATGACAGCATCCGCCGTGTATTTTGCACCGCCATTTGTAATGACACCTTTGCAAACTCCGTCTTCGATGACTAGGCGATCAACGAGACCTTGCTTTAGCGTAATATTAGGCTCTTTTTCGATGGTGTGCTTCATTTCGTGCTGATAATCCCATTTGTCCGACTGTGCACGGAGCGCGCGCACTGCTGGGCCTTTTCCGGTGTTTAGCATGCGCATTTGCACATACGTTTTATCCGTGTTACGTCCCATTTCGCCGCCGAGCGCATCGATTTCGCGTACGACAACGCCTTTTGCGGGACCGCCGACAGACGGATTACACGGCATGAATGCCACCATATCCAAATTAATTGTGAGCATGAGCGTTTTTGCGCCCATACGCCCGCTAGCTAAGCCTGCTTCAACGCCTGCGTGGCCAGCTCCAACGACAATAACATCATATTGTCCTGCATCATAAATTTGCATCTATTTCACTCCTTATTTTCCAAGGCAAAACTGATTAAATAATTGATCTAATAATTCGTCCTGTACCGAGTCGCCTGTAATTTCGCCTAGCAAGTCCCAGGCGCGGGTCATATCAATTTGCACGATATCAACTGGCATTCCTGTTTCAACACCTAAAATGACAGCGTCTAGCGCGTCTGACGCCTGATGAAGCAAGGCGATGTGGCGCACGTTTGAAACATACGTCGCATCTCCAGCATCAATTTCGCCAGTGAAGAAGAGCGTTTTAATTGCTTCCTCAAGCTCCACAATGCCGCCGTCCGTTAACATGGATGTTTCTACGACTGGTTGCCCGCCTGCTAAACGCGTGACGCTAGCGATATCTATTTTGCGTTCTAAATCGGTTTTGTTTAACACGACAACAAAACGGGTTCCGCGTGCGGCTTCAAAAAGCGCCTCGTCCTCTTTCGTTAGCGGTTCATTTTGGTTCAAAACGAGCAACAGAAAATCGGCTTCTGCGAGAGCTTTTCGTGATCGTTCTATCCCGATTTTTTCTACAATATCCTCGGTTTCGCGAATGCCCGCCGTATCAATCAAGCGAAGCGGCACGCCGCGCACATTCACGTACTCTTCAATGATGTCACGCGTCGTTCCTGCGATGTCCGTGACAATCGCTTTATCTTCCTGAATGAGCTGATTCAAAAGCGATGATTTCCCCACATTTGGTCGGCCGATAATGGCCGTCGCAAGACCTTCTCGTAGAATTTTCCCCTGACTTGCGGTTTGAAGCAACTGATTCACCGATGCTTTCACGAGGTGCGTTTTCTCGAGTAGCATTTTCACGGTCATTTCTTCCACGTCGTCGTATTCTGGGTAGTCGATGTTCACCTCGACTTGCGCTAGCGCGTCTAAAATTTCCTGTCTAAGGCTCCGGATTAAGCGCGACAAATTGCCGTCCATTTGCTTGAGCGCAATGCCCATCGCTCTGTCCGTTTTCGCTCGAATTAAGTCCATCACGGCTTCCGCTTGTGATAAATCAATTCTTCCGTTTAAAAAGGCGCGTTTTGTGAACTCTCCTGGTTCAGCTAGGCGAGCGCCACTTCTTAGTAGGAGCTGCAACACCTGATTCACCGATACGATGCCACCATGGCAATTGATCTCCACAACATCTTCACGTGTAAACGTCCGTGGCGCACGCATAACCGAGACCATCACCTCTTCAATTGTTTCGCCTTCTTCTTTTATATGACCATAATGAATGGTATGACTTTCTGCGTCACTAAGCCGTTTTTTGGCATAAAAAATACGATCCGCTACTGGAATCGCCTCATCACCGCTTAATCGAATAATTGCAATGGCACCCTCGCCTGGCGGTGTTGAGATCGCAGCAATAGTATCAAAATCCATTCTACCCCACCTTTCTCCGCAACAAAACGGATAAATTTAGTTTGAATAAATTTTCATTTGCACTCAACAGTTCGCTCTGCTTTCACCAAAGCTTGCTATTCACAAGTTATAAAATTTAATATCTACTATTTTAACTTATCCACATGTGAATAACAACCGTTTTTTTAAAATTAGACTGATGAAGATTATCATCAGTCTAATTTACTTTCTAGTTCGTGGACAAAAAGACCGCTTAATAGTTTAGGTTCAAACCATGTGGATTTTGGTGGCATAATTTCATTGGCGTCTGCCACGCTTAGTAGGTCATTCATTGTTGGCGGGTACATGGCGAAGGCAATAGAAAATTCGCCACTATCTACGCGTTTTTCTAGTTCGGAAAGGCCGCGAATGCCGCCAACAAAATCGATGCGGTCGTCACGTCTAATATCGCGGATGTCGAAAATCGGTGTGAGCACTTCATTTTGGAGAATCGAAACATCAAGGCTGCCGATGACATCATTCGGTATGCGACTTTTTTTGGCGGTTAAGCCGTACCAATTGCCGCCTGTGTAAAGTCCAATTTGTTTTGGCGCGCTTGGTTTAAACGGCGCAGATTGTTTTTCTGTGATGTCAAAACGCGCTTTTAGTTGGTCGAAGAAATCGGTCGGGATAGGTACATTTAAAACGCGATTGTAGTCGAGGATTTCGAGTTCTTCAGCCGGGAATAAGACAGCTAAAAAGAAATTGAATTCCGCGTCTGGCCCTTCATTCGGGTGCGCCTCCCTCCGTTTTAATCCTACCTTAACAGCCGATTCCGTGCGATGGTGGCCGTCCGCAATGTAAAGCGCCGGAATGGACGCGAATGCCGCCGAAATGCTTGCGACAATGTCCGCATCGTCAATATGCCAAACCTTGTGTGCCACATCGTTAAAGCTTGTAAAATCATAAATAGGGTCGTTTTCAGCCTTAAATTGCTGAATCACAGCATTGATTTCTGCTTTTCCACGGTACGTCAAAAAAATCGGACTCGTATTCGCATCACAAGTGTCAACATGACGAATCCGGTCGAGCTCTTTTTCCTCCCGCGTGAACTCATGCTTTTTAATCTTCCCAGAAATATAGTCGTCAATCGCCGTCGTTGCTGCAATCCCCGTCTGCGTGCGCCCATTCATCTCCAGTTCATAAATGTAAAAACCCGCACGAACATCTTTTTTCAACCATTCTTTTTGTAAAAACGCCCGTAAATTTTCTTTCGCTTTTAAGTAAACCATGTCATCATACGGCGATAATGATTTCTCAAGATCAATTTCCGCTTTATCAATATGTAAAAATGAATATTCATTCGCATCGCCTAGCACCCTTGCTTCTGCACTACTTAAAACATCGTATGGCAAGGACGCCATTTTATTCGCTACATTTTCATTCGGTCTTACTGCCTGAAACGGTCGTACATTCACCATTAGTTTTCCTCCTAAATTTGAAGAGCCTCAAGAAATTTCTCAAGGCTCCATTATTTCCCGGGAAATAATTTATACCGTAACGCCTAAAGGCTCGATAATTCGCACACGCAAAATGCCACCAACAGCTTCTAATTCAAGCTTGATTGCTTCTAAACTATTGGAATCATTTCGGTCCATATCGACTAGCGTATATGCATAATCGCCGCGGCTACGGTTCGTTAAATCCATAATGTTCATCGCATGATTCGCGACAATCGTCGTCACTTGTCCAACCATGTTCGGGATATTGCGGTGGCACACACCAATTCGCGGATGCCCGTTATAGGGCATATCAACCGCTGGATAGTTCACCGAATTTTTGATGCTACCTGTTTCTAAGAAATATTGTAATTCGCGGGACGCCATCAGCGCACAATTGGTTTCCGCTTCTTCCGTTGAAGCACCAAGGTGAGGTAGGACGCGAACTTTTTCCGTTTGAAGCAGCTGCTTGGTTGCAAAGTCAGTAATATACATGCGCAATTGATTGGCTTCTAGCGCCTCACAAATTGCGTCTTGATTCACAAGTTCCCCGCGGGAGAAGTTAAGCAACACGGCGTTTTGCTTTAATAAAAGCAAGGTTTCCGCATTGAACATTTCGCGCGTATTGTCGCGCAGCGGAACATGAACCGTAATATAGTCGCATGTCGCTAAAACTTCTTCAAGTGTGATGGCACGTTTGACGTCTTTTGAAATCTTCCATGCCGTGTCCACCGAAACATACGGGTCAAAGCCAACGACATCCATACCGAGCGCCACCGCATCATTGGCAACCAGTGCACCAATCGCGCCAAGTCCAATAATACCTAATTTTTTCCCATAAAGCTCCGTTCCAGAAAAAGCCTTTTTGCCCGCTTCTACTTTCGTTTCAACATCCTCGTCATCGATTCCTTGCACCCAAATGTTGCCCTCGATAATCGGCCGAGCCGCCATAAATAAACTCGCAAGCACTAACTCCTTCACCGCATTTGCATTGGCTCCAGGCGTATTAAATACGACAATACCGCGCTCCGAGCAGACTTCAAGCGGAATATTATTCACACCCGCACCAGCGCGCGCAATCGCCTTTAATGATTCTGGGAAATCATAATCGTGCAGACCATAACTTCTAAGTAAAATACCATCAGGGGACGCATTCGCATCAAGCACATATTTTTCCAAATCAAAAGTTCTTAACCCCTCATCGGCAATCGCATTTAACGTTTCAATATTAAACATGAACCTTTCCCCCTTCATGGCTACGTGCAAAATCCTTCATAAAAGCAACAAGCGCCTCAACGCCTTCAATTGGAAACGCATTGTACACGCTCGCCCGCATTCCGCCAACCGAACGATGCCCTTTTAAATTCACAAAACCTTTTTTTAGAGCCTCTTTTATAAACGCTTGATCTAGTTCTGCGTCACCGGTCGTAAAAGGAATATTTGTCAGCGAACGAACAGACGGCTCAACAGGTGAGCTAAATAGATTCGATTCATCGATATACGAATAAAGCAGACCTGCTTTTCGGCGATTCAAAGCCTCCATGCCGCTCACACCACCTTGCGCCTTAATCCATTCGAATACTAGTTTCGCCACATATATCGCAAACGTAGGCGGCGTATTGTGCATCGACCCATCATCTGCCATCACCTGATAATCAAGCATAGAAGACAAGTTCTCCGCCCCCCCAATTAAATCCTCGCGAACAATGACAATCGTAAGTCCAGCTGGGCCGATATTTTTTTGCGCACCCGCATAAATAAGTCCAAAATCACGCACATCGTAGTGGCTCGCTAAAATATTCGATGACATATCCGCAACTAACGGCACATCACCCGTCTTAGGCACGTTAAATATCGCTGTTCCTTCAATCGTATTGTTTGCTGTAATATGCAAATAAGCTGCATCTTCAGACGGTGCAGGGATATTTGGAATATAGCTGAAATTTCTATCTTCAGATGACGCAATGACGGAAGTCGTAACATTCGGCAGCTTTTTAGCCTCTGAAATTGCCTTTTTCGACCAACTTCCTGTATTCACAAATTCTATTTTTTTGCCTTGCGCTAAATTTAAAGGCACCATCGCAAATTGTAAACTTGCACCGCCTTGTAAAAAAAGCACTTTGTAATTATCTGGAATATCCATTAACTCGCGAAGCAGCTGCTCGGCCGAATCAATAATTTCTTGAAAAAGTGCAGACCTATGGCTTAGCTCCATGACTGACATCCCTGATCCTTTATACGATAATAGTTCTTCTTGGACTTGCTTTAGTACTGGAACTGGCAAAGTTGCCGGTCCCGCTGAAAAATTATAGACACGCTCCACTCATCATCGCTCCTGTTCACAGTCATTTTACTAAAAAACGAATCACCAGTATTTCTTCTCAAAAGGTTACCAATCATTTGCGCCAACCGGTGAGACATGAGCCTTTTTTGTTTTTTTCGACAAGACACCTACTTTCGAAATTGTGAAGTTAGCCACAATTTTTTAAATTGCTTAAAAAAACTGTCTTTTTATACTTTTGTATATTATAGCAGAAGCTCTTTTGAATTTAAACAAAAAAATAGCAAACGACCATGATAGTCGCTTGCTATTTCCCTACATTAATTCAATATTCACTATATCGCTAAATTGAACGGCATAGATAATTCCAAGTACATCTTGCAGTAAAATCTCCTGCGTTACTTCATCTAATTCGAGAGGCACAAGCTCTAACGTGCGTACCCAGCCTAACCCGTGAAAAGCTTCCGGATCTTCAAATGGAGCCAAGTTTAAATGGGCTACGTCGGCCTCCTCAAAATATTGCAAACGCACCAGCCATTCTCGTTTTATGGCATCTTGAAGTGTAATAAGAAAACTTTCTTGTTCCACAACATCGCGCACTGGACGCACTTTTAAAGACGCTAGACTGGTATCAAATTCAATTTCTTTTAGCGGCAAAGCATAAACCATTATCATCACCTCTTCCTAATTTTATTATACGAACAAACGTTCTTTTTTGCAAGTTTTTTATTCTTACTTTTAAATTTTTTCATTTAGAACCACAACATAGATAGCGTTTACATGAACTTTTCTCGAAATTTTATAGTTGAAATTAAAAATATAGTTGCTATACTTATGTAAGTAGATAACATTTAAAAAGGAGTTTTAATCAATGACAAATACATTTTTAGATTCAATTAAAGTTCGCCGTTCCATCTATGCTTTAGACAAAAACGTCTCTTTATCACAAAACGAAATCGAGGACATCATCAAGGAAGCCGTTAAATTAAGCCCATCTTCTTTTAATTCCCAAAGTTCTCGTGCCGTTATTCTTTTTGGAGAAAGCCATGACAAGCTTTGGAATATGACGGAGGAAACGCTTCGCGGCATCGTTCCTGCTGAAAGCTTTGCGTCCACTGAAGAAAAAATCGCTTCATTCCGTGCTGGCTACGGCACCGTTTTATTCTTTGAAGATACAGAAGTTATCGAAGGCTTACAAGAAAACTTCGCTTTATACGCAGACAACTTCCCAATCTGGTCTGAACAATCAACTGGTATCGCGCAACATTCTGTATGGGTGGCACTTGCAAACGCTGGAATTGGCGCGTCCTTGCAACATTACAACCCCCTAATTGATGATGCTGTACAAGCTGAGTTCGACCTTCCAGCAAACTGGAACTTACGCGCACAAATGCCATTTGGTAACATTGTCGCTGAACCAGGTGAAAAAGAATTTATCGATGACGAAAAACGTTTCCGTACGTTTAAATAAAAAAAGAAGCCACATGTCGCTGAATGACATGTGGCTTTTTAAATGAAACTTTTTACACGACTACGAAGCTCCTCGCAACTTACAATTCCCGCAATACTCCCTTTTATTTCACCATCCACAATTACGATGGAATTCGGAATCCCTTTCACTTGAAAACGCTCCGCAAGTGGTCTTTCTTTATCTATATTTACCTTCACAACTTGAATAAATTCGCCTTCCATCTCAGAAAATCGGTCTAGCGTTGGCCAAAAACATCGGCACGGTGCGCACCATTCTGCCCAAAAATTCAATAATATTCTCGGATGATTGGAAATTAATTCGTCAAGTTCCTCTTCTTTCGCATGTATAATCGCCATTTCCCTCACCTCTCGTTCAGATTATGCCAAAGTCCATTATGCGTCAAGCAAACGAGCTTAGGTGTTTACTTTTTAACACTTTTCACATATTTTTTTATCCCGATAAACCAGTAACTCATAATCGCAAGTGCAATTACACCAGCAGCAAAAAGCAAATCTGGGAGAAAAGCATGCTCAAAATTTCCTTTACCGCCGAGCGCGTAGACAACATTTGTGATCGTCAACTTTTCAGAAAAAAGGCTCCCCAGGAAAAGCAAGAACACCAATGTAATTTGATGTGCAATACTGCCTAATTTATTCCAACGACTTCGGAGCAACAAGCTCGCGTCTTTCATCGCGTCCGACGAATGACTATACGCCTGCCGATTTAAAAACCGGCCCGTCATTGAAGAAAACATGCCTATAATGAAAACGCCAATTGAAATCGTCCATGGGAAAACCATACAGACTACCCCAATGGCTATTCCTATCGCGTATAGCTCCAAAATCGGGCGCTTTTTCCAAAATTTCTTAAACAACGGTTCAAATAGCAGTGAAAATATAATGCCGAAAAAATACACTAAATAAATTCTAAACATCATGTAATTGAAATTTTGCTCTGCTAAAGAGTAAAACGTCCCATATAAGAGGGCAAAACTAACGGCCATTCCTTGACCAAGTGAAAAATAGTGAACGAGCACGGATAGTTTTAAAACAGGACGGAAGCGAATAAGCGTCACGGTTAAGATGATAATCCCTACTAGGCAGGCTAGAACTGCAAGGGTTACTAGGCTTGCCAAATCAGTTGTTCGGACACCTTTTATAACGAAAATGATGGCTGAAAACACAAGAAAAATAATAAATGGGCGCATTAAAAAGCCGGTTTTTTCAATTCTCCCCACTTCATAATTTGGCAATTTGTAAACAAAATAGAAAGTCACAACTAAAAGTAGCGCATAAAATAAGAACGCCACCCATGGAAAAGTAAACTTCACGAGGAAGATTGCGGCACAAATTGCGACAAGGAGAACAGAAAGCGCAGCTAAGTAATTTTTATTGCTCATTTTTCTCCCATAAAAAAATCGCTCGTGATATTGCAAAGTAATGTAAAGTGGCAGAATCATACTGCTTGAAATTCCGATAAAAACGGCACCGATTTCAATCCAAAATGTTGCGAACGGGGCAAGCGTGGCAATTAGCGAACCGAATATGCCCATGCATAAAAGTAGCAATAAATGCTGTTTGGCGTTCATTCTTCTACCGAATGCGTTAAATAAAAATGTTCCTGTGTAATTAAACACGTAAAAAATAATAAGTGCGGCATAGCCGTTTAGCCAGCCTTCGTACTCATTTCCGACTAAAATAAATAGTAGATATGGCAAAAATGGCGCTGCATTCACAACCGCATACATATAAAACTTCCCTCTAGGGCTCATCCAATTCAACCTCCCTATTCCTTTTCAATCATACACTTTTTCTAGCGACTTTTCACACATTATTAGCCATGTTATAATGCAAAAAAAGACGTTTTTAGAAGGAGGAATTCAGTTGAAAGAAATCAATTCTTTTCTAATGTTCCAAAATAAAGCGGCTGAACAGGCGATACAGCTCTATTTAGAAACTTTTCGTGATGCGGAGATACTCTTCATAAATAAACAGCCAAATGAAGCTGATGGCATCATGCTTGGGAAAATCAAAATCCATAATTTAGAAATTTTCATAAGCGATAGCAGCGTTAAACACGATTTTGATTTCACCCCATCTACTTCTTTTTTCATTAACTGTGAGGATTTAGAAGAACTCGAATCCTATCTTGCCCTACTTTCCGCAGATGGCAAAGTTTTAATGCCTCTAGATAACTACGGATTTAGCCAAAAATTCGCATGGGTATCAGACCGCTTCGGCATTTCATGGCAACTAAATCTACCATAATGTTTCACGTGAAACAATTTTTAAATCTCTCACAATAGGTTTGCGATGATAATTTTGTTTTCACCCATTTTTCGGCAAGCAAAAAGGAGACTCCAATACGCGAGACTCCTTTTCATTTTATTCTAAACTAATTGAGGCCTAGGTTATTTATTCTTTTTAGGCTTTCTCCACATAATCACAATTAAGAGGCCAACTATAAAAATAACACTTATTCCGATAATGATTGTCCAAAAGTTAAAGGTTGGCATTGTTTTCGTTTGAAAAACCATTTCGCTCTTACTTACTTGAGTTAATGAGAGTTTCTGTACTAAGTCTGCCGTTACAATGAGGCGATTTGTTGTTGCTGTTGGTTTGTCACAAGTAATAAGCGTAAGTGTAGGCTTTTCCGTTTGTTTCAACACATTTGTATTCGTTTCTGGAACTACTTTTACGTTTGAAATTTGGTAGCTGTATTGAAATGTGTCGTCTTGGAGATAAACCTTTTCTCCCTTTTTTGCATTCATAAGAGGACCAAAGAAAGCATTCTCTCGGTGAATATGATGGGCGGCTAAAACATAGTTACCCTCTCCCATTTTCCGGTCACTAACCACCGGAGCTGCACCTACATATAAATTTTCGTTTGTCATTTTTTGTAATATCGGTAGCTGGATATGGAGCTCCGGTATGCTAATTCCGCCAACAACATCCTCCGAATAGTTGTGCGTCGCTGATTTCGATATGCCTTTTACGGATGGTGGCTGTATATCTGCAGGCGTATTGCTCTTAGGAGCTTCTGTGCCCGCCTTATCTTCATTTGCTGCAAGTTCTTGACTTGTATACTGCGTTACATCATATTTAGTCGTCTGGTAAGTTAGGTATTCATTTTTCAGAAAAGGTATACTAAAAAGAAGAACACCAATCCAGATTAGCAAATAGCAAGTAATTCGGAATTTCATAACTTAGTGACTCCCTTATTTAAAACAGATTAATTCTGTATTTTTATCGATTTTTGTTGAGCTGTTTTTGTGCTTGAAATAACAAGTTCCAGACTATCTGCTTTTGCTGCTTTTGCAGGCATTTCAAAAACGAGTTGTCCTTCTTTACTTTCTCCCTTTGCTAAAGTACTCAAGAAAAAGACATCTTTCATTTTCCCGTCTTTATTTAAAGCGTTTGAAATTGTTGCGCTTTCAGATAATGGATATTCTTTTTTTGTTTTTGTATCTTTTATTTTAAATGTCAATAGGCTAGCCGGTTGCTCTTTATTAGCTTGATTGGTCATTTCAGCATCTAAGATGAGAAATGTTCCTGTTGCTTTCTTTTTCCACTCAGAAGTCCCGACTTGATCTGTCGTTTCTTGACTTAATACTTGTACTTTCATGTTGTCTACAACTGCACTAGTAGCTTCTTCTTTAAAATTAAACGCCCAGTAGCCTCCAAATCCAATCAAAACTACACTGACAACGATAATGAACAAATACCATTTATTACGTTTCTTCATTTTTGAATCTCTACTTTCTTTTTAAAATTGCGATGAAAAGTTGTTCGACATTTTGGACAGCTTACATTTTGCATTTTTTGTTGAATTGTAAAATGATAACCACACTTCTTACAATGAAAACTTACCTCTTTATTTTTTAAATAGGCTTGAATAATCGCTTCTTGTTCCTTTAGCGACTTCTTTTGAATCCTTGGATATGTTTCGGGCTCATTATTTTTCAATTTTTTATTTCCTTTCAAAAAATAGCTAGGCAAGACACTCTTGCCTAGCTATTGTTGTGTTAAGCGTTATTGTTACGTTTTCTGCGCGCTACAAGCGTAAGCGTGCCTAGTAGTACAAGTGCACCAGCAAGTATCCAAATCATGTTGTCGGTATCACCTGTATGAGGTAGATTACCAGCAGGATAATCAAGTGGTGGTGTTACTGTTGGTTTTTCCGAATAGATTGTTTTAGATGTTTCACCAAATGTTAGGCTCGCACTATTTGGAATACCCCCATTTTTAACAAATGGCGCTAATTCTTCGTTTGTCGCACTATCTTTGATTTTTGTCGTAATCGTCATTGTATACGTATGACCTGCTAGATACGAGAAGTCGCCATCTTTCTTCGCTAAGTCAAACGAAACGTTGTTTCCATCAATGTTTACTTGACCATTGCCTGTTACATCTGTTCCGTTTTCATCAACTACAGTAACATTTTGAATGTCTAGTAGGTCATTAACTGCATCGCTGATGTTAGCTTGTGCCCATGATGATGTTGTGTTTCCAAAGCTTGTTTTTACATGCCAGTCAAAGCTGTCATCGCGGTTTGCCAAGTCTAGGTGTTGTGTGTTCTCGACATCTTTATGAATCACTGGCTCCTCTGTTGGAGGAGTAACAGTTGGAATTTCAGAGTGAATCACTTCTCCGGCATTACCAAAGTGTAGATCCGCTTGGTTTGGAATTCCTCCTGAAGCAATATATGGTGCTAACTCTTCGTCTGTTGCACTATCTTTGATTTTTGTCGTAACTGTCATCGTGTACGTATGACCTGCTAAATACGTGAAATCGCCGTCTTTCATTGCTAAGTCAAACGAAATGTTGTTACCGTCAATGTTTACTTGACCATTGCCTGTTACATCTGTTCCGTTTTCATCAACTACAGTAACATTTTGAATGTCTAGTAAGTCGTTAATAGTATCGGTGATACTTGCTTCTGCCCATGTTGTTGTTGTGTTTCCAAAGCTTGTTTTTACATGCCAGTCAAAGCTGTCATCGCGGTTTGTTAAGTCTAGGTGTTGCACGTTTTCAACATCTTTATGAATCACTGGTTCCTCTGGCGGTGGAGTAACAGTTGGAATTTCAGAGTGAATCACTTCTCCGGCATCACCAAAGTGTAGATCCGCTTGGTTTGGAATTCCTCCTGAAGCAATATACGGTGCTAATTCTTCGTCTGTTGCACTATCTTTGATTTTTGTTGTAATCGTCATTGTATACGTATGACCTGCTAAATACGTGAAATCGCCATCTTTCATTGCTAAGTCAAACGAAATGTTGTTACCATCAATGTTTACTTGACCATTGCCTGTTACATCTGTTCCGTTTTCGTCAACTACAGTAACATTTTGAATGTCTAGTAAGTCGTTAATAGTATCGGTGATACTTGCTTCTGCCCATGATGTTGTTGTATTTCCAAAGCTTGTTTTTACATGCCAGTCAAAGCTGTCGTCACGATTTGTTAACTCTAGAGCTTGCGTGTCCTCGACATCTTTATGAATCACTGGTTCCTCTGGCGGTGGAGTAACAGTTGGAATTTCAGAGTGAATCACTTCTCCGGCATTACCAAAGTGTAGATCCGCTTGGTTTGGAATTCCTCCTGAAGCAATATATGGTGCTAATTCTTCGTCTGTTGCACTATCTTTGATTTTCGTTGTGATTGTCATCGTGTACGTATGACCTGCTAAATATGTGAAATCGCCATTTTTCATTGCTAAGTCAAACGAAATGTTGTTACCGTCAATGTTTACTTGACCATTGCTTGTTACGTCTGTTCCATTTTCATCAACTACAGTAACATTTTGAATGTCTAGTAAGTCGTTAATAGTATCGGTGATACTTGCTTCTGCCCATGATGTTGTTGTGTTTCCAAAAGTTGCATTTACATGCCAGTCAAAGCTGTCATCGCGGTTTGTTAAGTCTAGGTGTTGCACGTTTTCCACATCTTTATGAATCACTGGTTCCTCTGGCGGTGGAGTAACAGTTGGAATTTCAGAATGAATCACTTCTCCAGCATTACCGAAGTGTAGATCTGCTTGGTTTGGAATTCCTCCTGATGCGATATATGGTGCTAATTCTTCGTCTGTCGCACTAGCTTTGATTTTGGTTGTAATTGTCATCGTGTACGTATGACCTGCTAAATACGTGAAATCACCATTTTTCATTGCTAAATCAAATGAAATGTTGTTGCCGTCAATGTTTACTTGACCATTGGCTGTTACATCTGTTCCGTTTTCATCAACTACAGTAACATTTTGAATTTCTAGTAAGTCATTGATTGTATCCGTAATACTTGCTTCTGTCCATGATGTTGTTGTGTTTCCAAACTCTGCGTTCACATGCCAGTCAAAGCTGTCATCACGGTTTGTTAAATCTACATGTTGTGTGTTTTCCACATCTTTATGAATCACTGGTTCCTCCGGCGGAGGCGTCACAGTTGGAATTTCAGAGTGAATCACTTCTCCAGCATTACCAAAGTGTAAATCTGCTTGGTTTGGAATTCCTCCTGATGCGATATATGGTGCTAATTCTTCATCTGTTGCACTATCTTTGATTTTTGTCGTAATCGTCATCGTGTACGTATGACCTGCTAAATATGTGAAATCGCCATTTTGCGTTGCTAAGTCAAACGAAATGTTATTACCATCAATGTTTACTTGACCATTACTTGTTACGTCTGTTCCATTTTCATCAACTACAGTAACATTTTGAATGTCTAGTAAGTCGTTAATGGTATCGGTGATACTTGCTTCTGTCCATGTTGTTGTTGTGTTTCCAAAAGTTGCATTTACATGCCAGTCAAAGCTATCATCGCGGTTTGTTAAGTCAAGGTGTTGCACGTTTTCAACATCTTTATGAATCACTGGTTCTTCTGGCGGTGGAGTAACAGTTGGAATTTCAGAGTGAATCACTTCTCCAGCATTACCGAAGTGTAGATCCGCTTGGTTTGGAATTCCTCCTGAAGCAATATACGGTGCTAATTCTGCGTCTGTTGTGCTATCTTTAATTTTTGTCGTAACTGTCATCGTGTACGTATGACCTGCTAAATATGCGAAATCGCCATTTTGCGTTGCTAAGTCAAACGAAATGTTATTACCATCAATGTTTACTTGACCATTACTTGTTACGTCTGTTCCATTTTCATCAACTACAGTAACATTTTGAATATCTAGTAAGTCGTTAATGGTATCGGTGATACTTGCTTCTGCCCATGATGTTGTTGTGTTTCCAAAAGTTGCATTTACATGCCAGTCAAAGCTATCATCACGATTTGTTAAGTCTACATGTTGTGTATTCTCAACATCTTTATGAATGACTGGTTCCTCTGGCGGTGGAGTAACAGTTGGAATTTCAGAGTGAATCACTTCTCCGGCATCACCAAAGTGTAGATCCGCTTGGTTTGGAATTCCTCCTGAAGCAATATATGGTGCTAATTCTTCATCTGTTGCACTATCTTTGATTTTTGTCGTAATCGTCATCGTGTACGTATGACCTGCTAAATATGCGAAATCGCCATTTTGCGTTGCTAAGTCAAACGAAATGTTATTACCATCAATGTTTACTTGACCATTACTTGTTACGTCTGTTCCATTTTCATCAACTACAGTAACATTTTGAATATCTAGTAAGTCGTTAATGGTATCGGTGATACTTGCTTCTGCCCATGATGTTGTTGTGTTTCCAAAAGTTGCATTTACATGCCAGTCAAAGCTATCATCACGATTTGTTAAGTCTACATGTTGTGTATTCTCAACATCTTTATGAATGACTGGTTCCTCTGGCGGTGGAGTAACAGTTGGAATTTCAGAGTGAATCACTTCTCCGGCATCACCAAAGTGTAGATCCGCTTGGTTTGGAATTCCTCCTGAAGCAATATATGGTGCTAATTCTTCATCTGTTGCACTATCTTTGATTTTTGTCGTAATCGTCATCGTGTACGTATGACCTGCTAAATAATTAAAACTACCATCTTGCATCGCTAAGTCAAACGAAATGTTATTACCATCAATGTTTACTTGACCATTGCTTGTTACATCTGTTCCGTTTTCATCAACTACAGTAACATTTTGAATATCTAGTGAGTCGTTAATGGTATCGGTGATACTTGCTTCTGTCCATGTTGATGTTGTGTTTCCAAAAATTGCATTTACATGCCAGTCAAAGCTATCATCACGATTTGTTAAGTCTACATGTTGTGTGTTCTCAACATCTTTATGAATGACTGGTTCTTCCGGTACATCATTAACAACGACACCAACACGTTCAGGTTCAACAGCTTGTAGATTGTTAGAAGCATAAGCAAATGAATTCCATGCTGCACGAGTTTGTTCATCGATTGTTGGGTTTGTTAAACTTGCATCTAACACTGTTGGTGCTTGCATAGAGAAGTTTAACGCGATGTTATCACCAGTATTAAAGCTTGCATTATCAAGTAAAGTAATCTTAAAGCTGTGAATTTGACTCCAATCCATTACAGATGTTGCGTCCATCCAATTTGGTTGTTGCGCATCTATTGGATTTGTAATTGGAGTTGTTGTTTCTGGATAAAGAACGTTTTCTGTTAAATCATCTCTAGTCGGATTAGTAGCCGTACTATAAGTGATGGCTACTTTTCCAGCCCATTCAGCCGGAACTGTAATCGGACCCGTCATAATTGGTGTAAATTGGCTTCCCCGTTGTGTATTATCTGTAATACCTAAATCGCCAACAGAAGGAAGTACGTCCATTAATACCATTTGATTAACTTGGGTTTCTCCGTCATTTGTAAGATTAAGTTGATAATCAATTGTTCCACCTAATGAAGTATGACCAAATTTAGAAAACTCCGTATCTTGGTCGCCTTTAACAAGTTTAGAAGTCGTAATCTTATCTTCGCGAAGAATATAGTATTTATTACCTGAAACTACTAAGTTTTCATCTACATTACCATTGCCATTAATATCATTTGTATCTTGTACTTTAACAGAATTAGTAATAACATCCCCGGTTTGTGTTGGAACGTCAAAATTAGCGTCTCCAACCGAACCATAGACCATTGGTGTTAAAGTAGATGGTGCATCTTCGGCAATATTAACAGCGAAGAAATAAGAAATGGATTTTCCAGGATATAAACTATCTTCATTCCATTTAACGTGAATTAGTTGTTGCCCCGTTCCATTGTAGTTGGAATCAACTATTTTAATAGTTCCCTCTTCGTTATTTCCATCAGTGGTAGCTGATCCCCACGTAAGCTGATCAGCCATTTGATACATAGGATTCGCTTCATCCACGGTAACCCCTTTTGGAAGCAACAACATCTCTTCTAATGGACTTCCTGCTTTTTCTACAGAAGAAGTGTCATTAGCTAATTGACCTTGAACAAAATTTCTTCCTGGTTGAACAATCCCGTTTTCTTGATTTACTATTTTGATAGAGCTACTAAGAATTGGAATCGAACCTGCTGGTTTTGGAACAATGGTTGCCGTTCTCTCGCCTGTCAGCGTCGAACTATCATTCATATCAGCATCATTATTCCAAGAAACTTGATTTCCTGCTACATCATAACCTGTAACATCATAGGAAACCGTATTAGAAATTGTACCTGTATATCCAGACTCCACACTATAGTACATATAAATCCAATTGTTATATCCTGCTGGTCGATATTGATAGGAATACCGAATCTTACTAACATGCGTCCCATCAGCAATTCCATAATCATGTAATTTATATGTTCCTGGTCCAACACCTTGTGCTAGTAATTGTTCTTGCCCATTAATCGTGACATAGATATCCACTTTCGATTCTTTTGAAGGGTCAACAGAAACCGCATCAGGAGGAGCAAAATCTGGGTTATAGTCACTAGGATTAATCACAAACTCACTTAAATTTAGTGCGTCATCAATATTATAATTAACTTCGTATTTATCATAATCCATCGTACGACTATTTGTTGTGTAGTTTGTTAACGCTATAGAAAACCCTAAACGAGCACTATCATATACACTTGGATTTGGATTAGCACTATCTCCGCCAACACCGCCTTCTGCATCCTTAGGACCATAATGCACTGGAGTAATAAGCGTTCCAGATGGTGCTGGAACATCTCCACCAAATGGACCCGCATACGTCTTAGCGGTTGCATCCTTAGAAATCGCTTGATCACTGTAATCTACAGCTGAAACCGTAGCGGTATTCGTATAGGATGTTATCTCCGTTATGCCCGCATCATAAGTCGTACGGACTTCAATCGTTTTATTAAATAAGGAATCTCCGCTTGCTACTGCTTTTTGTGCATCAATCGTAGGTGCATCAAATTCCCATGTTACAGTTCGTGCTGCGCTATCATACACTCCGCCAGAATCATCACTAACATAAGTTAATCCCGCGGGAATCGTATCTACTACTTTAATTTTACTTCCTTCTTTAAAGTAAAGTAAGCCTGTGTCTTTTGCATCTGCATTAACTTTGATAGACCATACACCAGTATCGCCTTCTACTGCTGGATCACTACTTGCAGTACCATTTTTCAATGTTTCTACATATGCTTTTGAAACCGAAACACTTGATGAAGCTTTTGCTGTAACAGTTGCATCATCTGTTGCATTTCCAGTAAAATTATCAGCTGTGAAACTAGCCTTTGCAACGAACTGTGTTCCATCCGTTGTGACACCATTTTCAGTGTGTACCTTAATAATTACTTGCTCTGCTTGCCCAGCACTTAATGTATCAAAATGATACGTTAAACGATGTGCATTAGCATCATAGCTTGGAACAACATTGAAAATGGCCAACTCATTTAAATCCTGCGTAAATGAACCATTCGCTGGAAGATCAATAGTAATATTTGCATTTTGATATGTTATTTGACTTCCTGTTACTTTAAAGTTCAAAGCAAAAACAGTATCTTGCCCTGCTTGAACAGAAGCGTTCACTGGAGCAATATCAATATCAGCATTGACAGTCCCAGATTTAAGTGAAGGCGTTCCTAACGAGCTTTCTGCCGTAATTAGCAATGTGTTTGATGTGTGATCCACACCATCTATAGTTGTTTTACCGATAAGACCATAATTACCCGCTTTTTCAGCCTTCAATGTTAAATCAGCGGCGTTATCTTTTTTATCCTCATTCCAAGTAATCGTGATTTCTGATTTATCTTGGTTAAAAGTTGCAGTTTTAATGTTTGCTTTTAAGTTGTTGTCGGCAACTTTATCAAAGGAAATATCATTTGGGATTGCAATTGTTGCTGTATCACCACTTGTTTGGGAAATATGAACATCAAAATTAGAGCCCGTTTTAACGTTCTGATTTTCCGTTGATAATTTAAGCACTTGATCTTCTGTACCTGAGTTAGTGTTTGTTGCAGCTAAACTAACAATGGGAGATACAAGCGTTTGAATGATCAATAGCAAAATTGCAATGCCAGCAAATCCTTTTTTGAAATTTGGCATCTTTCTTCCCTTCCTTTGTAATCTATTAATTTGATAAACATCCTTTCTCTTACGAAATGTGGTTGCATATAATATCGTATGCCATTAGATTTTAGCATTACTAACTTCAAAACCTATGCGTAATTTACACATTTAAAAAAATTTTTGTGACTATTTTTAAAACATTAGTCAATCTCTATTAAACCATTGCTTTCACTATCCTAAAACAACTCTTTAATAAACGTTCTTTATTGTCACCACATGATTAACTAAATAACTTTTCCATGATTAAAATAAAACCACGGACAACGTAAAAATTACAGAAAATATTTGGCTTTATTTTATATCGCTGAAAAGAAAAATGTTATAAAATTTTAAACGCAATAAAAAAACTTAAACTTTTGTTTCAATCACACCCTATCATATTATAATTGATAACTTTGAAACGCTTGTGTAGTTTACACATTTCAAATCTTGTTTGTGGCAATTCTTTAAAGTTCTACCTTATATCCTACTTCAGCATTATGATAAACAAAAATAAGCATAAACCTAGTAACTACCATCCTCAAAATGGCTTTATTACTAGATTTATGCTTTTAAATCTATTTATCTTGAAACGAACTCAAAAAATCAGCTTTTAGAAGCCTCTTGTCACTAGCGCTGCGACATTGCGAGCTGTCCGTTCAATATTTTCAGCCGCGTCATAGAGCGTTTCAGCAAGCGAAGCTACACGACCTATTGAAGGGAAAACAGCCGTAATACCTTTTGAATAAAGCTCCGAAACGTCTTCTGTCACACTACCACAGATGGCGATGACGGGCACGTTTTTGGGGGCACATTTTGCTACACCAAGCGGCGCTTTTCCTTGCGCGGTTTGACCGTCCATGCGCCCTTCGCCCACAATGATAAGATCAGCATCTTGGCAGACTTTTTGCATCTTTAAGCGAGCTAAGATGAATTCAATTCCAGCGTTTAGTTCCGCAGAAAGGAATTCGGCAAGTCCGGCACCCATTCCACCTCCCGCTCCGCTACCTGGTTCAGTTGGAATGCGGCCAAAATGGCGGGTATAAAAATCGGCGAGCATGGCATCAACGCGGGCAATTTCAGCTTGCGGCAACCCTTTTTGAGGTCCAAAAATGGCTGTCGCGCCGTTATCCCCACAAAGCGGACTCGCCACATCGCTTATGACGCGAATTTTGACGTTTTCAAGCGCCTTTGGAACACCTGTGCCATCAATTTGCGTGATGCGCGCTAGGTTTTCACCAATTGGTGCCACTTCATTTCCCGCAGCGTCTAGGAAGCGGTAGCCCATACCTGCTGCCATTCCAATTCCACCATCATTTGAGGCGCTACCGCCAACGCCGACTAGAATTTCTGTGGCGCCCAAATTTATCGCATGGCGAATGAGTTCCCCGACGCCAACTGTGCTCACTTTTAGAGGGTTGCGCATTTCACGCGGGATTAAGTCGAGCCCGCAAACTTCGGCCATTTCAATGAAAGCAGTGTGCTCTTTAAAAGCGTATGACACATTCCGCTTTCCTCCCAAAGGGCCAGTTACTTCGAGCTCCTGAACTTCCGCTTCGTACGCGTCAGAAAGCACCGCAAGCGTCCCTTCGCCGCCATCAGCTACTGGAAGCAAAACGTATTCTGCGTGTGGGAAAACCTGCGCAAAACCTGCGCGAATGCTTGCAGCCACTTCTTTCGCGGACAAACTCTCTTTAAATGAATCGGGCGCAATCACTACTTTCATGGCGCTACCTCCTAAAATTTTATTGTTAATGTTTGTTCTAACACATATTTTTTGCCTAAAACGGAAAGCTGCATCGGCACATCCGTTTGTTTTTCGATACGAAGCGCGCTTTTTGTGAGCGCAAAAGCCAATTGTTCTCCTAAATAGCAGAACTGAAAACGCAATTCATGCCAGCTATCCGGTAAATCCGGATTAACAGATAGGACGCCGTCGCGAATTTGAATACCAGAAAAACCGTGAATCACCATGAGCCAAATGGCGCCAAGTGAGGCCGCGTGAATTCCGTCATCTGACGAGTGCGGATTATCGCCAAAATCAATGCGACAAGCCTCTTTGAAAAAGCGGTAACTAAGTTCGCGGTTGCCACACCACTGAGCTACAATGGCATGAATGGCTTTACTAAGCGATGAATCATGAATCGTTCGCGCCTCATAAAACGCTAGATTTTTTGCCATAACACTTTTTGGAAACAGCGCCGGGAATAAATAGAGCAGCATGACCACATCGGCCTGTTTTAAAATTTGCATTTCGTTGACTTCTGAACGCGCGTAGTCTAGCAAAATGCTTTGGCTACCTTGTTTTTTCTTATATTTTTCCAAAGAAATAACGGGCTTCTGTAAAAAAGTATCGTCTTGTGGAATGATACCCTCCGCGTTCGGTTTTGGCAAATGAAGTCCTTGCAAAAATTTTTCCGCCTGCGGTTTAAACGCTGGGTTCCATTTGGCGGCTTCCTGCACGTTAAAGTGCGCCATATAGTTCGTGTAGGCGTTATTATCAACGTGTTCCGTGTATTCATCAGGCCCAATGACGTCCCGAATAACGAGCTTGTCTCCCGCTTTTTCCGCGCGACTTAGCCAAAATTTCGCCGTTTCGAGGAGCAATTCAGCCCCGCAAGCGCGCATAAAAGCATCGTCTTTCGTCGCCGCGTAATAAGCCACCACCGCAAACGCAATATCCGCCACAATGTGGTGCTCCGCAAGCGCCGACGCAATTTTCTGCCGCTTCCCAGTTTGAATATTAATCGCCGCAAAAAGAGGCGTCTCCTCATCGCCACTAAAAGCACTTTCCCACGGGAATAAAGCTCCTTTGTAGCCGTTCTTACGCGCTTTTTCACGCGCTTTTTCAAGGCGGTGATAGCGGTAGAGCAGCAGGCTTTTGGCTTCACTTGGCTTTTTATGTAGCACAAAAGGTAAAATAAAGATTTCCGTGTCCCAAAAAACGTGCCCCTTGTAGCCCTCTCCGGTCAGCCCTTTCGCGCCGACACTAAGAGGCACCTCCCCATTTGGCGTCATAATTTCAAGATGGTACAGCGCAAATGAAACGAGCAATTGGTCATGCGCATCGTCCGCTTGAATTTGAATACCCGCAACTTGCCAAAATTCCTGCCATTTTGATGCTGATTCTGCCAAACAAGCATCATAATTTTCTGCTGGAATAGCAGCTATATCGATTTCAGCATCTGTGAAAATATGCGTCATTTTTTGAAGCGTTATCATTTTATTTTTCACTGCTTGATACGTTACTTTACCCGTTAATTGGCGATTTTTCGCAAAAAAAACAGCTTTTTCAGAAAGCGTTGAAATAATCGTCATGTTCGCTTGGCTTTCTGTTGTTTCATACGAAGCATACATGCGAGTTTCCCCCAAAACGCGCAGTTCCCGCTCAATTAATTGCTGTGTGCCAAAATTGGTTTGCTGCCCATCAATACCCGTTTCAATTATAATTAGAGCGTCGCCAGAAAGCGGTGTAATCGACACACGGCTCGCAATAAGCGACTTCGTTTGTTTGGACGCAAAACGGCGAAACTCCAATTGATAGGACTTGTTTTTCGGACTGCGCCACTCGATTTGGCGGACGAGTTCTCCTGTCGCCAAATCTAAGGATAGTTCAAATTGAACGAGCTTTCCTAGCTGCATGGAGAACACTTCGCCGTCCAGTGTAATTTTAAACCGCATCACATCAGGCAAGTTGACGAGTTCGGCGCTGACGCCGCCAGCAGGCTTATTGTAAAGTCCCGCTACATACATGCCGCGCACCTGCTCGGAGTAGTCCTCTTCAAACGCGCCGCGCACGCCTAGATTTCCATTTCCAACCGTAAAAAGAGTGCCATATTTATTTAAACATTCCATTTTAAATTCGCGTTCTGACCATCTCATAAATAGACACACTCTTCCTTCTCGGCGGACTCATAAAGTGCGGCAACAAGACGCTGGATGACATACCCTTGCTCGCCGGAAGCGACTTCACCCGTCCCTGAAAGAACTTTTTCAACAAAAGCCGCCATGCTTTCTGGATGACTATCTTTTTGATTAAAACGAGGTTCCCGGAGCATTTCTAGCTCGCCGTCCGTATCCGTATAAATTTCCGCTGGGTAGAGCGTTCCGCCCGCCCGATCCCCGAAAAACGCAACATCAAAAATCCGTTCTTCCTTCATATGCAAAGCAAAAGACGTTTCGAGTTCCAGCACACTCCCGTCCGCAAACTCAATCCAGCCGAGAAGCGCATCTTCCACCGTGAATTTTTCCGGATCCCAGCTGCCAAACGAGCCCGTCCGTTTTTTCGTACCAATTTTTTGGAAACTTTTTGCCATAACGCGCTTAACTTCCGGGAAATCAAGCACGTACATCGCCGTATCGAGCATGTGAATGCCAATATCAATCAGCGGCCCCCCGCCTTGAATTTCCTTGTTCGTAAACGTCCCCCAACCCGGCACGCCAGAACGCCGAAGCGCCCTAGCACGGGCAATATAAATGTCGCCAAAAAGCTTTTTCTCTTGTTTTAAAAACCGCGCTTCATCTGAAAAACGGTGGTGAAAATCATACGCGAGTACGAGCCCTCTTGATGCGGCTTCCTCAGCCATCGCGAGCGCCTCTTCAGGCGTCATCGCAGGTGGCTTCTCGCACATGACGTGCGCACCGTTTTGAAGCGCCAACATCACATTTTCAAAGTGGAAACGATTCGGCGTACAAATGCTCACCATATCCACTTTTTCATTTAAAAACAGCGATTTAGCATCCGAATATGCTGCTAAAAAGCCGTTTTGTTCCGCAAATTCCTCCGCACGCTTTAAATTCGGATCACAAACAGCCGCAAGAATAAGCTCCGGTCGCGTCTTATAATACTCAGCATGAACCGTTTCTGCCACTTGCCCTGCCCCAATTATCGCCACTCTCTTTTTCATCCCATTAACCCCTAACTACAAACAACTTTTAATATGTGCAAGCGCCTCTTTATAAGCCTGCTCTTCATTCTCACTGCGAATACGACATTCAAACGTCATATATCCATCGTAACCAAGCTCTTTTAGCGTATCGAAATGCTTTTTAAAATCAAGCGCCCCGCTGCCCGGCTGATACCGATGATTATCGGCAAGGTGAATGTGTTTCACATCTTTTTGATGCGCCGTCAGTGCCTCTGAAATACCGTCCTCTTCAATATTCATATGGTAAAAATCGGCGATAATTTTCACATTCGACAGCTCATTTTTATCAATATAATCTTGGGCATCTTGAAGCGTATTAATCATATGGTCCTGATAGCGGTTGAGCGGCTCAAGAAAAATCGTTGTACCCGTTTCGCCCGCTACCTTGTCAAGCTCAATTAGCGAAGCGCTGACCGCTGCAAAATCGCCTTCAGTAGAGCGCGGGGACGTCATTGGCGGGAGGCGATACGTGAACATGCCCCAGGCCGCCGGCACAACAATGCCTTTGCCGTTAACCTCCTTTAAAGCGCGTAAAATGGCTTTAATCTCTTCCAAACCTCGCAAACGTCTTTCTTCGATGAAATCGCCAATCCAGCCATCATAGCCGCCACACGCGGTTGAAACTGGCAGTCCGGTCGTCTTGATTGCCGCTTTTATTTCTTCTAGATTTTGAACAAGTTGCTTGCCGTCGATTTCAAAACCATCGAAGCCTAAATCTTTCACATACTGAAATTTTTCTTGAATATTTTCTGGAAAAAATGCTTGGTTTTGCGTTCCGATTTTCATCCTAATCTCTCCTTAAAAGTTAATGCCCATTTTAATGCTTTCATCTGGGTGCTGATCCACGTATTTCATGAAGCCAGCCGCGCTTTCAGAAAATGGAATGACCGGGTCAATGATATCCTCACAGTCCAAATAGCCGTTCATCAAAAGCTCAAAACACGTGTCTTCAATGCGTTTTCTGTCCCAGCGTGGATAATCTGGATTTGGTTCGCTTGCCGCACGGGAAAAGACAATTTTCGCGTTATTAAAATGAGCTTCGCGTCCTAAATTGAAGCCATCTGGAAACGGTTTGGCGAAAGCCACGTAGGAAATAATCCCACCGTATGCAATGCCGCGCAGTGCGCTTTGTAGCGCCGCCGAGTTGCCGCTTGTTTCAATAATCGAATCGGCGCCCAGTTTATTCGTCACTTTTTTGATTTCGAGGCCGACATCGACTTTTGTAGGGTCGAAAGTGAAATCGGCGCCATGTTTTTTAGCAATTTCTAGGCGATGTGCAATTGGGTCCACACCGATAACAATACTTGCACCCGCTTTTTTGGCAAGCTGGATAGCAATTTGTCCGATAGCGCCTAGACCTACAACGACGACAAAATCCCCTGCGCGAACATGTGCGTCGCGAACGCCGCTCATAGCAAATTGGGCAGGATCATAGCAAACAGCATTTTTGTAACTACCGCCGGCTGGGATTTTACGCAACTTATAATTGTTCACGCCTTTTGCAATGACGGTTTCTCGAATTTGTCCGTAAGTGAGTACTTTATCCCCGACCGCATATTCGGTCACAGTTTCCCCAACCTCCGTAATTTCACCACAAATCATGTTACCAAGCGGCAAGTCGCCGAATTCAATGCCGCGTTTCGCCCCCTCGTCGCGCTTCACAAACATATTCCATTCTGCCGAAAATTCTTCATCAATAAAAGGACTAATCCCTCTAAAATCAACCACTTCCGTCCCATGTTTTGGCGAAGCAAATTCAACCTTTATTTTCACTTCATCTTTCTGAATAGCTACTTCTTCATATTCCACAAGCGCCGCCACACGCGGCTCTGTCGCAACTAATTTTTTCATCTAACAAACTTCCTTTCAATTCAATGTTTTACTAAGTCCTCGCTTTTTGGCGAAAAATTCCGTTTACCGTTCAGCCTGCTAGCCTTTGACGCCGCCGTCAGTTAAATTCCCTTTAATAAAGCGCTCTGACAACGCGTACATAATCACAACTGGAAGCGCCGTAATAAGCGAGGCTGCCATCATTCGACCCCAAATGTAATCAGGCGTGCTAAATAGCGTGTTCAGCCCAATTGGGAGGGTGAATTTCTCGGAACTCGATAGGAAAATCGAGGCGAATAAATAGTCGTTCCAAGCAACCATGAAACAGTACACGAACACGGAAATGATGCCAGAAACGGCAAGCGGAATAATAATCCGCAAGATAATTTGGAAGCGGTTTAGGCCGTCCATCATCGCGGCTTCCTCAATATCGTCCGGTATGGTGTCAAAATAGCTTTTCAACATGAAGACAGCTGTCGGCAAGGTTTGCACCACCATTGTAATGATTAGCGACGTTTCTGTGTCATACAAGCCTAAACTTGAAATAATTTTAAACAAAGGAACGATTAACAAAATTCCTGAAAACATGTACACGGTATAAAAGCTTGCGTTTATAGTGATGCGTCCTTTAAACCGCAGTTTGGACAATGCATACGCGCCTAATATCCCAAGAGCCACAGCGACCCCAGCCGCAACGAGTGACACAATTAAACTGTTTTTAAAGTAGGTTAAAAACGGGAAAATATCAGGATTAAAAATATCGACATAATGTTGCCACGTAAAATCCCGCGGGAAAATTGTTGGGCTCGTTGAAATGGCTTCTTTCGTCCCTTTGAACGATGTCATAAGCATAATGAAAAATGGGAAAAGGGAAACTATCAAAAAGGCAACCATGGTAATATAAAACGCGATTTTTTTCGTGCGTTTTGCTTTTTTGCTACTTACCGCCATTTAAATCCACCCGCTTTCTTGTAAAAATAATAACCACGAAAATAATGACAAAGAGGATAACTGAAATGGCCGCCGCTTTTCCTAAATCATTAAAGGCAAACGCCGTTTTATACAAGTAGACCCCTAAAATGTTGACTTTATTCGTAAGTAAGTACACATCGGTGAACATATAGAACATCCAAATCGCCCGAAGTGTCACAACCGTTGCTAAAACAGGCATAATCGCCGGCAAAGTAACAATTTTAAATTTCTGCCAAAAGTTCGCGCCGTCCATATCCGCCGCTTCGTAAAGCGAATTATCAATCGTTTGTAAAATGGCAAGAAACGAAATGAAAGCGTACGGGAAATAGCGCCAAATCGCGAAAAGCACGACTAAAAAGAAACTCGAAACAGGATTATCAAACCAAAGTGGCGCAGAATCAAAAATGTGCAGTAAATCGACCGTAAAATAGTTGACAATACCATATCCATTATTAAACATATATTTCCAAGCAAAAATTAGTGAAATCGACGGTGTCACATATGACAAAATGATGAGCGACCGCGCCGTTTTTCTAAATTTAAATTCACGGTTAAAGAAAATCGCCACAGCGAGCCCAAGCACCGTACTGCCCGCCACAACTAAAACCGTGTAGCCCACTGTCAGGCCAAGCGACTTATAAAATTCTGGATCCTTTAAAATGTCCAAATAATTCGTCAACCCAATAAATGTCGATTTCAAATTTGGATTGAGCGGCATATCTAGAAAACTAATATGAATGTTCGATAGCATCGGATAAAGTACGAGCGCCGCAAGCAAAACAAAACTTGGAGCCAGCAAAATCATCGCGAGCTTAAAATCGGATCGTTTATAAACTTTTGTCTTCATAATTCCCTCCTACCGAATAAACGGTTTACGCCTATTCTTGAAGCGGAACGGCACTCTTTTCTAAAATTTCGACCAAAAGAGTGCCATCCTTTTTTATTTCCCTGATGCATTTGATTCAGCTTTAGCTTGCGCCTCTTTTAAATCCTTCGAAGGACTGCCGCCGCCAACGGTTACATTGTTAACCATTTGAGCGATGATGCCCGAGCTCGTAATATCCCCCATCTTCGTGAAGTTTTTACCGTCAACAAGTCCGAAAACTTGGATTTCGTCAAACGAAGCTGCAATTTCATTCGAAAGGTCGCCAAATGCTTGAACGACTTCATTATTTTTGTACGCGTCTTCTTTTAAAACGTCCTTATTAACCGGTTGCGCACCGCCTGGTGACATCAGTACCCAAGACGCCATATTTTTCGGTTCCGATAAGAATTCAACAAACGTACTTGCCGCTTCTTTTTGCGCCTCATCAAGCCCTGCCGAAATCGTTAAACCTGAAACCGTACCATAAACAGCTTTTTCTTTTTGTTCTGGAATCGCAAAACCGATGTTGCTCGCGTCGCCGTCTTCAAACACAGCGGGCAGAATATAAGTTGAGTAAATCGCCATTGGCGCCGTTTTATTCATAAAAGCATCTTTAATTTCCGTAACATCGTTCGAGCCTGGCATCGTGTACTGCGAAAGCTCTTTATAGTAAGAGAGCGCCTCATTCATCGGCTTCGTATCGATTGTAATATCGCCGTCAGCATTTAAAACATTCGCTTTGTTAGAAAGAGCAAACTGAGAGAAGGCTTGCTCACTCATTGTGCTTTCTGCTGTTGGCATTGCAATCCCATACTTTTTATTTTTTGCATCCGTAAAGTGTTCTGCAATTTTCAAAACATCGTCCCAGCTTTTTGGTTCCGAAAAACCAGCGTCTGAAAGAGCCTTTTTGTCGTACCAAATGCCTTGTACCCAGCCACTAATTGGTGCCGCAATATAGCTTTTGCCGTCCTCAGAACGAACTAAGTTGCGAGCTCCCTCGTAGTAGCTATCTTCCCCAACTGTTTCCATCACATTTTTAACCGCATCTTGGTCAATCAATTTATCCTTATCCATAACTTTCGCGAAATCTTGACTTACTTCCATGACAGCCGGAAGCTTTCCAGAACGCGCGAGCGTCACCACTTTTGTGTTATACGCATCTTCCTCAACCGGAATTTGCTTCACTTTAATGTTTTTATGTTCTTTTTCAAAATCGGCAATCAATTTGTTGATGACATCTAGGCGATCTTTTTCCACCGAAGAGTGCATAAATTCAATTGTAACCTTCTCATCACTCGCTTTAGACCCACCTCCGCAAGCCGTCAGTAACGCACCCAAAACAAGCACAACAACAAGTAAAACTAAGCTTTTTCTTTTCATGATTTTTCCTCCTCATTTGGTTTTAACCAGTAAAATGCATATGGTTCTAATTCTAAGGTACCGCTCCCACGATACGATTTACCCGAAATAATATCGGTGTAATTCCCTTCCTCTAAATCAAAATGTACCGTTTTA
The DNA here is from genome assembly GCF_900186175.1 of Listeria sp. ILCC796. Lineage (NCBI taxonomy): Bacteria > Bacillati > Bacillota > Bacilli > Caryophanales > Listeriaceae > Listeria > Listeria sp. ILCC796. The sequence continues at coordinate 66,104 of NZ_FYBV01000006.1, forward strand.
TTAGCTAAATTATGAATGACTATCATTTCACCCGTTGCATTCACACGTTTTAAAGCAAACAATTCTTCGCCGCCGTCTAAAACTTCCATCGTAACGTCTGGGTGGAATAAAGGCTCATTTTTGCGCAGCGTCACGAGTTTTGTTAGCGCATCATACGTTTTATGGCGTAAACTTTCCGAATCCGCCAGTTCAGACGTAATTTCATCATAATGATATTTTTTACGATTAATCGAACGGTTATGTTTCGTTTTCTCTACGCCATCATAATCATTACGACTACCAAGCACACTTTGCACATAAATCGCCGGCACGCCCGGAATCGCAAGTAAGATGCTGTGCGCCACCAAAAAGCGCTTCAAACGCAAATCGTCCGCATCATTTATATGATTAAGCGCATCCATATACGTCACGTTCACCTCATAAGGACTTTTCGACCCGTCCGGATTTTCTTTATAAGAAACAAGCGCCCCCTCATCTTCAAGCAATTTCACAAGCGCCAAAATCTCTTCCTCTGGTACAATACCGCGAATCGGATTTAAACCAATGCCATCATGTGAAGCAAGAAAGTTAAAGTACGTTGTTTGTTTAAACGGCGTTTCAATCTCGCTTGCCCATGCCGAAAGCACTGACGCCTGCCCGCTTTTAACCGCATGGAGCACCAGTGGCGGCAACGGAAATTGATAAACCATTTGGGCTTCATCGTTATTTCCAAAATAACTAATATTATCGCGGTGTGGCACATTTGTTTCCGTAATTAAAACCGTACCTGGTTTTGCCGTATCCGCAATTAAACGGAACAATTTAATGATTTCATGCGTTTTCGGTAAATGAATTGAAGTCGTCCCCGGCTCCTTCCACATAAATCCTACCGCATCAAGCCGCACATAAGATGCCCTTCTTCCAAGTAAGACAGCAAGACGTCCACCATTTTGTAAAGCACTTCTGGATTTTCAAAGTTCAAATCAATTTGATCGTCGCTAAAAGTGGTCCAAATATTCACTTTAGACCCATCTTTTTTCAAAAAAGGAGTTAAAAGTGGCGTCGCTCTCGGTCTAGTCACCTGACTTAAATCTGTATCCGCTGGCAAATCAATGAAAAACGCCTCATACTCCGGATTTCCCGCCAAATATCCCTTAAACCAATTGCTTTCCTTTGAAATATGGTTGCACACGAAGTCGAACATCAGTCGCGTTTCGTCCGCGAGCGCCTGAATTTCCTGCCAATCGCCAAGCTCCGGATTCACTTTTTTATAATCAATAACCGAAAAGCCATCATCTGAAGAATAAGGATAAAACGGCAATATGTGCACCAGTTCAAACGAATTTTTCAAATATTTATCAAAAAACGTTTTAAATGTTGCCAGCTTCGCCTCGTCCTCCTTGAAAATTTGATCCCCGTATGTAATTAAAACAATATCCTTTTCGTCCCACTCCGCTTTACTATAAAGCGCTTTCTTTTTTGTTTCTAAAATACGCGCTTCAATTCTATCCGCAAGCTTCGGGACAACATCTGCATCATAAATGCGCGCCAAAATTTCTTGTAATTTTGCCATGATAACCTCCTTTTCGTGGTACCGCTCCCATAAAATGAATTATAAAATAGAAAGCGCTTTCTGTCAATTTATTTTTAAATTTTTTTACGAAAAGCTTTGGTATATCGTATTCTATTCTGCCGTGTTGGACAATTCCATTAAAATTGAGTAAGATACATTTAGAATCTTTTTTCATAAAACCGATACCATAAATAGAAAGGAAGATGGAATTGGCTGCCACGATATACGATATTGCGAAACATGCCGGTGTATCGAAATCAACGGTCTCACGTGTACTCAACAAACAAACGAATATTTCCGAAGAAGCACGCGAAAAAGTGCTCCGCGCCATTAAAGAATTAGATTATCAGCCTAGTAAACTCGCGCGCGCACTAACTTCCTCAGGTTTTGATGCCATCATGGTCATTTCAAATCGCTCCACGAAAACAACATCAGGAAATCCATATTTTTCAGAAATCATTCATTCGATTTCAGTAGAAGCAGAACGGGAAAATTTTGATTTAATTTTGCAAACAGCCAAAAATAGTAAAGACGAGCTCCAGAAATGCCTTACAAAAATCCAAGAAAAGATGATAAAAGGCATTATCATGCTTAGTTCACCCGCAGACGAAACCTTTTTTGATAAAATTGACGCGTATAATATTCCTATCGTTGTTACGGGGAAAGTTGAAGGCGCTTACCGAAATATTTACTCCGTCGATACCGACAATTTTGGCGACAGCTACGCCCTAACCAAGTTTCTTATCCAAAACGGTCATAAAAAAATCGCCTGTATCCATGCCCCACTCGACTACCACGTTTCCGTTGACCGCCTAGCCGGCTTCAGAAACTGTCTATTCGACCATCAACTAGATATTCGTGCAAGCTGGATTATTGATAGCGGTTATCAAATTGAAGATAGCTACAAAGCCGCTGTACAATTAATGTCAAGCGACGATAAACCAACCGCCGTTTTCGCAACCGATGATATCAAAGTCATGAGCATTTACAAAATGGCGGCTGATCACGGATACAAAATTCCAGAAGATTTATCCGTCATCGGCTACAACGACAAAGTTGCATCAACCTTTTTGTCCCCCCCACTAACATCCATTGACATTCCCATCAATCGTCTGGGACAAAGTGCTACAAAACTTCTCTTTCAAATATTAAAAGGAGAACAAAACATTCCAAAAGAGACCATCATCTCCACCAATATGATTATAAGAGAATCCATTAAAGAGATTTAAATCAGACCGAACAAAGTAGTTACTTTGTTCGGTCTGATTTATTTTAAGGAAGTATGTCTAGAATTCCAAGTAAAACTATCAATTCCATTTTAGTACCTTGCATTGAACAGTAGTTAGTGGTATACTATATTCGGGTAGTGAATAATAATCAGTACTGAGAAAATAAATATAGCAAAGAATGGAGGGCTTTTTATGGAAGTCAATCCGCAGTTTAAGAAAGGCGTCCTAGAATTGTGTTGTTTGTATTTGATTCGTTCCAAGGACCGCTACGGTTATGAACTCGCGCAACAAGTTTCCATATACATTGAAGTCGCAGAAGGTGCCATTTATCCGGTATTACGACGACTTGTAAAAGATGAATATTGTACCACTTATTTGAAAGAGTCCACCGAAGGACCCTCACGAAAATATTATCAATTAACATTAAAGGGTGAAATTTACTTGAATGAATTAATTTTTGAATGGAGTAACTTTACAAACAGCGTCACAAAATTAATGGAAAAGGAGGGAGTGCGAGATGAATAAAGAACTATTTTTAACCGAATTAGAAGAGCGACTAGCCTCACTAAATCCAGCTGATCGCGAAGAATTACTCGAAGATTACCGCGAACACTTTAGAAGTGGCGAAGCAGAAGGCAAAAGCGAAGAAGAAATCGTCCTAAGCCTCGGCACGCCAAAATCAATCGCCGAAGACATCTTCACACAACGCGAAGAACTACTTCAAGACCCTATGACTCCGCCAGAAACATACTACGTTCCAAGAAAGCCGACCACAAAAGAACGCACACCAGGCTTAAGAGTCATTTTGCTCATCGGTCTTATCTTCCTAGATTTAATTCTTTTAATTCCCATCGGCATTTCAATTTGGAGTTTTGTCATTTCACTTTGGATTTTAGTCGGTACGCTCGTTTTATCACCAGTGTTACTACTCGTTTCCCTCATGTTTGGACAAACACTCGAAATGTATCAAGGCTTTGCAAGCATTGCCATGACCGGCCTAGGCTTAATGCTATTACCAGTTATTCTTTGGTTTACAAACCTTGTTAAAAAACTAAGTGTTCTAGTCATTTCTTGGCATACTTACACGCTGAAAGGAGGACGTTAAAATGAGAAATACAAAATGGACTTGGCGCGTCTTCTTTGCCGGCTTAGCTTTACTTATCATCGGCGGAATTGGCTTTGCTTTCACATTTAATGGCAACGTGATTGAAAAAGGCGAAGCTTATAACAAAACATTTACACTGACAGATGACAAGGTTGAAAATATTACATTAAATATGGAACACGACAGTAATATTATTTTTAAGGAAAGTCAAAATGGCAAAAATTATGTAGAAGTATCTGGTCACTACACAAAAAGTGAAATCGAACAAATTAAAACGACAGAGGTGCAAAATGACGGCACCACGCTTAACCTTGAAGTTAAAAACAAAGAACCGTTTGTTGACTTTATGAAGATAAATATATATGGCAAACAAGAAATTACGATTTATTTAAACAAAGAACAAGCTCTTAAAGAACTTGTTGTAGAAGGAAATTCGTCGGATATGATGGTTTCTGACGGCAGCTTGCAGACGCTTAAAGTGAGCGCTTCTTCTGGTGAAATTCAGCTTGAACGCACAAATGCTGACCAAATCAGCGTAAACAATGACTCTGGCGACACCCGCTTAGTTGACCTCACTGGTGACACAAATGTGAAAGCTTCTTCCGGGGAAATCGAAGCCGCGCGAATTGATGGCGATTTAACGACTGAAACGACCTCAGGCGATATTGATGCCGAAAATGTAACAGGCAGCGCCATCAAATTGGTGAGCAATTCGGGTAGCATTTCTGCTGATAACTTCAGTGCGAAACAAATTTCGCTTGAAACAAATTCAGGTGATATTGAAGGCAGCCAATTAGACGGAAAAGTTCACTCAACCAGTTCTTCTGGCTCAATTGAATTAGATGGACTCGGGGCAAGCGCTTCGGCCAAAACGAGCTCCGGCGATATTGAACTAGCCTTCAATCAGGAACCAAAAACGGTCACTGTAGATTCCAATTCGGGCGAGGTAAATGTAACGTTGCCGGCGGGAATTAAAGCCATTTACAATGTGCGCTCAGATTCTGGTGACATTAAAATGCCAAACAACTCGAAAAATGCATCTAGCGAAATAAACGCGGTCACCTCTTCTGGTGACATTAAAATAAGCGATTAAATTTAGCAAGCCAACACTTTGTTTTAACCAAAATAAAGGTGTTGGCTTTTTTGTTATTGACTTCTGCTGTTAAAATTCGTATCATTGGTTTATACGGTCCTGTAGCTCAGTTGGGAGAGTATCACCTTGACATGGTGGGGGTCGCTGGTTCGAGACCAGTCGGGACCATTTTGAAGCCTGTTTTCTACTCGTTAGAAAATGGGTTTTTATATTTATGCTATACTAAAATTAATGATTGTTTCACGTGAAACATTAAGGACGGGTTGTTATGGAAATTAAAACGTCAATTCATACTTTTTTTCTTTTAGTAGGTTTAAATCGCTTAGGGAAAGAAGTGTTTTTAGAGAAAATCATTTTGCCACAGTTGATTTTGGATTGCGAGGTACCACCCAAATTTGTGCATTTGGAACAAAACGCGGGTGATTTTGACCAAAAGTTGTTGGAAGCGATTCAGTATCCGGCAAATACGGAGTATGTTTTTGTTAGCGTGCCGCACTTGGCGGATGAGTTTTTGGATTATTTGAAGCGACATGCGCTGAAGAATCGATATTCGATTGAAATTTTTGACTTTGGGGATTCGAAATCGGCGTTCCACCATTTCAGTGACGCCAAGGTTCACCGTGTGGATTATCGTGAGAATTTGACGATTTCAAGCAATTATGATGCTTACGCGACCTGTTTGCTGCCAGAAAATAAAACGTATCACATTATTGGAGATACGCATGAATGTGTAGCGGAGCTAAAAACCATGCTGGAAGACTTTGGATTCCAATTTGATGGATCTGACCGGGTTGCGGCTTGCCCGCCTGATGACCAGGCGTTTATTTTTTTAGGGGATTTTATTGATAAGGGCAAACAAACGCGGCAGATGGTCGAATTTCTCTTTGAAAATCAAAAGTATTTTTATTTTGTTCTCGGAAACCACGAAAGTTTCGTCTACAAATATATTCGCGGGGAAATTAAAGGGGCCAATCAAACAATTGTCGACACCTATTTCGACTCAATCCCCGTTTTGAAGGCCGATGCAGAATTACTTGCGAAATTTAACGCGCTTGTAGAAAATGCAAAGCCTTTTTACGAATTAAAAGGGCGTTTTATCGCCACACATGCGCCTTGTAAAAATAAGTATTTAGGCAAAATGGACGAGAAATCGCTACGTAAAATGCGAAATTTCCATTTAAATCGCGATATGCCCATTCAGGATCAGCTGCTATTTTTGAAAAAAGAAGCTTCTGAAGAACTTCCATTCCATTTTTTCGGTCATGTCGCCTGCGCGAATGCATTTCGAATCCACAACAAAGTGCATCTCGATACTGGCTGTGTTCACGCAAATTTGCTTACAGCCGCAATCACTGACGGCACTACCGTGCAAATTCACTCCATCCCCTCACATCATCACACGACTTTAACTAAAAAACTACCACATTTATTCTAAACGTCAAAAGACTGATGACAAACGGTGAGATTCTAGGCAAAGCCGAGTACCGCACCGGAGCGTACTTGAGTACGTGAGGAGCGGAACGGAGGCTTTAACGACGAAGATTGCTGTTTGTCATCAGTCTTTTTCATGATTTTGCTGGTTTAATTACAATATAACGGTACGGGTCGCGCCCTTCCGAATGTGTTTCAACTTTGGTATTTTCGCTTAAAATAGCATGAATGATTTTGCGTTCAAATGATGGCATTGGTTCCAAATGTACTGCACGCCGTGTTTTAATTGCTTTATCACCCATTTTTTTAGCGAGTCCAGAAAGTGTTTCATAACGTCTTTCACGATAATCGCCAACATTAATGATAATGTTTTTAAATTGTTCGGTTTGTTTGTTAGCAATTAGTTGTGTTAAATATTGAAGCGAGTTTAAAGTTTGACCATGTTTTCCAATTAAAACGCCTAGGTTTTCTCCAGAAATTTGGATTTTGATGTCTTTTCCCTCTTCTTCCACGTCAATTGAGATTTTTGCACCCATTTTTTCAGCAATATCCAAAATATAGTCGGTCGCGATTTGCGTGCCGTTTTCTTTTTCAATTACTTTAACCATAGCCAGACGTGAACCTAATCCGAAAATACCCTTTTTCCCTTCGTCCATAACCTCGACATCAACTTGATTTTTTTCAAGTTTTAGTTCTTTAAGTGCATTTTGAACAGCTTCTTCTACAGTTTGTCCTTGCGCAGTTATATCTCTCACTTTCTTTTCTTACCTCCTTTTTTCGAAGCTTTCATGTTTGCAGCTTTCTTTTGAAGTCTTGCTTCCTCTGCTTCTGCCGCTTCACGCGCTTCTAGTTCACGTTTATTTTTAAAAGGATTGTTTATTAAAAGTGTTTGGAATACGGTGAATACGTTACCGATAATCCAGTAAAGAGCCAGTGCTGATGGTAGCGTAATCCCCATGAATAAAATCATAACTGGCATGATATAAATAATCATCGCCATTGATTTATTTTGTTGTGTTTGTCCCATCATTGAAATTTTAGATGAGGCAAATGTTGTTAGGGCTGCTACAATTGGTAAAATGTAATAAGGATCTGGACTTCCGAGCGTCATCCATAAGAATGTATCTGTTTTAATTTCAGCAGTTCGGCTAATTGCTTGATAAAAGCCGATTAAAATAGGCATTTGAATCAAGAGTGGCAAACAACCCATCATTGGATTAATGTTATGCTCTTGGTATAAACGCATTGTTTCTTGTTGCAGTTTTTGTTTCGTTTCATTGTCTTTTGATGCATATTTTGCTTGAAGTTCTTTTAATTTTGGCTGAACATTCATCATTTCTTTTTGGCTCTTAATTTGTTTAATCATAAGTGGCATAATGAGCAAACGAATTAAGATTGTAACAACAATAATTCCCATCGCGTAATTGCCACCAAATAAATCTGCAAACCAAGTAATCACCCAAGATAGAGGATAAACGATGTAATGACTCCAAAATCCTGTAGAGTCTTTTGTAATTGGGTCAGTTGAATACCCACACCCCGAAAGAACTGTCATAAGTAAAACGACTAAACTTGTAATAAACAGTTTTTTCTTCAGGTTCTTTTTCTTTTTCAAAAAGTATTACCTCCCATTCCGCCTTTTTTAAAATTCCCACTCATTTTGAATAGCTCTTTTTAGAACGTTTCATCGCCTTAGCAATTTTTAAAACGTGCTCTAAACTACTCTTTACTTCGTGAAAATCCATGTTGGCCGCCGGTTTTCTGGCGATAATAATATAATCATTTTGCGAATCAATTTCGTTCTCAAATTCATGAAAAGCTTGTCGTATGTAACGTTTAATACGATTTCGACAGACAGCGTTTCCAATTTTTTTACTAACGGATAAACCAATTCGAAAATGTTGTAAATCTTCTCTCTTTAATTTATACACGACAAATTGCCGGTTAGCAAATGACTTCCCTTTCTTAAAAACAAGCTGAAAATCATCATTTTTTTTGATCCGATACTCTTTTTTCATACAGACTCCTTTGGAATGTCCTACCTAAGTAAGAAAATACTTTAAACCTTCCAATAAAAAAACCACTGAGCCTTTTCAGTGGTCTACGCAGATAATACTTTTCTTCCTTTACGACGACGTGCTGCTAAAACTCTACGGCCGTTTTTAGAACTCATACGTGTACGGAAACCATGTACTTTTTTTCTTTTACGTTTACTTGGTTGATATGTTCTTTTCACTTTGTTACACCTCCCATAAATGGGTCCAATCGAATTAAATCTATTAGACAGTCTTAAATATTGTACGTAAATTAACTTTATTTGTCAATAGAGCTAGATAAACTCCGCACATAATCATACCATATTTTAAACATCAAAAAAACCCCTTTACTGCGATAAATTCAGATATTTTTTTCTCTCTGTTTTAAAATAGGGAATTTTTCGTTTGGAGACTTCCTCTAAATATTGAAGAAACTCACCAATTTTTTCATACTCTAGTGGGCATTCAAAATATAAATTTTTTTGAATCAAATAATTATCCATGTAATAGCTTGACTCATTAAATTTCAATAAATCTTCTATAAAATGAATAACTTTCGAAAATTTTGGCATCTCATCGACGTCTTCTATATCTGTGAAATGGAAGAAAAGAACATAAATATGATTTTTTTTAAGGCTCTCTTCAAATATTTTTGGTTCAATGCTACTTTTATAAAAAACAGTAAAATCTTTTAATACAGCTGGTTCCCTTTTATCATAAATGACTAAATAACCAAACGCTTTTTCTCTATTACTTTGTTCAGCAACTCGGTAAAATTCTAAATCTTTACTATTGATTAATCTCTGAAAATGCATGCTTGAACACAACCTTTTTGTCAAATTTACACTGTACTTTCATTCTACCATAGCTTTATATTTTTTGTTTAGTATGTGGATAAACTTAAACGTTCTTTTAAAATTATCCACATATTGCGATTTTTATTGTGGATAATTTGAATTGATTTTAAATTTTATTCAGATGGCTACTCACAAGTTATACACAATAACACATACTGTGGACAACTTTTTTTCACAGGTGGATAAGTTTGGGGAGCAATTTTGAAAGTCCTTGCTATTCAAGCATTTTTTTGATAATATATCAGGTGTTGAAGAGTAAAATAATTGGGGAAAACTAAACTTATCCACAGTATCGTTTTACATTGTGGATATTTTTTAAACAGTACCGGGATATCTTTATCCACTGTTTTTCTAGCTTGTGGATAAATAATAAAAAAAGAAGAGGGGGGAGTTTTTTGCAACCAATTGAAGATGTTTGGTCTGATGTGCTACAAATCGTCCAAAAAAATATGAGTAAACCAAGTTACGACACATGGATGAAATCAACGACTGCACATTCATTAGAAGATAATACATTTATTATCTCAGCTCCTAATAATTTCGTACGGGATTGGCTAGAAAAAAGTTATACGCAATTTATCGCAAATATTTTGCAAGAAGTAACCGGAACATTGTTTGAAGTTCGTTTTATTGATGGTGAACAAGATGAAAACTTTGATTATAAGCCCATCCCACCTAACCAAATTATGTTGGATGAAAATGATCCAGACAATGCCAAACATATGTTAAATCCTAGATACGTTTTTGATACATTTGTTATTGGCTCAGGAAATCGATTTGCTCATGCGGCTTCACTTGCTGTTGCCGAAGCGCCTGCAAAAGCCTATAATCCATTATTTATTTACGGGGGCGTAGGGCTTGGAAAAACCCATTTAATGCACGCCGTAGGTCATTACGTACAGCAACATAAAGAAAATGCCAAAGTTATGTATTTATCAAGCGAAAAATTCACAAATGAATTTATTAGTTCTATTAGGGATAATAAGACCGAAGAATTTCGAACAAAATATCGGAATGTCGACGTTTTATTAATCGATGATATTCAATTTTTAGCTGGTAAAGAAGGAACACAAGAAGAGTTCTTTCATACTTTCAATACACTTTATGACGAACAAAAACAAATTATTATTTCCAGTGATCGGCCGCCGAAAGAGATTCCAACATTAGAGGACCGACTTCGTTCTCGCTTTGAATGGGGACTCATTACAGACATTACTCCACCGGATCTTGAAACACGGATTGCTATTTTACGGAAAAAGGCAAAAGCAGATGGCCTTGACATTCCAAATGAAGTCATGCTTTATATTGCCAACCAAATTGATTCCAATATTCGGGAACTTGAAGGTGCACTCATTCGTGTAGTCGCGTACTCCTCTTTAGTCAATAAAGATATTACTGCTGGCCTTGCTGCGGAAGCTTTGAAAGACATTATTCCGAACTCAAAATCGACCGTTATAACGATTAGCAGTATTCAAGAAGCAGTTGGCGAATATTTCCATGTTAAATTAGAAGATTTTAAAGCAAAAAAACGAACGAAAAGTATTGCTTTTCCTAGACAAATTGCGATGTATCTATCCCGTGAACTTACAGACGCTTCACTTCCAAAAATTGGTGATGAATTCGGCGGGCGTGACCATACAACGGTTATTCATGCTCACGAAAAAATTACACAACTCTTGAAAAGTGATACAGCTTTAAAAAATGATATCGCTGAAATTGAAAAAAACTTACGTAAGAATGTTTAATTGAATTGTGGACATGTGGAAAACTTGAACTTACTTATACACAACTTATTAACATGTGGAAAACTTTTTATACGAAGTCATTTTCTTACTTATCCACAAATCCACAGTGCCTATTACTATTACTACGATTTTTTATTAATTAATTAAAAGGTTTTACAAAAAATGATGATGGGGGATTTTTATGAAATTTGTTATTCAACGTGACCGCCTAGTTCTTGCTGTAAATGAAGTCACACGTGCTATCTCTTCCCGGACAACAATTCCAATTTTAACAGGGATAAAAATGATGGTGAATGATGAAGGTGTTACTTTAACAGGTAGCGATTCTGACATTTCAATCGAGGCATTTATCCCCTTAATTGAAAATGATGAAGTCGTTGTTGAAGTAGAATCATTCGGAGGCATCGTTTTACAATCTAAATATTTTGGAGATATTGTGCGACGCTTACCTGATGAAAATGTTGAAATAGAAGTCACAACAAATAATCAGACGACAATTCGTTCTGGACAAGCTTTTTTCACTTTAAATGGCTTAGATGTTTACGAATATCCGAAACTACCAGAAGTTTCAGATGGTAAAAAAATTCGGATTCCAATCAACGTACTTAAAAATATTATTCGTCAAACTGTTTTTGCGGTTTCCGCAATTGAAGTGCGACCTGTACTTACTGGTGTCAATTGGATTATTAAAAACAATACGCTAACGGCTGTTGCAACAGATAGCCACCGACTTGCGTTACGCGAAATTCCACTTGAAGCCGAAATTAATGAGGAGTACAACATTGTTATACCAGGAAAAAGTTTAGCTGAATTAAATAAAATTTTAGATGATGCGACGGAATCCATCGAAATGGTTCTCGCAAACAATCAAATTCTATTTAAATTAAAAGACTTACTTTTCTATTCTCGTCTTTTGGAAGGAAGCTATCCAGATACATCGCGCTTAATTCCAACTGATACAAAATCAGAGCTAGTCATTAATGCGAAAGCTTTCTTACAAGCAATTGATCGTGCTTCCCTACTGGCGCGTGAAAATCGAAATAATGTTATTAAATTGACGACACTTGAAAATGGACAAGTTGAAATTTCTTCTAACTCTCCAGAAGTCGGAAATGTTTCCGAAAAGCTATTTAGCCACAGTTTTACAGGTGAAGAATTAAAAATTTCGTTTAATGGGAAATATATGATGGATGCGCTTCGTGCTTTTGAAGGTGATGATATTCAAATTTCCTTCGCTGGGACAATGCGCCCATTCGTCCTTCGTCCTCGCGATGCAGAAAATCCAAATGAAATTTTACAACTTATTACACCTGTTCGTACGTATTAATTAAAAGCCCGCCTGATTTGGTGGGTTTTCTTTTTGAAGAGGTGCTTACGTTTTGATGAAAGATATGACTAAAGGAAATCCAACAAAATTAATTTTTTATTTTGCCATGCCAATGCTACTTGGCAATCTAGTTCAGCAACTCTACATTATGATTGATGCGGTAATTGTAGGGAAATTTGTTAGCGTCGACGCCCTCGCAGCAGTTGGTGCAACCGGCGCTATTAATTTTTTTATGATTTCCCTCATCATCGGTTTAATGAGTGGAATTGCTGTTGTTGTGGCGCAATATTTTGGGTTTCAAGATTACAATAAATTGAAAGATGTCATTGCAACCGCTTCTATCGCAGTCGTTGTTGCGGGAATTTTCTTCACCATTGTGGGGGTGCTACTCGCGAAACCATTACTACTTCTACTGCGCACGCCAGAAAATATATTGAATGACGCTAATACTTTTCTAACTACCTTGTTCATCGGCATCTTGCCAATGAGTTTATATAACGGAGTTTCGGCGATTTTACGTGCACTTGGAAATTCAATTACCCCACTCCTCTTTCTTATTTTTTCGTCACTTATGAACATCTTCCTCGACTTTGTTTTTGTTGTTTGGATGGATTATGGTGTGCAAGGCGCAGCTTGGGCGACTGTTTTATCACAAGTTATTGCCGCGATACTTTGCATTTACTACGCTTATAAACATGTTCCCTACATGCGCATTCAGCGAGATCGTTTTAAAATACATAAACCTCTTTTGCAGGAAATGATTCGTATAGGTTTGCCTTCAGGGCTTCAAGGGGCTTTCATCTCCATCGGGAATATGGCCATTCAAAGTTTAATCAATGGCTTCGGAGCGACAGTTGTTGCGGCCTATACTGCTGCCAGCCGAATTGACTCCCTCACCTACCAACCAGGCATTGCTTTCGGCGCTGCCTCTTCCACATTTGCCGCACAAAATGTTGGAGCTGGCAAACTGGACCGCGTAAAGAAAGGTTTTTGGTCGGGTATTAAAGTTGTCACCATAACAAGTTTAGTTATCACACTCATTGTGCAGCTTTTCGCGAAACAGTTTTTACTTCTTTTTGTAGACGGAAAAGAAAAAGAAGTGATTGAGATTGGTGTGAGTTATTTGCTTATTGTGTCTTTGTTTTATGTTGTTGTGGGGATTTTGTTTGTTGTACGTGAAACGCTTCGTGGTACTGGCGATGCCCTTGTGCCTCTAATGATGGGGATTTTTGAACTTGTTTCACGGCTTATTATTGGTTTTGCACTTTCTAAAGTTATGGGCTATGAAGGATTATGGTGGGCGACTCCAGTTGCTTGGGTTACGGCAACAATGCTTGGACTTTGGCGCTATAAGTCAGGTGCTTGGCAAAAAAAGGCTGTTATTCGAAAAAAATAGGAAAAATTTAAAAAACGTCACAGAAAGGCGTTTTTTTTAGTTTTTAAGAAAATAATATCCCCCCACTAGAAATAGTAAAAAAAGCCATAATTGAGTTATATGAAAATAAACTTTGTAATTATGGCTAAAGTTTAGTAAAATAGAAAGGTAGAGATAAAAAAGATTGGGTGTGAAAATTTGGCTAATGTAATAACAATCGATCGTGAATTTGTGACACTCGGGCAACTGCTACAAATGCTTGATGTTGTAAGTACAGGCGGTATGGCAAAAGCTTTTTTAAGCGAACATCCGATATATATCAATGGTGAGCAGGATAACAGACGCGGGAGAAAGCTGAGAAATGGCGATGTTGTACTTATTCCGGGAACTGGAAAAGTAAAAATTGAACAGGCGCTGTAATGGTGTAGAAAGATGCATTTAGAAAATATAGTCTTACGAAATTTTCGAAATTATGAAGAGTTAATGCTCGAATTTGATCCATCTGTTAATGTTTTTCTTGGCGAAAATGCGCAAGGAAAAACGAATTTGCTTGAAGCGATTTTAATTCTAGCGTTAGCAAAATCACATCGAACAACGAACGATAAAGATTTTATTAAATGGGATTCTGACGCAGCAAAAGTTGAAGGTCGCATCATGAAGCACGGTCAAAGCGTCCCTCTCGAACTCACTATTTCCCAAAAAGGTAAAAAAGCAAAGGTTAATCATTTGGAACAAAAAAAATTGAGCCAATATGTAGGAAACCTAAACGTGGTCATGTTTGCACCAGAAGATTTATCACTTGTAAAAGGTGCACCAGGCGTTAGACGTCGATTTTTAAATATGGAAATTGGTCAGATGCAACCCGTTTATTTGCACGATTTAAGTGTGTATCAGCGGATTTTACAGCAACGCAATCAATTTTTAAAGCTCGCCCAAATGAAGAAAAAATACGATGCGGTCATGTTGGATATTTTAACAGAGCAATTTGCGGAAGTGGCCGTTCGCCTAACTGAACGGCGTGATGCATTTATTCGAAAACTCGAAAGTTATGCGGCACCCATTCATCATGATATTTCACGGGGGCTTGAAACGCTTAAAATTAGTTATGAACCTTCAGTATCGCTAGTTGAAGAAGGAGATTCCATCTCAGCTTTACTCGAAAAAATGAAGACGATTCGGCAGAGAGAAATCGACCGAGGTGTAACGCTTATTGGACCACATCGGGATGATTCTCTATTTTATGTTAATGGGCAAAATGTTCAGGTTTTTGGCTCTCAAGGGCAGCAAAGAACAACGGCGCTATCTATTAAACTCGCTGAAATTGATTTGATTCATGAAGAAACAAACGAATACCCTTTACTCCTGCTGGATGATGTTTTAAGTGAACTTGATGATTTTAGGCAATCTCACTTATTAAATGCGATTGCGGGCAAAGTTCAAACTTTTGTTACGACAACAAGTGTCAGCGGAATTAATCATGAAACACTTACGAAAGCTACAACGTATATGGTTGAAAATGGCCACATTAAAAAATCCTGATTACTAGGTTGATATAATTTTAGAAATAAAGAAAGTGCGGTGGAACTTAAATGTCAGAAGAAAATATTTCAAATGTACAAGAAAATGCATCTGATTATAGTGATGATCAAATTCAAGTATTAGAAGGCTTAGAGGCGGTTAGAAAGCGTCCGGGTATGTATATCGGTTCAACAAGTCAACGCGGTTTGCATCACCTTGTTTGGGAGATTGTCGATAACGCAATTGATGAGGCACTCGCTGGATTTTGTACAGAAATTGAAATCACGATTGAAAGCGACAATAGTATTACAGTAAAAGATAATGGTCGTGGTATTCCAACTGGTATTAATGAAAAAGTTGGCCGTCCTACGGTAGAAGTTATTTTCACTGTTCTTCACGCTGGGGGTAAATTCGGCGGTGGCGGATATAAAGTTTCCGGCGGTTTGCACGGTGTTGGTGCATCAGTCGTCAACGCCCTTTCGACAAGTTTAGAAGTTTCCGTTCATCGTGACGGTGAAAAATTCTATCAGCGTTTTGAACGTGGGAATGTTGTGATGGATATGGAAAATCAAGGGAAAACCGATTACCGTGGAACAATTGTTCACTTCACACCAGACCCAGAAATTTTCACTGAAACTGTTGAATTTGATTATGAAACACTTCGTACGCGTACGCGCGAATTAGCATTTTTAAATCGCGGTTTAAAAATCTCCATTGAAGATAAACGTGCAGAACATGAAACGAAAAATGAATATCATTATGAAGGCGGAATTAAATCCTACGTGGAACATTTAAACCGCGCAAAAGAAGTCATTCACGAGGAACCGATTTACATTGAAGGTGAACGTGATGGCATTATGGTTGAAGTTTCCATGCAGTACAATACAGGCTTCTCAAGCTCGATTATTTCGTTTGCGAACAACATTCACACCTATGAAGGTGGAACACACGAATCCGGCTTTAAAACCGCATTAACGCGTGTTATTAACGATTATGCGAGACGAAATAAGCTGTTTAAAGACAGCGACGAAAACCTGTCTGGTGAAGATGTCCGCGAAGGTCTTACTGCAATTATTTCCGTTAAACATCCAGATCCACAATTTGAAGGGCAAACGAAGACGAAACTTGGTAACTCCGAAGCGCGTTCGATTACGGATAAACTGTTTTCAGAAGCACTTAACAAATTTATGATGGAAAACCCTGATGTGGGTAAAAAAATGGTTGAAAAAGGCGTAATGGCCGCTCGCGCCCGTCTAGCAGCTAAACGTGCTCGTGAAGTGGCGCGTAAGAAGAGTGGACTTGAAATTTCAAGCTTGCCTGGTAAACTGGCAGACTGCTCATCAAGAAACCCGGAAATTAGCGAACTTTACATCGTTGAGGGTGACTCTGCCGGCGGTTCTGCAAAACAAGGTCGTGATCGTTTATTCCAAGCAATTTTACCGATTCGTGGGAAAATTTTAAACGTAGAAAAAGCGCGTTTAGATAAAATTTTAGCTAACGAAGAAATTCGAACGATTTTTACAGCGATGGGAACTGGTTTTGGCGGTGATTTTGATGTATCCAAATCGAGATATCACAAACTTATTATTATGACCGATGCCGACGTAGATGGTGCGCACATTCGTACCCTTCTACTCACATTGTTCTACCGCTATATGCGCCCGCTTGTTGATGCTGGTTACATTTATATCGCTCAACCCCCTCTTTTCCAAATAAAGCACGGGAAGCAAGTGGAATATGTTTATTCCGATAAACAACTAGAAGACTACTTGGCAGATTTAGACGGCGAGAAATATAGCATTCAGCGTTATAAAGGCCTTGGGGAAATGAACCCTGAACAATTATGGGAAACAACGATGAATCCAGAAAATCGGACGTTGCTACAAGTAAGCATTAATGATGCTATTGATGCTGATGAAACGTTTGAAATGTTAATGGGTGACCGCGTTGAACCAAGACGTAAGTTTATTGAAGAGAATGCACAATACGTTAAAAATCTAGATATTTAAATTATTTCCCGGGAAATAATTTTGAATAAGCTTGACAAACGGAAAGGGAGGTTTCGCTTAAAATGGCAGAAACACCGAATCAAAGAATAACTGAAGTGAATCTAAATAAAGAAATGCGAACATCGTTTCTCGACTATGCGATGAGTGTTATCGTGGCACGTGCACTTCCTGATGTTCGAGACGGGTTAAAACCCGTTCATCGTCGTATTTTATATGCGATGAACGATTTAGGAATGACTTCTGATAAAGCGTATAAAAAATCGGCACGTATCGTCGGTGAAGTAATTGGTAAGTATCACCCGCATGGTGATACAGCTGTGTATTTTACAATGGTTCGTATGGCACAAGATTTTAGTTATCGTAACATGCTTGTAGACGGTCACGGGAACTTTGGATCTGTCGATGGTGATATGGCTGCGGCAATGCGTTATACAGAAGCACGTATGTCCAAAATTTCAATGGAACTTTTAAGAGATATTAATAAAGACACAATTGATTACGTCGATAATTATGATGGCTCTGAAAAAGAACCAGTCATTTTACCTGCGCGTTTCCCGAACTTATTAGTGAATGGTTCCTCAGGTATTGCGGTTGGAATGGCAACAAATATTCCGACTCATCATCTTGGTGAAGTAATTGACGGCGTATTAGCGCTTAGTCATGATCCAGAAATTACAATTCGTGATTTAATGGAACATATTCCAGGACCAGACTTCCCTACTGCTGGTATGATTATGGGACGCAGTGGTATTCGCCGCGCTTATGAAACTGGTCGCGGTTCTATCACCGTTCGTGCCCGCGTAGATATTGAAACGAAAAATAACGGGAAAGAAACAATTGTTATTACTGAACTTCCGTATCAAGTGAATAAAGCCCGCTTGATTGAGCGTATTGCGGAATTAGCGCGTGAAAAGAAAATTGACGGAATTACAGATTTAAATGACGAGTCCGACCGTTCTGGTATGCGAATTGTTATTGAAGTTCGTCGCGATATTAGCGCAAGTGTTATCGTTAATAATCTGTATAAGATGACAGCTTTACAAACAACATTCGGCATTAACATGTTAGCGCTCGTAGATAACCACCCTAAAGTTTTAAATTTAAAAGAAATTTTGTATTACTATTTAGAACATCAAAAGATCGTTATTCGCCGTCGTACGGAATTTGAACTCCGTAAAGCGGAAGCTCGCGCCCACATTTTAGAAGGTTTACGTATTGCGCTAGATAATATTGATGCAGTTATTCAACTCATTCGTAGTTCTAAAACGACTGAAGCGGCAAAAGAAGGTTTAATGACGCAATTTAGTCTTTCTGATAAACAAGCGCAAGCCATTTTAGACATGCGTTTGCAACGCCTGACTGGTTTAGAACGCGAAAAAATTGAAGAAGAATATCAAAATCTAATCGCACTTATCAATGAATTAAAAGCGATTTTAGCTGATGAAGAACGTATTTTAGAAATTATTCGCGAAGAATTAGAAGAGATTAAATTGAAATATGCTGATAAACGCCGCACAGAAATCTTAACAGGTGACCTTGTCAGCATTGAAGACGAGGATTTAATCCCAGAAGAAGAAGTTGCTGTGACCTTAACAAAACGCGGCTATATCAAGCGTTTGCCACTTTCTACGTATCGCAGTCAGCGGCGCGGTGGGCGCGGTGTCCAAGGTATGTCTACGCATGAAGATGATTTTGTAGAACATCTTGTGGCGACGAGCACACATGATACGCTACTTTTCTTTACAAATACAGGAAAAGTTTACCGTGCGAAAGGTTATGAAATTCCAGAATATGGTCGTACGGCAAAAGGGATTCCAATCATTAACTTACTTGGAATTGAAAGCCAAGAGCAAGTGAATGCGGTTATTAATTTAAGCGAGTTTACAGATGATAGCTATCTATTCTTTACGACTAAACACGGTGTAGTTAAACGGACGACCCTTTCGCAATTTGCTAAAATTCGTCAAAGTGGTCTTCGCGCTGTTGAACTTCGTGAAAATGATGAACTTATTTCTGTTCAAATGACAGATGGCCAAAAGAATATGATTATCGCAACAAAAGATGGTCAATCAATTTATTTCCCAGAAAATAATATTCGTGTAATGGGACGTACGGCTGCCGGAGTTCGTGGTATTCGTCTTCGTTCCGGTGATGAAGTTATTGGAATGGAAATTTTGGAAGACGATGAAAAAGTGCTTGTTGTAACAGAAAATGGTTACGGGAAACAAACCGCAGCTGAGCAATATCCACTACGTAATCGCGGTGGTATGGGTGTCAAAACCGTTTCTATTACAGAGAAAAATGGTCGGTTAGTGGCAATGAAAACTGTAACTGGCGAAGAAGATATTATGCTTATGACCGTAAGCGGCGTATTGATTCGTTTTGAAGTTGATACCGTTTCTCAAACAGGACGGAGCGCTATGGGCGTTAAACTAATTCGTTTAGATGAAGACGAAAAAGTAGCCACAGTAGCGAAAGTTCCAAAAGAAGATGAAACGGAAGAAGATTTAGAAGAAGAGGATCCACAAGTGTTAAAAACAGAAGTTCCAGATGAGAGCTTTGAAGACGGTCCAAGCGAAGACTTGTAAAAAAGTCAGTAAGTTCCAAGTGAGTTCAACTTACTTGGAACTTTTTCTGTGCGGATATTGAAAAAAAATCAATAAATGATTATGATATTCAGATAGTGGTTTGATTTATAATTCATTTGGAAAGCAGGAAAAAAGTATGCCAAAAAAGAAAGATGATGCTCAAAATATTGAAATTTGGGCGGATCTTGTTCACATAAAAGATTTAGTTTTAGCGACATTCATTTGTGTTGTTTTCACAATGGGCGGTTATTTTATTGCGCCTAATGAAGCACCGTTACCCCTATTTTTCGGCCTAGGTGGAGCGATTGTAGGTTTTATTATTTCGAGTTTTATTATTAAACCGAAGCGTACGCTAAAAGAAATTGATGAAACGGAGGATGTTGAAAAATGACCGTCCAACTTGTCATCGAAATGATTTTAGCGTCTGTTTTGGCGGCTGGTATTTACACGATTATCGGCATTGCGCCTGGAACTGATGAAACAGCCGTTCTGGCGCCTGTTACGCTTGCGCTCGTCCTTTTAGGCGTTTCGCCGATGGTTGTGCTCGCTTTTTTTGTTTCGGCAGTCGTAACACTCAATTTGACTGATGCGGTTCCTGTCGCCGTTGCAGGGACACCAGGCGGGGTCATGGCTTCGCCGATGGTTCCATATGGACTGACACTTAAAAAAGCAGGACAATCGGTTGTGGGGATTCGAAAAATGGCTTCAGGCGCGGCCATCGGGACGATTATCGCTGTTCCTGTTAGTTTAGGGCTAGCCACACTACTCGCCCCACTGTCCGAAGTTATTACCAAATATGCCGCGCCCGTCTTTTTTGTCGGGGCAATTTTCTTAGCGCTTATGAGTAAAAATAAAATACTCTCGATTTTGGCTATCTTACCCTTCGGTTTGCTAATTGAAGGCCTACGTTATTTGTACTGGGGAATTGGCGCCATTCCAGAAGGAAAAACCGTTACCATTTCCTTTTTCCTTGGAATTACCATTGGCCCAATGATTTTCAGTATCATTTCACTGCTCAATAAAGAATATCGCGATGCCCTTCCAAAGCACGCAAAACGGGAAATTACGATTGCAAATGTCGGGAGGCAAAAAGGCTTTCCTAACCCATTTAAAGTTCTAACAAAGCAAGAATCATGGGCAACAATTGGTACTTCGCTCGCTGGGTGCTTTACGTTTTTCATGAGTCCTGTCGGGATGACCGTTTTATTCGGAGAAGGTGTTGTAAGCCGTGTAAAAGACCCGATTAAAAAAGCTAAAATTGCGTTAGCAAGCATGGAAGGTTTGGCGCATTCCACTTATTTAGCAGGTCTTTTAATTCCATTAATTGCGCTCGGTGTGCCGCTTTCCCCCGTTGCAATTGGGCCGGCCAATCCGTTGTTTAATGCGCCGCCCGTCTTTACGCTCGATCATAACATGTATCACATTTTATCGATGTCGGAATTTACGGTTGCAACGATTATCGGTTCTGTAGTAGGACTTGGACTAACATATTATGTTATCATGAAGTATTCCCAACAAATTTGCCGTTTTGTATTTAAATACATTCCTCATGAAGCCATTTTGGGACTTTTCATTGCACTCGTCATGATGTTAAGTTACATGGACGGCGGTTTTATTAATATGGCGGGAGTTTTACTTGTAGCAATTGTATCAGGAGCTTTAAGCCGACTTGGTATTAATTTTGGTGTGCTCTTTATGACGCTTTATGCAGCGCCGTGGATTGTTACAACGTTATTTTAATGTAGGAAGGAATGGAGCCGATTGGCGACTGGAAGTGCTACAGCAAAATTAATTTTATGTGGTGAACATGCTGTCGTTTACGGGGAACCAGCAATTTCAATCCCCTTCGCGCAAGCTGTCATTCAAACCGAAGTAATAAAAACTGAAAAAGAAACGAAATTTTCATCTGCTTTTTACACAGGTGATTTAAAAAATATGCCCGATTTTCTTGAGGGAATTAAACAAATGGTTGTCGCAATTTTGGACAAACTAGGCCAGGCCCCTGTTTTAATTCGCGTTTTAAGTGAAGTACCAATCGGCCGAGGACTCGGCTCAAGCGCGGCCGTATCGACTAGCATCGCTCGCGCACTGTACGCCTACTTTGAGCAAACAATTTCCGACAGCGAATTGCTCGAACTGGTCAATCAATCAGAAAAAATCGCCCACGGGAATCCAAGTGGCGTGGACGCGGTCACAGTTGTAACGGGCAAACCAATTTGGTTTGAAAAAAACAAGACGCTCGAGCCACTTCATTTTGAAAAGAAAATCTATTTAGTGGTGGCAGATACTGGTATTCCTAGTGAAACGCGCTCTGCCGTAAGTGATGTCGGACGCTTATTGCAAGAAAATCCAAAAAAATATCGGCCATTTATTGCCGAACTTGGAAATATTTCCCGGGAAATAAGAGGGCAACTTGAAAATAATCCCGATTTGAAAATCATTGGGGCGGAGATGAACAAGGCGCAAAACCTTCTAGAACAGCTGACAGTGAGTGATTCGAGTCTGGAAAAATTAATCCGTGTCGCTCTACAAAACGGAGCTTTAGGTGCGAAGTTAACTGGCGGAGGCCGAGGCGGTTGCATGATTTCTTTAGTTGCGGGCGCAAAACAGGCGGAAAAAGTCGCGCAAGCTCTGAAAAATGCAGGCGCAGCACAAGAATGGATTTTTACGATTGGAGAAGGTAATCATGAAAGCAACAGCGATAGCTCACACGAATATAGCGCTCATTAAATATTGGGGCAAACGCGATGAAAAACTGATTTTACCCGCGAATAGTAGCTTATCGATTACTTTGGATAAATTTTATACCGAGACGACTGTGGAATGGCTAGAGGACGCAAAAAACGATTCGTTTAGCTTAAACGGCCAAGTGAAACAAGACGCGAAAGTGGCGCAATTTTTAAATGTGCTCCGTGCTGAATTTGATGTGCCTTACTTTGCAAAAATTGATTCGGTTAATCACGTTCCAACCGCCGCCGGACTCGCCTCATCCGCATCTGCATTTGCCGCTCTCGCAGTAGCGAGTTCAGCAGCGCTTGGTCGAAAGGATGACATGGCAAATTTATCTCGGCTCGCTAGGCGCGGTTCGGGTTCAGCGACCCGCTCATTATTTGGCGGCCTTGCGATTTGGCAAAAAGGCACACGTTCAGACGGCCGCGACTCGTTCGCAGTCCCATTTCATAGCAATTTAACGGAAAAAATTGCCGTTGTGGTGGCGGTTGTATCTGACGAAGAGAAAGCTATTTCAAGCCGCGATGGAATGAAGTCCACCGTTTTGACCTCGCCATTTTTTGGTGAATGGATTCAGACGGCGGAAGAAGATTTACGCAACATTAAAAACGCGTTTTTATCCGAAAATTTTGTAGAAGTTGGCGAAATTCTCGAACATAATGCAATGAAGATGCATGCGACAACTTTAGGCGCAAAGCCACCTTTCACATATTTCAGCTCTGTTTCAATTTCTGTCATGGAGGAAGTTCGAAAACTTCGTGCAGAAGGCATACCCGCTTATTTTACGATGGATGCTGGGCCCAATGTAAAGGTAATTTGTTTGCGAGAAAATGAAAATTTAGTAGCAGAGCGTATGCGAAAATTTGTTAAAGACGCTCATGTTTGTCACGCTGGAGAGGGAGCAAAGGTGATTCGAGTTGACTAAAATTCAAGTGAAAGTTCCAGGAAAACTTTATATTGCGGGCGAATATGCGGTCGTGGAATCAGGTCACACGGCGGTTTTAACGGCTGTTGATAAATATATTACGCTGACGATTGAAGATGCTGCAAAAAACCAGCTGATTATTCCACATTACAATGATGCGGTTTCGTGGCCTCTAGGCGGGGAACTCAAAGCGGAGGGTGACCATTTTGCTTTTACAGCACTGGCAATTAATACGGCGACGGCTTATTTGAAAATCCGTAAAATCGCTCTTTCACCGATTAAAATTACAATTGAAACGGAACTTGTAAATGATGATGGTGTTAAATTTGGCTTAGGTTCTAGTGCCGCTGTTACAACGGCGATAATAACCGCTTTAATGGAAAAATTTGCGCCTGATACGGAAATGTTGACCAAGTTTAAAATGGCTGCCTTGTCACACCTTGTTGTTCAAGGAAATGGTTCTTGTGGTGACATTGCATCGTGTTTATACGGCGGATTAATTGCGTACACGACATTTGATCAGGAGTGGGTCAAAATGCATTTGCCGTACAAATCACTCGCTTGGTTTTTGGCAAATCCATGGCCGAAATTAAAAATTGAAAGACTACCTAATTTTGAAATGCCATTTTTAGTAGGTTGGACGGGAAATCCAGTCAGCACCGGCCGTTTAGTTGCGGAAATCCAACTTTTCAAAGAAGAGCAACCCGAAAAATATGCTGATTTCCTATTTAAATCCGAAGAAGCTGTTCAAAAGTTTTTATTGGGTATTAAAGAGCAAGACGTGAAAATAATGTTTGCGGCGCTTCGAAAAAACCGCGAGATTTTGCAGAAACTTGGTAATAGCGCAGGTGTTAGCATTGAAACGAGCTTGCTTTCGGAGCTTGCTAATGTGGCGGAAAGTTTTTCGGGTGTAGGAAAATCTTCTGGTTCAGGTGGCGGCGATTGCGGGATTGCGCTCATTCCAAATCAAGATTTAGCAGCAGAAGTGACTGCAAATTGGGTGGAAGTAGGTATAAAGCCTCTGCCATTTCAAGTTGGCGAAGTTCAGATTAAAAGTGTGGAATAAGTAGACTTGTTTTAGGGAATATCCTAGTAGCAAGTCTCTTTTTTTGTAGTTTGTGAAAAAAATCATATGCCAAGTTTTTGAACAAACAAGAAAAATCAGCTATAATGTAAAGCGAGTATGGATTTAAAGTTTTTTAATTACTTTAAAAGTTTGTGATATATTTAGAATGTGAAACTTAAAAAGGGATTTGAAAACAATTTTTTAGAAGTTGTATTTTTGCGCAAAAATACACACAAAAAACACACATCAAATGGAAAAGAGGGGATTCGGGTGTCGAAGCTACTAAAATCATTCCTACTAACCACGCTAGTTGCTGCTGTTGGCGTACTTGGCGGTTGTGGTGATTTAACAGTACTAGATCCAAAAGGGCCTGTAGCAAAAGGTCAAAGCGATTTGATTTTGTATTCCATTATTTTTATGCTTATTATCGTTTTGACAATTTTTGTATTGTTTACGATTATTCTTTTTAAATATCGTGAACGTAAAAACCCAAAAAATTATGAGCCGGATATGCACGGTAGCAGAAAATTGGAGATTTTATGGACGTTAATTCCAGTTGTCATTGTTATTGCGCTAGCTATTCCGACTGTAAAAACAATTTATGCGGGTGAGGAAGCACCAAAAGTTACTTCTCATAAAGACCCTGTTGTTATTTATGCGACAAGCGTTGACTGGAAATGGCTCTTTAGTTATCCAGAGGAAAGTATCGAAACGGTAAACTACGTACATATTCCAACTGATCGTCCCGTTTTATTTAAACTAACGTCTGTTGATACAATGACGAGTTTCTGGGTGCCGCAACTTGGTGGTCAGAAATACGCGATGACAGGTATGACGATGAATCTTTATCTGCAAGCAGATGAAGAAGGAACGTTTAAAGGGAGAAATTCAAACTTTAACGGTGAAGGTTTCCACGAGCAACGCTTTAATGTGATTGCACAATCGGATGAGGATTTTGCGGCTTGGACTAAAAAAGCGCAGCAGTCACCGAAGCTGACGCAAGATGTTTACGATAAGCTTTTAATTCCAGGCGGTTCAAAAGAAAAAACATTCTCTGGAACACATTATGATTTTGTTGATCCAGCGGCCGATCCAGAATACGTTTTCTACGCGTATAAACGTTTTGGCTTTGAGCTAACAAATCCACATAATCCAAATGTAAAAGTGACTGTTTCAGATACACCATTATTACCGGCGCGTCCGGTGACGGTGACGAACCCACAATTTGAACGGCACAATATGGAACCGATGATTATTAAAAACGGTTCAGGTTATCATAAAGATAAGCATTATGATGACGAAATGAAGAAAATGGAAGACGATATTCAAACGAATGAATTTAATAAAAAAGAATCGGATGACGCGGGCGAATAAAAAAGGGGGCTTTTGAACATGAAATGGAATGAGTTTATCATCACTGGCGACCCTCTGATTTTAGGTGCACAAGTTTCAATTGCACTCGTCAGCATCGGGATTGTCGTGTTACTTACGTATACAAAAAAATGGAAATGGCTCTTTAAAGAGTGGATTTCATCAGTAGACCATAAACGAATCGGAATTATGTATCTACTGGCAGCTGTATTAATGTTTTTCCGGGGCGGCGTAGATGCGCTTATGATGCGTACACAACTCGCCTTACCAGGTATGGAATTTTTAGATGCACAGCACTACAATGAAGTTTTCACAACGCACGGAACAATTATGATTTTATTCATGGCAATGCCGTTCGTTATCGGGCTTATGAACATTGCCGTGCCGCTTCAAATCGGGGCGCGTGATGTGGCCTTCCCGTTCCTAAACAATTTGAGTTTTTGGACGTTCTTTATGGGCGCTATGCTGTTCAATTTGTCTTTCGTTATTGGTGGCTCACCAGACGCCGGTTGGACAAACTATGCGCCGCTTGCTGAAGAATTTAGTGCCGGTTACGGGATTAATTTCTATTTACTCGGGGTACAAATCGCGGGTATCGGTACGCTAATGACGGGGATTAACTTCTTCGTCACGATTATGCGAATGCGAACAAAAGGCATGACGCTAATGAAAATGCCAATGTTCACTTGGACAATTTTAATCACGAGTTTGATTATTATCTTTGCTTTCCCAGTTTTAACGGTGGCATTAGCACTAATGTCCTTTGACCGCCTATTCGGCACAGCCTTTTTCACGCTGGCAAACGGCGGACTTCCAATGATGTGGGCGAACCTGTTCTGGGTTTGGGGGCATCCGGAAGTTTACATCGTAATTTTGCCGGCATTCGGGATATTTTCAGAAGTTATTTCGACATTCTCGCGCAAAAAACTATTCGGCTACCCAGCGATGGTTGCGGCGGTTGTCGTTATATCCGTCTTGAGTTTCCTCGTTTGGGTCCATCACTTCTTTACAATGGGTTCAGGCGCACTCGTTAACTCGTTCTTCTCGATTACAACGATGATGATTGCCATTCCAACGGGTATTAAGATATTTAACTGGCTCTTTACGATGTATAAAGGTCAAATACGTTTTGACACGCCAATGCTTTGGTCGCTTGCGTTCATTCCAAACTTCGTTGTCGGCGGGGTAACTGGGGTTATGCTTGCGATGGCAGCGGCCGATTATCAGTATCACAATACGTATTTCCTAGTTTCTCACTTCCACTACGTATTAATTGCGGGTACGGTATTCTCCTGTTTTGCAGGTTTGATTTACTGGTATCCAAAAATGGTCGGGTACAGACTAAACGAGAAAATCGGAAAATGGTTCTTCTGGGTTTTCGTAGTAGGATTTAACGTATGTTTCTTCCCACAATATTTCTTAGGTCTTGACGGTATGCCGCGCCGCCTTTACACATACGTGCAAGGTGATGGTTGGACGACGTTAAACTTTATTTCCACAATCGGGGCATTCCTGATGGGGGCTGCGTTTCTTATTCTTTGCTGGAATATCGTTTACAGTTACAAACACTCTAAGCGGGAAGTTACTGGTGATCCGTGGGACGCTCGCACGCTCGAATGGGCGACAAGCTCTTCAGTTCCACCAAAATACAATTTCGCGATTCTACCAGAGTGGAATGATTTAGACGATTTCTACAACATGAAACAAAAAGGAAAATCTTACTTAGATAATAAAAATTATAAGCCAATTCATATGCCAAGTAATACAATGCTAGGCTTTATCATGTCTGTGTTCTTCTTTATCGCAGCATTTGGCCTCGTGTTTTACTGGTACTGGCTAGGAATTCTCGGCGGATTAGGTGTTCTTGGCTGTATGGTTTATCGTTCGTTCCAAAAAGACGATGGCTATCACGTTGAAGTAGATGAAATTATTGCAACGGAAGAACATAATGCACGCGAACGTGAAACGGGCATAAAGGAGGGTAACCCATGGAATCTGTAAAAACGAATTCTTCGCTTCCATTAGAATATCAATCGGAGCAAGGCAGACTAAACATTTTAGGTTTTTGGATTTTCCTTGGCGCCGAAATAGCACTGTTTGCAACGCTATTCGCAACCTATTTCGTTATGTTTAAAGCTGGTTCTAATGCCGGGCATCCACCGTCCGAAATGTTTGAGCTACACCTCGTTTTAATCATGACGTTCTTGCTTCTTACGAGTAGTTTCACGTGTGGTCTTGCAATCGGCGAGATGCGTAAAGGCAATACGAAGATGTTAATGGTCTATTCGATTATTACACTTCTGCTTGGCGCAGGTTTTGTCGGCTTTGAAATTTATGAGTTTGCGCATTACGTGATGGAAGGTGTGACGATGAAAGTCGGTTCTTACTGGTCGGCATTCTTCGTTCTACTTGGGACTCACGGACTTCACGTAACAATTGGTCTGTTTTGGATTTCATTTATTTTGATTCAAATAAAAATGCGCGGTTTGACGCCACGTGCAGCATCAAAAGTATTCATTTCGAGCCTATATTGGCATTTCCTTGATGTTGTCTGGATTTTCATCTTCACGGGTGTCTACCTGTTAGGGATGGTGAACTAAAATGGCAGAAAATAAAAATACAAATAGCGCACATGTGGAAACGGGAGTTCCGTGGAAGCATATCATTGGCTTTATTTTATCCATCGTCCTTACACTTGTAGCGGTTTGGGTAGCACTTTACTCCACGCTCGACTACAGTGTAAAAGTCGTCATCATCTTCATCTTTGCCTTTATCCAAGCGGCACTGCAACTGCTCATGTTCATGCACATGACAGAAGGTCGCGACGGCAAAATTCAAGTCGGCAACATTCTCTTTGCAGCTTTCATCGCAATCGTAGTTGTGCTCGGCTCATATTGGGTCATGGAAATTGGGCACATGAATCATTTAATGTAAAGTAAAAACGTGCTTTCCTATTTCAGGAAAGTACGTTCTTTTTGAGAAAACACATAAAATTCATAATTATTCACACGAAATTTACCTCTCCTTTATCGAAGCCTAAAAAAAGCACTTTATAATAGGCATTAGGAGGGGATTTTACATATGAAAAAATGGATGAAAGTTACTGGGATTTCAGTTGTTTCAGCAAGTTTGATACTCGCAGGGTGTCAGGCGAATGAAAATGCAAAGGCAGACAGTAAAAACGCTATTTCGGAGAAAAAAATAGTACCCGGCAAGCAAATTGCACTCGAAGGCGCTATTAATGTGCGCGACCTCGGGGGATACAAGACGGAGGACGGAAAAACCATAAAACCACACCGTTTAATTCGCTCGGCAGAACTCTATACCGTGACCGGAAATGATATTGATAAGCTGAAAAAAACGTACGACTTAAAACAAATTGTTGATTTTAGAACAAATAGTGAAGTGGAGAAAAAGCCAGATCCACCCATTCAAAACGTGAAAAATACACACGATTCTGTCATGAAGGATAACGGTGCATCCACAAGCACGGAAGATTTAATTAAGAGCCTAAGCACAATGGACAATCCAGAAAGCTTTTTAATCGAGGCAAATAAAAGCTTCGTGACGGACGAAAATTCACGAAAAGCGTACAAAGAGTTCTTTGATATTTTGCTCGAAAATGAAAAAGGCGCCGTTTTATGGCACTGTACCGCTGGAAAAGACAGAGCAGGATTTGGAACCGCCCTCGTTTTATCCGCCCTAGGTGTGCCAAAAGATACGGTGATGGAGGACTATTTATTATCCAACAAATATCGCGCGGACGAAAATGAAAAAGCCGTTCAAGCTGTCCTTGCAGAAACAAAAAACCAGCAAGCCGCAGACGGAATGAAAGCCGTCATGGATGTGCGCGAAAGCTACTTAAACGCTGCGTTTGATGAAATCGACAAAACATACGGCTCAATGGACGCGTTTTTAAAAGATGGTCTCGGGCTAACTAAAGAAGACATCACAAAATTGAAAAGTATGTATCTTAATTAGTATAATAATGATTTACAAATTTAGTTATATATGGTAAAAATGATTCAATTAGTGCAGGAGGCGTGACATTAGGTAGATGATTGAAATAACATATTTTTGTCTTATGAATGAACAAAATGAAAATGTTGAAGTAATGAAGAGTTTCATGAATACAGATTTTCAAGAAGAGTATTTGAAATTTTATGGAAAGAAAGTAGATATGAAACTATTTGCTATGGAAGACTCTATAGAGCCTTTTGTAGAAAATAAGAAAGTGTATACAGAATTGAAATTGCATGGTATTAAAAGCTTACCCATACTAATTGTTAACAATTAGCTTGTTGCCAAAGAACATTTTGCTTTAGTAAAAATATTACCAGAATATCTAGGAATAGGATTATCCATACAATCCGAGGAATAATAAAATGTAGGCTACCACAGCATTACGTGGTAGTTTTTTATTTATTTGAAAAATTTTTTATAAAAAAAGCTTGCTCTGTAATGCATTACATATTTTATAGTGAAGATGCAAATGAATTTTGAGAGGAGCTTCAACATGACAAATTTTAAATTTCCAGATAACTTTTTATGGGGCGGGGCAGTTGCTGCGAACCAATGTGAAGGCGCTTACTTAGAAGATGGTAAAGGCTTATCGCTTGTGGATTTACTTCCTTCTGTTGAAGAAGGTCGTTGGGACGCACTTGTTGACCCGCAAAAAACACTCGCTACAAAGTACAATTATTATCCGAGCCATGAATCAATTGATTTTTATCACCGCTACAAAGAAGATATTAAATTATTCGCCGAAATGGGCTTTAAATGTTTCCGGCTGTCCATTAGCTGGCCGCGAATTTTCCCGAATGGGGACGAAACGGCGCCAAATGAAAAAGGACTCGAATTTTATGATAAAGTTTTTGCCGAGTGTCATAAATACGGAATTGAACCAGTTGTCACAATTAATCATTTCGATACGCCAGTAGGCCTAATGAAAGACTATAATGGCTGGGCAAACCGCAAAACGATTGATTTCTATTTAAATTTCTGTGAAACGATTTTCAAACGCTATAAAGGCCAAGTGAAATATTGGATGACATTTAACGAAATCAATATGATTCTACACATTCCAATGTTTGGCGGCGGCATGGACATTACAAACGCTGAAAATCCTGAAGAAATGAAATATCAAGCGATTCATCACCAACTTGTTGCTTCTGCTATGGCGACAAAATTAGGTCACGAAATCAATCCAGAAAACATGATAGGCTGTATGCTTGCGGCAGGTACAACTTACCCGAACACGCCAAATCCAAACGATATTTGGAAAGCGATGGAAGCTGACCGTGAAGGCTACTTCTTTGTTGACGTGCAGGCACGTGGCTATTATCCGAGCTACAGCAAGCGATTATTTAAACAAAAGAATATTCAGTTGAAAATGGAAGATGGCGATTTGGAAGTAATGCGCGACCATACAGTTGACTACGTAGCGTTTAGCTATTATTCTTCCCGCCTAACAAGCGCTGACCCGGAAGTGAATAAAGAAACTGAAGGTAACGTGTTTGCGACACTTAAAAACCCATACTTGAAAGCAAGCGAATGGGGCTGGCAAATTGATCCGCTTGGTCTACGCATTACGATGAATGCCATCTATGACCGCTACCAAAAACCATTATTTATCGTAGAAAATGGTCTTGGTGCTGTCGATAAAGTGGAAGCAGACGGTTCAATTAACGACGATTATCGTATCGATTACTTACATGAACACGTTCGCGAAATGGGCGAAGCGATGGAAGACGGCGTAGAACTTCTAGGCTACACACCTTGGGGCTGTATCGACTTAGTCAGTGCAGGTTCCGGGGAAATGAAAAAACGCTACGGCTTCATCTACGTTGATCGCGACAATGAAGGAAAAGGCACTTTAAACCGCTCGAAGAAAAAGTCTTTTGACTGGTATAAAAAAGTGATTGAAACAAACGGTACTGATTTAGCTTAACGTTGTTTTGACGGGTCTAAACACGCTTTGTTTAGGCCTGTCAAAAAATTTTAAAAAAGGTATTGCAAACGCTTTCTATGTATGATATATTTAACTCATCACAAAGGATTGTTACCAATTCGTTGGGCAAAACCTAAGCTGATTTGAAGGATACGTGCAATTTGTGCGCAAAATCCTCAAATGAGTTTAGGTTTTTCTTTTTGCCCAAAACTATTTGAAGAAAGAAGGGGTCGGCTATGAAATATGAACAGTTAGCCAAAGATATTCTCGAAAATGTCGGGGGTACAGAAAACATTAATAGCGTGTTTCATTGTATTACACGTCTAAGATTTAAATTGAAAGATGAGAAAATTGCCAATACTGAAAAAATTAAATCGTTAGATGGCGTTGTTTCCGTTATTCAAAGTGGCGGACAATATCAAGTGGTTATCGGAAACCATGTGCCAGACGTTTATAAAGCAGTACTTGAAGTAGGCGGTATTAACCCAGAAGGTTCTAGTGAAGCAGATTCTGGTGGCGGAGGTAACATTTTTAACCGCTTTATCGATATGATTTCGGGTGTATTTACACCAGTACTAGGCGTATTAGCTGCAACAGGTATGATTAAAGGTTTCGCCGCTGCATTCTTAGCCTTCGGTTGGTTGACAGCAGATTCTGGAACATACCAGATTTTATATGCTATTGGAGATTGTCTATTCTACTTCTTCCCAATCTTCCTAGGTTACACAGCAAGTAAGAAATTTGGTGGAAATATATTCATCGGTATGGCCGTCGGGGCTGCCCTTGTTTATCCAACATTAGCAGGTATCTTAACTGGAAAACCAGAATATGTGTTATTTGCGGGAACAATTTTTGAATCCCCAATTCATGTAACATTCTTAGGTATCCCAGTTATCTTGATGAGCTATGCTTCGTCTGTTATTCCAATTATTATTGCAACATGGTTCGCTTCTAAAGTTGAAAAAGTGGCGAAGAAAATTATTCCAGATGTTATTAAAACATTCATCGTACCATTTGTCACACTACTAATTGTTGTCCCACTTACATTCATGGTCATTGGACCAATTGCAACATGGGCAGGTAAATTGCTAGGTGCAGGTACCATTTGGATTTACGATTTAAGTCCAGTAATTGCAGGACTTATCCTAGGTGGATTCTGGCAAGTATTTGTTATCTTCGGACTTCACTGGGGACTTATTCCAATCGCAATCAACAACTTAACACAATTACACTATGACCCAGTTTTAGCAATGTCGTTTGGTGCATCTTTCGCTCAAATTGGTGCCGTACTTGCAGTTATGATTAAAACTAAAAATCAAAAACTTAAATCACTAAGTGTTCCAGCATTTATTTCAGGAATTTTTGGTGTAACAGAGCCAGCGATTTATGGGGTTACGTTACCACTTAAAAAACCTTTCATCATGAGCTGTATCGGTGGTGCAGTCGGTGGTGCAATCATTGGCTTCTCAGAAGTTAAATCATACATTATGGGTGGACTTGGAATTTTCGGATTCCCGAACTTTATTAAACCAGGATCTCCTGTTGATAGTACAATGCTTGCGGCAATTATCGCAGTCGTTGTAGCATTCATCTTAGGTTTTATCTTAACGTATGTATTTGGTTTTAAAGATCCTGCAAATGCAGAAGCAACAACTGAAAATGTTCCACGTGAAACAGAAACATTGATTGAACGTGAAGTTCTAGTTAGCCCAATTGAAGGCGATGTTATCACTCTTGCAGAAGTAAAAGATGAAGCATTTTCATCTGGCGCACTTGGAAAAGGTGCAGCAGTTGTTCCTACAGAAGGTAAATTATACGCACCAGCAAGTGGAACTATAACAACGATTTTCCCTACAGGACATGCAGTTGGAATTACAACAGATGATGGTGGCGAAGTATTAATGCATGTTGGTATGGACACCGTACAATTAAATGGTGAGCATTTTACAACACACGTGAAACAAGGCGATCGTGTTGAAAAAGGACAACTTCTAACAGAATTTGATATTGCTAAAATTGTAGCGGCAGGCTATGATATTACAACACCAATCATTGTGACAAACTCAGAAAAATATTTAGATATCCTTGTCGTTGATGATAAAACAGTCAAAGTTGGCGATCGTTTAATCACATTAGTCATCTAGAACTTGCTACTTAATCAAAAACAAAAAGGAGTAATGTGGAATGAAAAAGCACATTTGGAAACTGTTGTTTGTTAGCTTAAGCATACTGTTGCTCGCAGGTTGTGGCACAAAAGATGAAACTTCGAAAAAAGAAAGTGCTGAAAAAGCAGATGGCCCAGTTACACTTTATGTAACCCGTCACGGAAAAACAATGTTTAATACAGCTCACCGCGTTCAAGGCTGGTCGGATACTCCCCTCACAGAACCCGGCGTTGAAGTTGCCGAACAACTCGGTTCGGGCGTATCAGATATTGATTTTAAAGCAGCCTATTCAAGTGATTCTGGAAGAGCTAGAGAAACTGCAAGAATAGTTCTTGATACAAAAGGACAGAAAAAGCTAAATGTGCAGGAAAGTCCTAAATTACGAGAAGTTTGTTATGGTAGCTATGAGGGCGATTTAAATGAAAATATGTGGACAGATATTGCTAAAAATTTAGGTTATCCCTCACAGGAAACGATGATGCAAGATTTTGCAGCTGGCAAAGTAAATTTAGATCAAAGTTTAGCAGAAGTCGTTAAATTAGATAAAACTGGTAGCGCAGAAAGCTATGATGTTGTGAAAAAGCGCATGCAACAAGAACTTAAAACTATCGCGGAAGAAAATGCAAAAAATGGTGGTGGAAACGTGCTAGTTGTAAGCCACGGAATGGCTATCGGTGCGATGATTTCGGATATGACTGAAAACTACAAAGAGAAAGAACTTGAAAACGCCAGCGTCACAAAAATCACGTATGATAAAGGTAAATTTACAGTCGATTCCATAGGCGATATGAGTTACGTTGAGGCCGGTAAGAAAAAATAGCTAAAATTTAAAAGTGGAAACGTGCAAATAAAACGTGCGTTTCTGCTTTTTTTTGGATAAAATAGCTCGTATAGGGGGCGTTTCGATGATTTTAAAACGCGGAAGTAAAATTGGCGTGATTGCCTGTTCGAACGGACGGTTGTCTAGTAGCCGACTGGAATGGGAAGAGTTGTACAAAAAATTAGCAGGAAAATATGGTTTGGAAGTGGTGCAAGCAGATACAATTTACGCTCACGCGAATTCGATTTACAGTGGAAGTGCAGAGGAACGCGCAAATGAACTTCATAAACTTTATTTGAACAAGGAAATTGAAATGATTTTTGATATTTCAGGCGGTGACGTTGCGAATCAAATACTGCCTTTTTTAGATTTTAAATTGCTGTCTGAAAATCCAAAGCCATTTGTTGGCTACAGCGATTTAACGACCATTTTAAATGGTATTTATGCAGTGGCGGGGCAACCGGGAGTGCTGTTCCATCTGAACCATGATTTAAGCCAGTTTGAGCGTTGTTTTATGGAGGGTGAGCCGTCTGGTTTGGTTGGGGATTTCATTACGGGGGCGCCGAACCTTGCGGGGACTTTGATTGGCGGAAATATCCGCTGTTTTTTGAAGCTTGCTGGCACCAAATTTATGCCCGATTTTAAGCAAAAAATCATTTTGTTTGAAGCACTTAGCGGCAATGAGGCGAAAATGGCCACGTATATTGCCCAGTACGAGCAACTGGGCGCTTTTTCTCAGTGTAAAGGTCTTTTGCTAGGGCAGTTCACAGAAGCTGAAGAACAAGGCTTCCGTCCGCAAATTGACCGCCTATTCATTGAAGTGGGCGAAAAATATGGCATCCCCGTTTTCAAAACAAATCAAATTGGTCATTCGAGTGATGCCGTCCCAATTCCGATAGGCGCCGAAATTTTTATTGGAAAATGAAGGCGTTTTATTGCGAACCGCCTAGGAAGGTGGTAACATTAAGAAAAAGCATAAAAAGGAGAGTGACATAATGAAAGTAGAAGGATTGCTTGGCTTTTTGGGGGCAGCACTTGGTATCGCTTTTAGTTTAATGGTTTTGACCATTCCAGGGATTTCACAAGCGCTTGAAGAAGAATCTGTGGCTTTTTATATACTGACTAGCGGGGCATTAGTATTGTCTGCTATCGGTTTAGTTGGTTCATTCGTTGTGGCGCATAAACCGCGCATGGGCGGCGTTATGATGATTGCAGCAGCAATTGGTGGCACCATGTCCGTTTCGATGATGTTCTTAGTGCCTATCATGCTTTTAGCGCTGGGCGGTTTAATCGCACTTATTAATTATGAAGAAGCTTCAGCGGAAGCATAAAATAGACTGATGGCAAATGGTAAAGAATCACACCATCTGCCATCAGTCTATTTTTATGCGAAAAAATAACGTCTTGTGCCTGAAGACGTTATTTTAAATTATGAGAAATTTTTACAGTGACCAGTTTCCGCTGGTACATGTATAACATAACATAGTTCTTTTATGAAAGATGTAGCCATTTTTTGACAATTTGACGAATTTAATGACATTTTTGTGGGAATTTTTTTGTTAAAGTTTTGTTAAATCAATCGTAAGTTGGATAAATGAGTGTTAAATCTGTGATACAATGAATAAGATATTTTTATAAAGGAAGTGAATGCTTGGTGGATTTTATCTCGTGGTTATTTGATTTTATTCTACATATTGATGAACATTTAGTTGAAATTATTAATACGTTTGGAATTTGGACGTACGTAATCTTATTCCTCATCGTATTTATTGAAACTGGACTGGTTATTTTTCCGTTCTTACCGGGAGATTCTCTCTTATTTGCTGGCGGCGCGCTAGCGGTTTTAGACGGATCAATTTTAAAGATTGTTCCGCTTATTATAGTTTTATGGGTCGCAGCAGTACTTGGGGATACCGTCAATTACCATATTGGTAGAAAAATTGGAACGAGTATACCAGAAGATAGTTGGTTTGGAAAAATCATTAATCGGGAGAAAATGGAAAAAGCCGAAGCATTTTTTAATAAACACGGCGGAAAAACAATTTTCATTGCTCGTTTTATGCCATTTATCCGCACGTTCGCACCATTTGTAGCAGGTGCCAGCCGAATGAATTACCGTTATTTCTTAAATTATAACCTACTAGGCGCAACCGTTTGGGTACTTCTGTGTACACTTGCCGGTTATTTCTTTGGGAACATCCCAATCGTCAAAGAGAATTTCTCTATCGTTGTTTTAGGTATCATTTTCGTATCGGTCATTCCAATGTTCGTATCATTTTTTCAAGCGAAATTTGGCAAGAAAAAGAGTAATTAAAAAAAGCGAAAACAATTGAAGTCCTTTAGTCTAGAGGCTTTTCTTGTTTTCGCTTTTTTGTTTAAGTATTTAAGTGGATCGTTAGTGGAATATCAGTAAGTGAAGCGACTGTTTCATTATTTTTATTTTTAAAATGGAGTTCCAAAGAAGGGTGCGTATTTTCCAAAAAACGAGAAATATCAGTAGTACGCGCATTCGTCGGAACCGTAAATGAAATTTCGAATGAGTACAGATCCGTGTAAGCCACTTGATTGTTTGCAATCGGAATAACATTTGTCGGCAAGCTCATCACATCGCGAAATTGGTCCTCAAAAGCAACCGATAAACTAAAATTCTCAACATTTTTAAGCTGTTTGTTTAAAATCGGGCTGAGTGACATCGGTAAACAAATTTTCAACTCGGACTGTTTGAATTCCGCTTGAGCCGAATGAATATCAATATGATCTTTTGAAAGCAATTGTGCGATTTTCTCGATGGAATAGGTTTGTTTTTTAGTCGTAGAAGATGGAATTAAAATAACAACAGCGCATAAAACATAGATGCATAATAAAAGAGTAATTAAGTACTTATTTTTCAACATATGGCCTCCTAAAAAGGTCTATGTTAAATTTTATCATAAAATAACAAAGACGACGCTTTCTTTTTAAAAAATTAAATAAAGTAATGTATATCGAAAAACGCTTTGTACCAGTGGTTAAATTGATATTTCATGCATTTTTCTTATAAAAAAGTTAAATTTTATGCATAAAATCGACATAAAGTGTTCACATTTTAGGGAAGAGGGTATGAATAGAAGGAGGATGTGATAAAGATGAAACTAGGAATCAATTCGGAAATTGGGACTCTTAAACAAGTGGTGGTCAAACGGCCTGGGCGGGAACTGGAAAATTTAACGCCGCAATTTTTACATGAATTATTGTTTGATGATATTCCTTTTTTGCCTGCGATACAAAAAGAACATGACTTTTTTGTCAACGTGTTGCGGGAAAATGGCGCGGAAGTTTTTTACTTAGAAAATTTGCTAGAGGAAGCGATTTTGGCGAGCGATACGCGCGCAATTTTTATTCGCGACACTGTTAAAGAAGCCGGACAGTTTGGCGAAAATGCCCAACATCTTGAATCCTTTTTGAATGATTTTGAGACTGCAGAACTTATTCAAAAAGTGATGACGGGGCTTAGGAAAACGGAGGTTCCAAAACGGCGCCTAGCGCGGCTTGACGAAATGCTTGAACATCGGGATCCTTTTTATTTGGCACCGCTGCCGAACCTTTATTTTACGCGCGATCCGGCAGCTGTAATTGGCAATGGTCTTTCCATAAACCAAATGAGTCAGCCCGCAAGAAAGCGGGAATCCTATTTTATGAAGTTCATCGCCACACATCACCCCGCTTTTTTTAAAGAAAACGCCCCTATTTGGTTTGACCGTGATAACCGATATGCACTTGAGGGCGGTGATGAAATTGTGCTGTCTGAAAAAGCGCTTGCGGTGGGAATTTCCGAGCGAACAGATCCGCGAGCTATTCAAATGCTCGCGACAAATTTATTTCAGAAACATCAAGGCATCCGGCAAGTCATCGCGTTTGAACTCCCCAAAGAGCGCGCCTTCATGCATCTAGACACCGTATTTACAATGGTCGCGAAAAACCAATTCATCGTCCATCCAAGCGTCATTTCAAGTGAACTCAAGTTGTTCATCATGGAATGGGACAAACGCCTAGCAGACATTAAAATTACAACATCTAGCAATATAAAAGCCGTTTTGAGCGAAGCATTAAACGAACCTGAAATTGACTTGATTCCTTGCGGCGGAAGTGATCCCATCAACTCTGACCGCGAGCAGTGGAACGACGGGGCCAACACGCTTGCAATAAAACCGGGGGAAGTTGTTACATATAACCGCAACCAAGTTTCCAATGAACTTTTGAAGCGCCACGGAATTAAAGTTCATGAAATTATCAGTTCTGAGCTTTCGCGTGGTCGCGGTGGCCCGAGATGTATGACAATGCCACTTTACCGGACATAGGAAAACGATTTTGCATAAATTTATTGATGCAAGTTTCGCACTATGGTATAATACTTTATTGTGAGTAATTATAAATTATTCCTTGCTCGTTTCTAAATGCATTTGCTATTTAGAGATAGGACAATTTGTCTTATTAGAGCCGCTAAGACCACAAGGAGGTGTAAAAAGATGGCTAGAAAATACGAAATTAACTACATCATTCGTCCGAACATTGAAGAAGATGAAAAGAAAGCGTTAGTAGAACGTTTTGACGGAATCTTAACAAGCAATGGTGCGGAGATCATCGAATCAAAAGAATGGGGTAAACGTCGCTTGGCTTATGAAATCCAAGACTTCCGTGATGGATTTTACCACATCGTCAAAATTTCTGCTGAAAACGCTGATTCTATCAATGAATTTGATCGTTTAGTAAAAATTTCTGATGATATCATTCGTCATATTATCGTTAAAGAAGAAGAATAAAAGCTAATTCAAGAAATTTCTTGATTTATTAAATGAGAGGAGGCTTTTTCTAGATGATGAACCGTGTCATTTTAGTAGGACGTTTAACTAAAGATCCTGAACTTCGCTACACTCCTTCTGGTGTTGCCGTTGCGACTTTTACACTTGCTGTAAACCGCACATTTACAAACCAACAAGGGGAACGTGAAGCAGATTTCATCAATTGTGTTGTTTGGAGAAAACCCGCTGAAAACGTAGCAAATTTCCTGAAAAAAGGAAGTCTTGCTGGTGTTGACGGTCGCGTTCAAACACGTAATTATGAAGGCCAAGATGGAAAACGTGTCTATGTAACCGAAGTCGTTGCTGAAAGTGTCCAATTCTTAGAGCCACGTAATGCAAATAGTGGCGGTGGAAATGGCTACCAAAGTAATAACGGTGGTGGTAATAACAATACTAACAGCTATAATCAGGAACCTGCTGGCGGTGGTTACAATCAGAATCAGCAATCTCAATCTCAAGGTTATCAGCAAACAAACAATGATCCTTTTGCTAGC
Source organism: Listeria sp. ILCC796 (assembly GCF_900186175.1). Classification (NCBI taxonomy): domain Bacteria; kingdom Bacillati; phylum Bacillota; class Bacilli; order Caryophanales; family Listeriaceae; genus Listeria; species Listeria sp. ILCC796. The sequence goes on from NZ_FYBV01000006.1 coordinate 106,328, forward strand.
GACGGAAAACCAATCGACATTTCGGATGACGATTTGCCGTTCTAAACCGGATTTGCTTGCTTAACCAAAACACTTGGATAGAGAATAGGAGGAGAAATTATGGCTGGAGGACGCAGAGGCGGACGTCGTCGTAAAAAAGTATGTTATTTTACGGCTAACGGCATTACGCACATTGACTATAAAGATGTAGAATTACTAAAAAAATTCATCTCTGAACGTGGTAAAATCTTACCTCGTCGTGTAACTGGAACAAGCGCTAAATATCAACGTAAATTAACTGTTGCTATCAAACGCGCTCGTCAAATGGCATTACTACCATTTGTTGCAGAAGAAAAATAAATTATAACTAAAAGCCCCTTTTTAAAGGGGCTTTTAGCTTATAGAAAAACACAAAACAAAACGTAATCCCACTATATTCAGACGGATGACAAATGGTGAGATTCTAGGCAAAGCCGAGTACCGCACCAGAGCGTACTTGAGTACGTGAGGAGCGGAACGGAGGCTTTAACAACGAAGATTGCTGTTTGTCATCCGTCTGAGCCCCTTTTTAAAGGGGCTTTTTTATAGGTGATTAAACTTGTATTTTTCAGATTAATTAAGCCTAAAAACCCTATAATAATGTCATAATACCCATTTTAAAATTCTGTCAATTACACAAAAAATGGAGAAAAAAACTTGATTTTGGTTATTTAGGACTAAAAACGGACATTTCAGGGCATTTTTCGTTTTGACTATTAATTTAGAGGTAAAATAATAGACGGAGGTGAAAATATTGAGTAGTGCAACAGAACAAATTACACTGACAGAAAAATTAGCAGATAAACTAATTTCAAAAGAGCGTTTTCAAAATGATGAAGAAACGTATTTGAAAGTGAAGTACGGCGTAGAAGTTATTTTAATCAACGTATTTAAAATTTCTTTTGTCTACATACTTGCTTTACTGATTGGGGTGTTTTGGGAAACCTTAATTACACATCTAGCTTTTATAGTTTTAAGAAGATATTCTTTTGGACTTCATGCGATTAAAAGCTGGAACTGTACAATTACAAGCCTTTTGATGTTTGTTTTAGGACCATTTGTATTTCAATCCGTTCAGTCTAATAATATAGCTGTCATAGTTGTGTTTGCTTTTGTTCTTATCAATATGTTTCATTATGCTCCGTCTGACACAGAAAGTCTGCCTCTTATTGGTTCAGGAGAAAGAAAAATCTTAAAAAGAAAAGCAATGGTATGTACATTAGTATTGTTTTTAATAACATTACTTGTACCTTTTGCAGAGATGAAAACACTAATCATGTTGGGGTCAGTCTATCAAGTCATTTCGATTCATCCATTAATGTATAAACTATTAAACAGGAGGTACAAGAATTATGAAAGCTATGAGTAAAAAAATGGGTAATTTTATTGGACGTAAACTAGAGGATCAAGGATTGAAGATTGCAAATACTTCAATGAGAAAATCTTGTTTTGGTGTTACTTATGAGCCGAAAAATCCGATGCTAAAAACGTTAGAAAAAAAATAAAAATTTAGTTACCTTGCTATAGTATTCTGATAAAAAAATATGATAGAATTAATATGAAAGTAAAACAACTTTGGGGGCTAGTCATGAATCCACAAATCATATTGTTTGTTGCCATATTAATTCAAAATATAGGATTTTTTATTGTAATACAAATACTAACGGGACGACTATTAAAATGGAAAGAGGGATTAATCACCTTAGCCTGTGCTATAGCGGTTATCCCTCTTTTTCCAATGATTACTTATTGGTTAAACTTAGTTACCATTGGTATTTTTACTATAGCATTATTATATAAAAAACAGTCTGTATTCTTTGCTGTAACAATTCCCTCGATTACATTTATTATATCAATAATGTGTGATTATATATTAAATCCGTTATTATGGTCAGCTTTTAATATTCAAGTTGGAGATATTTCAAGTGATTTGAGATACACTATACTTTATGCTATTGCCATGATGCTGTTTGCTTGTTTAATCGCATTTGTTTTGAAAAAAGTGATTGATAAATGGAGCGTATATACATATTTAAATCAACGAAAATATGGTTTTATGATTCTTGCAGTTGTGCTTCTTACTTTGCTTATTTATCATTTGAATATATTTTTCAGTGCGGCGGATGGTTTTATTCAAGAAATTGTACGCCTAAATACAGTTATTTTTCTTGTTTACTTTCTTACATTAATTGGTATTTTGTATATGGTACTTCAATCAGCTATACAAGAAATCAAGATGAAGACGCAACAAGAGCAATTTGAACAGTTGCAAGAATACACAACAACTCTAGAAAGTTTGCATAAGGAAATGCGTATTTTTCGTCATGATTATATTAATATACTTTCAAGTATGGCGGGATACATGGAAAAAGATGATATAGAAGGATTAAAGAAGTTCTTTTCAGAAAATATCGTCCCAATCAACCAAACGATGATTTCAAATAACCATAAAATATCATTACTTCAAAACATTCATGTAATGGAGCTAAAAGGGCTTATTGCCATTAAACTAATAAGAGCGCAAGAACTTAAAATTGATGCGATTGTTGAAGTAGTAGAAGAAATTGATAAGATTAATATGCCGAGTATCGATTTATGTAAAATTGTTGGGATTTTGCTAGATAATGCCGTAGAGGCTGCTGCTGAAAGTAAAGATCCTTTCATTCGTTTGGCTGTTGTGAAACGGGAAGACTCTGTATTAATTGTTTTTGCCAATAGCATACCGGAAAACATGCCGCCTGTGTATAAAATATTTGAAGAAGGCTTTTCAACTAAAGGTGATGCTCGAGGATTAGGTTTAGCCAGTTTAAGAGAAACAATTCAAAAATATTCAAACGTCACATTAGCTACAAAACTGATGGATAGAGAGTTTATTCAAGAGTTAGAAATCATATAGGAAAAGGGGATATATATGTTACCGATCTTTATATGTGAAGATAATAGAATTCAGCGGGAACGACTAACGAAGTATATAGAAGATTTTATTATGCTAGAACATTTTGATATGGAAATTGTTTTTTCTTCTGGTAATCCTTATGAAGTTTTGGAAGAGATTGAAAAATCTGCAGGGATGGGACTTTATTTTTTAGATATTGATTTGCAACAACCCGATTTAAATGGCTTTGAATTAGCAAAGAAAATTAGAGAAAAAGATGCACGTGGGTTTATTATTTTTATCACAACGCATGCAGAACTAACCTATCTAACTTTTACTTATAAAGTGGAAGCGTTAGATTATATCATTAAAGATAATGTGAAAGAAGTTCAGGAACGTGTTCATGAATGTTTGCGGAGTGTGCAACAGCGGATGTTAGATGAGCGCGAGCCAGACAAATATTTTACTTTTAGATTAACGGATAAAAAAGTAATTCACGAGAAGCAAGATGATATTTTGTTTTTTGAAACGTCTACGAAAAGCCATAAAATTGTTTTGCATGGCAAAAATCGGCAAATCGAGTTTTATGCCAAGATGAAAGATGTCGAGAAAATATTAGATGAACCGTTTTATCGTTGCCACCGCTCATTTTTAGTTAATAAAAATAATATTAATGAAGTGGATAAAGCTACAGGCGAGCTGACAATGACTAATGGTGAAATTTGTATGGCATCAAGTAAGTTAATAAGAGGAATGAAACTATAGAGGTCAAATCCGTATGAAAAGTCGGATTGACCTTTTTTGATTTGAAAGTCTGTTCGATAAAAGGTAAAATATAGAGTGGACGACTACATTTTACAGGGATTATCATTTTTTGTTTAGGAGCTGAATGGAAATGCAAGGCTTTTTTGAGAAAAGAATGCTTAAATATCCATTATATGGCTTAGTTGCGGCAACGATAATTTTGTGTGTCATTACTTTCTTCTATGAGTGGTGGCTCGCTGTTATTATATTTGTTGCAGGCGTTGCACTGATTACAGCGATGTTTTATTTTGAGCATCGTTTAAATCAAGAGGTGCAAGAATATGTTTCTAATTTAACGTATCGTATAAAACGCAGCGAAGAAGATGCGCTTGTTGAGATGCCTATGGGAATTATGCTGTATGATGACGATTATAAGATTCAGTGGTTAAATCCATTCATGGCGAAGTATTTTGATAATCACAAGCTAATTGGAGAGCCGCTAATTGATGTCGGGCCAGAATTTCTGGCTGTTATTAAAGGTGAGGAACAAGAGGGTATACAGTCTATTAAATGGCGTGAATACCGTTTTGATACAATTGTTAAACGTGAAGAGCGGATTTTATATCTGTATGATCGCACGGAATATTATGAGCTAAATGAGAAATATAAGGCGGAGAAGTCTGTTTTTGCGATTATTTTTCTTGATAATTACGATGAATGGGCGCAGGGCATGGATGATAGACGCCGGAGCGCGTTAAACAATTTGGTGACGTCTATGCTCACGAACTGGGCGCGTGAGCACCGAATTTATTTGAAGCGAATTAGTTCGGACCGGTTTATGGGATTTCTAAATGAGGCCATGCTAGAACGTTTGGAAGAGGAAAAGTTTTCGTTGTTAGATCGCATTCGCGAGCGTACGTCTAAACAAAATATTCCTTTAACCCTAAGTATTGGGATTGGCTATAATGAAGATGATCTGATTAGTTTAGCGGATCTTGCGCAGTCGGGGCTGGACCTTGCGCTTGGGCGCGGCGGGGATCAGGTTGTGATTAAGCAGCCGGAAGGTCAAGTGCGCTTTTACGGGGGAAAAACCAATCCGATGGAAAAGCGGACGCGTGTGCGTGCCAGGGTAATCTCTCAGGCGCTTCAAGAGTTGATCACTCAAAGCGACCAAGTTTTTGTTATGGGACATCGCTATCCAGATATGGACGTTATCGGCTCAAGCCTTGGCGTGATGCGTATTGCAGAGATGAATGATCGTGATGCGTATGTTGTGGTTGAACCGGGTAAAATGAGTCCGGACGTAGAACGCCTGATGACCGAAATTGAAGAGTATCCGAATGTGATTAAAAATATTGTGACGCCGCAAGTGGCTAATGAAAATATTACCAATAAGAGTTTGCTTGTGGTGGTGGATACGCATAAGCCTTCGATGGTGATGAATCGCGAGTTGCTGGAATCGGCTTCGCATGTGGTTGTCATTGACCATCATCGTCGTTCGGAAGAGTTTGTGGAAAATCCGGTACTTGTTTATATTGAACCGTATGCATCTTCAACGGCGGAACTTGTGACGGAGCTTTTTGAATATCAGCCAGATTTGGAACAGGTGGGCAAAATTGAAGCGACGGCGTTACTTTCTGGGATTGTGGTGGATACGAAGAACTTTACGTTACGTACGGGGTCACGCACGTTTGACGCAGCAAGCTATTTGCGGTCGCTTGGGGCGGACACCATCTTGGTACAAAATTTTCTTAAAGAAGATTTAGCGACTTTTACGCAGCGTAGTAAACTTGTGGAATCGCTTGAGATTTATCACGACGGGTTGGCGGTTGCAAAAGGTCATGAAAATGAAGTTTTCGGGACGGTTATTGCGGCTCAGGCGGCGGATACGATGCTTTCGATGGAAAATGTGCAGGCTTCATTTGTCGTTACGCTTCGTCCTGATAAGATGATTGGGATTAGTGCTCGCTCTCTGGGCGAAATTAATGTGCAGGTTATTATGGAGAAACTAGGCGGAGGCGGCCATTTGTCTAATGCGGCGACGCAGCTTAAAGGTGTGACGATTGCTGAGGCGGAAAAAGCTTTATTAGACGCGATTGACGCGTATTGGAAGGGAGAAACATAATATGAAAGTCATTTTTCTAAAAGATGTAAAAGGTTCGGGTAAAAAAGGTGAAGTGAAAGACGTGGCGGACGGTTACGCGAAAAACTTTTTGATAAAAAATGGGAACGCTGTGGAAGCGAATGCGAAAAATATGAGCGCGCTGCGCGGGCAAGAAAAACGTGCGGAAAAAGATGCGCAAGAAGAGCTTGCTGAAGCGAAAGCGCTGAAGGAAAAATTGGAGAGCTTGACGGTTGAACTGAAGGCGAAATCAGGCGAAGGTGGGCGTTTGTTTGGTTCGATTACGACAAAACAAATTGCGCAAGCCTTGCAAAAGGATTTTGGGATTAAAATTGATAAGCGGAAAATGGATCTTCCAGATGCGATTCGTTCGCTTGGGTACACGAATGTACCGATTAAGCTACATCACGAGGTTAACGCTACAATGAAAGTACACGTAACAGAAGAATAAAGGAAAAACTAACTTTTAAAAAAAGGAGCTAAGGGCAGTGGATACTTTTCAAGATAGAACGCCACCGCAAAATATTGAAGCTGAGCAGGCCGTCTTAGGGGCTGTATTTCTTGAACCGAATGCGCTGATTACGGCTTCTGAAATACTTATGCCGGACGATTTTTACCGGCAGGCGCATCAGCTGATTTTTGAGACGATGCTTGATTTGAATGACCACGGGAAAGCGGTAGATGTGCTGACAGTTTATGAGGCGCTTGCTGCTGGTGGTCGGATTGAGGATGCGGGTGGTTTACCATACTTAACGGAGCTTTCGGGTGCGGTTCCGACAGCGGCCAACTTAGAATATTATGCGCACATTATTGAAGATAAGGCGCTTCTTAGGCGCTTAATTCGGACGGCGACTCAAATTGCGACGGATAGTTATTCGCGTGAGGACGAGCTGGACGCGCTCATGGACGAAGCTGAAAAAAGCATTTTAGAAGTTTCCGGGCGCAAAAACGTGGGTGCTTTTAAAAACATTAAGGACGTTTTGGTTAAAACATATGATGACATTGAGATTTTACACAACCGAAAAGGCGATATAACTGGTATTCCTACGGGCTTTAAAGAGCTCGATAAGATGACGGCTGGTTTTCAGCGCAATGATTTAATTATCGTTGCGGCTCGTCCATCAGTTGGTAAAACAGCATTTGCGCTTAATATTGCACAAAATGTGGCGACAAAAACGGATGAAAATGTGGCGATATTTAGCCTTGAAATGGGCGCCGAGCAACTTGTTATGCGGATGCTTTGTGCGGAAGGCAATATCAATGCGCAAAATTTGCGTACGGGTTCGCTGACGTCAGATGATTGGCAGAAGCTTACGATTGCGATGGGGACGCTATCCAATTCGGGGATTTTCATTGATGATACGCCAGGCGTTCGCGTTAATGAGATTCGTTCGAAATGTCGACGTTTAAAACAAGAGTCGGGGCTTGGTATGATTGTCATTGACTATTTGCAACTGATTCAAGGGAGTGGCCGAGGCGGCGAAAACCGCCAACAAGAAGTATCGGAAATTTCCCGTTCACTTAAAGCACTTGCGCGTGAACTTGAGGTGCCGGTCATTGCGCTGTCGCAGTTGTCGCGTAGCGTGGAACAACGCCAAGATAAGCGTCCGATGATGTCGGATATTCGGGAATCGGGTTCAATTGAGCAAGATGCGGATATTGTGGCATTCTTATATCGTGAAGACTACTATGACCGTGAAGGCGAAAATGATGGAACGATTGAGATTCTCATTGCGAAGCAGCGTAATGGTCCTGTTGGGGACGTCAAGCTCGCTTTTGTGAAGGAGTACAATAAATTTGTTAACCTTGAAGTAAGATATGATGAGATGGCTTAAAATTAGGCAGGGCGAATAAATCGCTCTGTTTTTTTTGCTAAAAAAAGGGGTAAGGTTTTGTGAAAAGGAGTGGTTGACATGGAAAATTACAAACGGATTTTAGTTGCGATTGACGGATCGCCCTCTGCGGAAGCGGCCTTTTTAAAAGCGGCAGGAGCGGCAAAGCGCAACGGCTCGCATCTTGGAATTACGACAATTATCGATACACTCTACTTTGCGAATTTGACGGCGCTTGATGGTGGGCAAACGGTCAATCAATTTACGGAAAATGCAGAAAAGTTGTTGGCGGATTATGAAAAGCGCGCGAAAGAATTAGGCGTAGAAAGCGTGGAAACGATTTTAGATTATGGTCCGCCAAAAGCGGCCATCGTGGAAATTGCCGATGAAAAGTTCCACGCAGATTTAATCGTTGTTGGGGCGGTCGGCACGTCGAGGCTAAGCCGCATTTTACTCGGGAGCGTAGCTGGATACGTCACACTTCACGCACCGTGCGATGTTTTAGTGGAGCGAACAAGCCTGACAGATAGACTATGAGTGCACCTGCTCATGGTCTATTATTTTTTTAAAAGTAAAAACGAACGATTTTTTTAATACTAAAAAAATCGTTCGTGATATCCGTTGACGAATGATAGGAGAAACGGTAAAATGAATAATGGAAATAATAGCTAACGCGAATGGTTAGCTAAAGACCAAAAAATGAGGTGTTTACATGTCTTCAGTTGTTGTTGTTGGAACACAGTGGGGCGATGAGGGTAAAGGAAAAATTACAGATTTTCTTTCGGAGAATGCAGAAGCAATTGCACGTTATCAAGGTGGTAACAATGCGGGGCACACAATTAAGTTTGACGGCGTCACGTATAAATTGCATCTAATTCCATCTGGTATTTTTTACAAAGAGAAAATCAGTGTTATTGGAAATGGAATGGTAGTAGATCCAAAAGCGCTAGTGGAAGAATTAACGTACTTACATGAAAAAGGTGTAAATACGGCGAATTTACGTATTTCAAACCGGGCGCATGTGATTTTACCGTATCATATTCGCATTGACGAAGCGGACGAGGAGCGCAAGGGCGCAAATAAAATTGGGACGACCAAAAAAGGCATTGGACCTGCTTACATGGATAAAGCTGCGCGTGTCGGCATCCGAATTGTAGACCTCTTAGACAAAGAAACATTTAAAGAAAAACTAGAACAAAATTTAAAAGAAAAGAATCGTCTTTTGGAGCGCTTTTATGAATTAGAAGGGTTTACTTTAGATGAAATTTTAGATGAATATTATGAGTACGGCCAACAATTCAAGGAATACGTGTGCGATACGTCGGTCGTCTTAAATGATGCACTGGACGAAGGAAAACGCGTCCTATTTGAAGGCGCGCAAGGCGTCATGCTAGATATCGATCAGGGGACATACCCGTTCGTCACATCAAGCAACCCAATTGCTGGCGGAGTAACTATCGGAAGTGGTGTTGGCCCGTCGAAAATCAATCACGTTGTCGGTGTTGCGAAAGCCTATACGACGCGCGTTGGCGATGGCCCATTCCCGACAGAGCTGTTTGATGAAATTGGCGATAACATTCGCGAAGTTGGCCGAGAATACGGAACAACGACTGGACGCCCACGCCGAGTAGGCTGGTTTGATAGTGTTGTTGTGCGTCATGCAAGACGTGTCAGCGGGCTAACAGATCTTTCGTTAACGCTTCTTGATGTACTTACCGGCATTGAAACGCTGAAAATCTGTGTCGCTTATAAACTTGACGGCAAAACAATTACAGAGTTCCCGGCTAGCCTTAAAGATTTGGCGCGCTGCGAACCAGTTTATGAAGAGCTACCAGGTTGGACAGAAGATATCACCGGCGTTAAGTCGCTTGATGATTTACCAGCTAATGCAAGACACTACATGGAGCGTATCGCCCAACTTACAGGTGTTCAAGTTTCCATGTTCTCAGTTGGACCAGACCGCAATCAGACGCATGTTGTCAAAAGTGTTTGGCGTTTAGCTTAACAGACTAATTTTAATAAAAAATAAGCATAAATCCCATAAAATCCATTTTTAGAAGTGGTATAGGGGATTTATGCTTTTTTAGTCTTCAAAAATATCGATAATATCATCAACAACACCAGTTTCGTCTTTATAAATTTTAAGCATGAAGTACATTAAAACGAGGAGGACGAATAGATGGGAATGGGTGTCGACATTGTCATCAAATGAAAAGGATATCGTGAAAAAAGAATCGCCAGTTAAAATAGTGGCAAGCAGTTTATCATTCGCATGTAAGTCAACATCTTCGTTTAAGTTTTCCTCAATTAAAATTTTTTGATCTAGAAATTCTGCTATGACAGAAAAATAGAGCATGCTGTTGCCAACTTTATCTTTTAATTCGAAGCGTTTCCCCTCGTAATAAAATTCATATTCAGCAAGTATAAATCGTTTTATGCCAGTGTTTTTACGGTGGATTTGGCCAATCATTGTGCCGTCTGGCGCAGTATAAATATAGGAGTTGTCTTTTTCACGGTCAGAATGTACTTCTTTTTTAATAAGCGCCACAATTTTCCCGTTTTCATCTTTAAGCTCCATATTTGAAGCGTTCTCAAAAATAACTTTATCTAAAAGCGTAAACGTCGCCAACTAAAGCACCTCCTTTTGGAAAAGTATGCCATAAAAAAATTTATATGGATTAAAATGGGGTAGCCGGACTTCGTTTTAATTGGCGTGTCGGCATTTTTGTTGTACAAACCGAAAATTGGGAGCGTTTTCACAAACTTTTAAAAAATAAGTCAATAGGCCTAAATTTCGAACCAATTTGGGAGTTAAGGTAAAAAATAACAAGAAATCCTTATTTATCAACAAATTTAGGTAAATATATAGATGGTTTTAAGTGTCCTTATTGTCAATTTGTAAAAGAATATGGTAAAATCTAAATAGTGATAGCGCTTACATTGTGAAAAAGGAAAAATTTACTGTTTTTATGATATTTTGCGAGTAATCTGATTTTATTGTATGATTAAAGGATAACTTAATAATCAATTTAAGTTCATACACAGACGGCTCTGCAAAATTGGTAAAGAACTTAGCGAGTCCCAAGACTGAAGAGGGGGAAGTACATAATGGAAGAGAAACAAGAATTATCAAGAGGTCTAAAAAACCGTCATGTCCAACTAATTGCCATTGGGGGAGCAATTGGAACTGGGCTATTCCTTGGTTCAGGGAAATCCATTCACTTAGCTGGCCCATCGATTTTGTTCGCGTATATGATTACAGGGGCAATCTGTTTTCTTATTATGCGGGCACTTGGCGAATTACTACTTTCAAATTTAAAGTATCATTCATTTGTTGATTTCGTACAGGATTATTTTGGAAATGCGGCGGCGTTTGTAACGGGTTGGACGTACTGGTTTTGCTGGATTTCAATTGCGATGGCTGACTTAACGGCAGTCGGTCTGTACACACAATTTTGGTTTCCAAATGTTGCCCAGTGGGTGCCGGGCTTAATCGCGCTCGTCATTTTGCTTATTATGAACTTGGCGACGGTTAAACTTTTCGGGGAAATGGAATTTTGGTTTGCCCTTATTAAAATCATTGCGATCTTGGCGCTCATCATTATTGGCACATTCATGATTATTAAAGGTTTTTCAACGGACGCTGGAGCTTCAAGCTTCTCAAATTTATGGAGTCACGGTGGCTTTTTCCCTAACGGCGCAAATGGCTTCATACTTTCCTTCCAAATGGTGGTCTTTGCCTTTGTGGGTATTGAGCTTGTCGGCCTGACTGCTGGGGAAACTGAGGATCCTGAGCGTGTTATCCCGAAAGCGATTAACAACATTCCGATTCGGATTATTATCTTTTACATTGGTGCTCTCCTTGTGATTATGAGCATTTATCCGTGGAATTCGATTAATCCTGCTGAAAGCCCGTTCGTTCAGGTTTTCGCTGCTGTAGGAATAACGGCTGCTGCAGGAATTGTTAACTTTGTTGTCTTAACTTCGGCGGCTTCGGCTTGTAATAGTGCGGTTTTCAGCACAAGCCGAATGATTTATTCGTTAGCAAAAGAAAAAAATGCGCCTAAATCCATGACGAAACTGACTTCACACAAAGTGCCGTCCAATGCGCTGTTTTTCTCGACAATTATCATTTTAATCGCCGTTATTTTAAATTACATTATGCCAGAAGGTGTATTCACACTCATCACAAGTGTATCAACGGTTTGCTTCATTTTCATTTGGGGCATCACTGTTCTCGCACACTTAAAATACCGGAAAACACGCCCAGAACTAGCGGCAAAAAACAAATTCAAAATGCCACTTTACCCATTTGCGAATTACGTGATTTTAGTGTTCTTAGCGTTCGTGCTCGTTGTCTTGGCGCTTGCTGAAGACACTCGCGTGGCGCTGTTCATTACACCACTTTGGTTTGTCGGCGTCATCATCGTCTACTACATTCGCAAATCAAGAATTCAAAACAAAGATATGCAAGAAGAGATTAAAGAATAATTTTTGAAAAAAAGCTAGGTCAAATGAGGCGAAACCTTCAAGACCTAGCTTTCTAATTTAAATTTCTTGCAAAAACTGAAAAAAGTGATAGAATTAGAACGTTGAGTCAATCGGGTTATTAGCTCAGTTGGTAGAGCAGCTGACTCTTAATCAGCGGGTCGGGGGTTCGAACCCCTCATAACCCATTGGGTGCCAAACCCACAAGACCGGAGTACTGTCGGCGTTTTCGAACGTTTGGAAGACAGGACTCGCGGTCTTATTTTTTTGCAAAAATCTCAGAAGGCGGTTATTCTTCTCTACTACCTTAAAATTTCGCGACAACATGTCCAGCGCCAAAAACAGCTTCCCAGTCGCTCGTGAAATCGTGCACGGCTTTTTCAATCGAAGGCATTTCAAACGCTTGTTTAAAAATATCCGCGCCTAGTGTTACTGCATGGGCACCACATTCTAGGGCTGAATTCACTTGGCCGACATTTTTAAAACTAGCGCCTAAAATCTTAGTGTTACTTCCCGACCGCTCAATTGCTGTGCTCATTTCCAAAATGGCGTCGCGCGGATTGATGTTCAGGTTTTCCATGCGGTTGAAATACGGCGCAATATAATTGGCTTCTGCCGAAATCGCTAAATAGGCTTGGATTTTCGAATAAATGGCCGTGGCCGTTACATTTATTTTTTTGGCGCGCAATTCTTTGATGACGCGTAAACCAATTTCGGTGACGGGGACTTTAATGAAAACTTGGTCGTCGATATGGCGCAAAATGGCTTCTGCGTCGCGCATCATTCCGGCGTAGTCGGTGGCGACAACTTGGACGTGTAGGGAGGCAGTTGGGTCAAGGGAGCTTCGGATTTCCTTCATGTGCGTGAAAAACTCAAGCTTGCCCTCTTTTTTTATAATAGAAGGGTTGGAAGTGACGCCAGCGAGGGGTAAATTTCCTGCATAGCGCTTAATAATTTCTAAATTAGCAGTATCGAGCATAAATTCCATTAAAATCACTCCTTTTGCCCTCATTTTAGCAAAAATAAGCTAGAAAAAAATAAGTTCTTTGCTGTTTTGGGGTAAAAAGCGGACGAAACCAAGCGAGTTGTAACGCCAAAAAAGCTAGTTTGCACATTTGTGCAGACTAGCTTTTTGCATGTTTCAAAATTAGCTTAGCCGTTTCATCATCGGTTACAAGAGCATTGATGTAGCCTTTTTTTAGCATCGCGTAAATAGCCCGACTTTTGCGTTTTGACCGAGCAACTCCGAGAACAGTTGGGACGGCGCTTAAATTTTCGAGGCCGATGCTGATGGTGCGTTCATATAGTGGACCGTGTAAAACTTTGCCGTCCTTATCGAAAAAATTGCAACATGAGTCCCCGCACGCTTCGCGAAGGCGTAACTCTGCGTAATCTTCTGGTGATAAAAGGTCACGCCATTTGCTCGTTTTCTCAGATAAAAGTCCGCCGATTCCGACGAGGGCGACATCTAGTTTTGCCCATTTGGATTTTAATTCCTGAAAATATTGTGAGTGAACAATGCCGTTTTTTAGTTCCGCTGTTTCTTGCACAACTGTTGCATTGACGAATAAACTTGTGCCACCCAATTTTCTTGCGAGTTCGTAGACGAGCGTGTTGACGTGGAAGCGGGAATGGATATGACTTGGGCCGCCGACAATTGGGACAAAAGTGGCCATTGTTTTGCGGCGGTTATCAATTTGCGCGATAGCATTGCCAAGCGTTTCACCCCAGGCGACGCCGACTGTTTCGTGTGGCTTGATCATGTTTTTTATAGAGAGGGATGCAATTTGTGCGAGGTTTTCATCTTTTTCTTTACTTGAAAAATGGGGTTCGGTTCGGGCGATGCGAACGTGTTTCAAGTTGAAAGTTTCTTGGAGCGCCGTTTCAAGTTCGTAAATCTGCTCATCAAAATCATGAATTTTAATTTCCACAATTCCGGAGGCTTTTGCTTGTTTAAGCATACGACTGACGCTCGTCCGGTAAATATCGAGTTCACGTCCAATCGTTTCTTGACTTTTTTCTTCAATATAGTACTTGTAAGCAATCTGTCGAAGTAAGTCTAGTTTTTCTTTACTCATCTTTTAAGCCCTCCATTTGGCCGAAACTTTGTAAGAGTGAGGTTCCTTTTTCAGTGAGTTTGTACCGTTTTTCGTTTAAACGGCTTTTTGTTTGGCGCAAAATGTAGTCGTTTGCTTCAAGCCAGAAGACGGTATAGAAAAAGGTGGTTAATGTTAATTTATATTGCGGATTTCGCATGAAAAACTCATCTTGAAGTATGAAAATATTAAAGCTTGGATCAGCTATAAAAATTAAGGTGAACTTTATTTCATCGTGGCTGGGCCTTTTCATAAAAATATCCTTTCGATGGTGCTGCATGTTACTACAAGAAGTTGATTAAGCGGGCGTTAGTATTTGCGGTAAACATCAATCGTATTACCGAAATTAATAAAGTAATTTTTGTAGTTATACATTGGACCGTATTTTTCTCGGTAAAAAGCAACCGTCTGAATTAAGAATTCTTCCGTCACGCCTAGGTGTTCGGCTACTTCGAAATATTCTCTAAAACCATTGTAAAAGCAACGAATAATATCTTCAAGTGGAACGAGTTCCTCATATCCGCGTCTTCTAGCGAAAATTTCTTGTTTGCGATTTGCCATTTCTTTTTGATTGATAATATTGCCATATGTGTATTTCCAGTGCATAAGTTCTTCAATTAGAAGACAGCGCTTTTCGGTATCTGTTTTTTGACTGTCGATTAAAATGGTCCCGTTAATATATAAGCCTGGCAATTTGCTAGGCATTTTTTCTTCTTTTATGGTTACTTTGTTTTGATAATCATTCACCAATTCTTCAAACATATTTTCACTTCCCGCGATGAAGTTGTTTTTTCATTTCAATGTAAGCAAGAATATCTCGCAATTCCTCGTCAGTGACGTCATCATCTAAATGAGCTGCAATCGTCATTAAGCGCTCATCTTTTGCCTCTTGACTTCTTGGAGGGAAGAAAGCATCTATTGTTTGATTGAAAATCTTGGCAAGTTCGAATAAGACGTCTTGATTGGCCTTTCTTTCACCGTTTTCATAACGGCTAATGGTTTGTCTTGTTGTATTTAAGCGTTTGGCAAGCCCTTCTTGGCTTAGCCCTTTTTCTTCGCGAAATTGTTTGATTTTATTTCCAACATATTTATTTAATTCCATGGCTCCTTTGCTCCTTGCTTTATGATTGTTTACAGTGTACCACTTTTGTAACCTTTTTGGAAACTTTATATGTTAAAATGCATCAATTTGTTTACATGTAACCAAAATGGTGCTATAATAAATTTATCAGGCAAGAACACACTTTTTTTAAACTAAAAAGCACCGAAATGGTGACAAAGAGGTGATTTGAATGGAACGCGCGGAATTAAAAAAGCGACAACGAGCGATTATTTATCGTTTGGAGGAACATTTAAATGAGCGTGATAGACAGAAGCTCTTGTGCGAGTTGGAATATTTGGAAGCGCTTGGTGATAGCAAGAAAGGTTTTTTGACAGCAGATCAAAAAATGTTGCTTTTTTCATCTGAAGAGTACTTGGTGCGAAAGCACGTTCAAACGGATAAGCAGATTTATGAGGAAATAGGGGTTTCCAGACGAACGTTTTATTTATGGAAGAAATCGGCAGGGCTCATTGCAAGAAGCGTTTAAGCAAAGTCCAATTTCGCTGATGACTTAAAAAGCTGCGTTAAGTATTCTACTATAGTAGATTTAAATAGATTAAAAATGTCATTTGACCTTCAGAAAAAGTATTGCTTGAGCTGAAAAACAAATGGCATTTTTGCGTACAGAAAGAAGGATGTTTATGGATTATTTAGTTCAAAATATTCCTCAAGTTGTGGCGTTCTTCTTCGGAGGTGGGAGTGTTTTGATTCAAGTTTTACTTATCTTCACCGTGGCCGATTATGTGGCAGGCCTACTTACAGCCGGTTTTCGAGGGAACTTGCGAAGTAGAGTGGGCTTTCAAGGTATCGCGCGCAAATTAGCGATTTTCATTTTAGTGGCGATTGCACATCAGGCGGACCTTGTTACTGGGAATAAAAACTTAGTTCGTGATGCGGTTATTTTTTTCTACCTCGCTAATGAATTAATCTCGATTTTGGAAAATTTCGTTCAAATGGGCGTGAAAGTTCCGCGTGTGCTTAAAAGTTTGGTGGATATTTTCCAATCGAATGCGGGTGAGAAAAACAAAAAATAAACCTTTAAGCATGAGAGGTGTTATACTGGTCGTATCATTTGAAATGAGGTGTTTTTATGAAAGTGCTACTAATTGGTGCCTATGGAACGCTCGGAAAAGCGGTTTTTAATCGGCTTTCAAAGAAAAATGACGTTATTACGGCTGGGCGACATAGCGGGGAAATTCATGTTGATATTACGGACCCGGACAGCATTCGCGAGATGTACAATCAAATTGGGAAAGTCGATGCGGTTGTAAGTGCAACGGGAAGCGCTGTTTTTTCGCCGCTAACGGAACTAACGCCTGAAAAAAATGAACAAACATTGCGGAGTAAGCTTGGGGGACAAATCAACCTCGTTTTACTAGGGCTTGATTATATTAATGATGGTGGAAGTTTCACACTGACAACGGGAATTATGATGGAGGATCCAATTAGGCAAGGTGCTTCGGCTGCGATGGCGAACGGGGCGGTTACCGCCTTTGCAAAGTCAGCTGCGATTGAAATGCCGCGGGGAATTCGGATTAATACAGTGAGCCCAAATGTGCTTCTCGAGTCGTTTGAAAATTTGGAGCCGTTTTTTGAAGGCTTCGTTCCAGTTCCTGCTGACCGGGTGGCGCGTGCTTTTGAAAAGAGTGTTCACGGTGCTCAAACAGGCCAATCTTATAAAGTTTATTGAAAAGACAAGTTGTTCGCATCTTGTCTTTTTGTTTTAGTGGAAAATAATGTTTTGGGTTAGTCTAAGATGATATAATAATGGTGAACGAAAATACGATAATGGGGGCAGTGTCATGCGAACTTTACTCGAAAAAAGTACCAGAAGGAGAATGGAGCTTCTAGAAATTCTTATTGCTGACAATCGGTGGTACAAATTAGAGGATTTAGCTGAACAATTGGATTGTTCGAAACGCACGTTAAACAATGACATTGCCGCGATTCAAAACGACTTAATGGACGAATGGACGCTTTTCACATCTCGGAAATTAGGTATTCAAATTCAAACACCTGAAAATGCGCATGTCGATAAATTATATCAATATTTTATGCAACGGAGTCTTTCTATAAAACTTTTGCTTGGCTGTTTTTATACTCAAAATTGGACGGTTGAAGAATGGGCAGACGAATTGTTTACGAGTCCTTCTTCGCTGTACCGGTTGATTCATCGGATTCGAAAGAAAATGGAAATTTACGGCGTGGAACTTAATATCAATCCGGTGTACATCACGGGGAATGAGGCGCAAGTTCGCTACTTTTTTTCGCAGCTCTATTACACAACTTTCGGTTTGGAGCGTTGGCCATTTAAAGCGGATGACAGGGAGGCGCTTGATCGCTACATCAGCACACATGAAGCTTGTGTGGGTTACCGTTTTGTTTATCCGCAGCGGCAGGAACGATTTTTTTGGCTGCAAGTGTGCATCGAACGGATAAGGCAAGGGTATTTCATTGATATGGCAGAAATTGCGATTCCGTTTTATGAGCATGAGGCTGACCTGAAAAATAGCTTTAAACAGCTTGAGAAGGATACGGGAATCGTGCTAACAGAGGGCGAGCGCTACGGCATTAAGTTGCTTCAGTTGCAGGGGCTGGGCTATGAGCGGAAGGCGAATATTGAGGCGTCGCTTAGTTTTTTTGCGCAACATGCGCCGGAGAAATTAGTCCAGAGCGAGGCGATTTTGGAAAATATTGTGGTTTATTACGGGCATCCTTACCCGAGCAATAAAAATGAGATTTTGCTACAGCTTTTGAGTTATTTGCTTTATTTGGAGCAATTTGTAGAGTTTGATAGCTTTATTGTATCAAAACGGGGGTATGTGACGGGCGTTTTAGAAGAGGAGTTTCCAAGTTTTTGCGAGGCTGTTCGAAAGGCGGTCAAAGATGTTGCTGATTCTCGTGTGAAAGCCGAAACGGTTATTTTCTTCCTAGGAACGCTTTGGGAAGGCTTGGTTTTTGCGCAGCGTAAAGAAATCGAGCCGGTGCGCATTTTGGTTTCTTCGCAGTTAAGTGTGAGCAACACGCGCTTTTTGAAAAGCATTATCGCTTCGAGGTTTCAAGATCAGGTGGAGCTTTTTGAAATGACGGAACCGGATATCGTGGCCGAACATTTGCGAGCGAACCAGATTGATTTTGTTCTTGCCGATTTTGCAGCGGCGCAGTATGACGGAATTCCGACGGTAGAAGTTAACTATTTCCCTAGCGAGCGCGACTGGCGCAACATTCGAAAAAAGATTAGACATATTCAAAAAGAGCGAAATAAAAAGGAGTAGTTTGATGAAAAAAGTAAGCATTTTGTTTTTCGCGGTCTTATTCGTGCTTGCAGGCTGCAGCAACCAAGCTGGAACGGCTAGCGAAAAGCCAATTGAACTGCACATTTCCGTTGCGGCCAGCTTAAAAGATGTGATGGAAGATGTGAAAACGGATTATGAGAAGGCGCATAAAAATGTAAAGCTAACGTTTGATTTTGCTGGATCTGGCCAAATCAAAGAGCGCGTAAAAAACGGGGCACCAATTGATGGCGTGTTACTTGCGAGCGAAAAAGATATGGATGATTTAAAGGCGCAAACAACCGATAAACAACAGTTTGCCAAAAATACACTCGTTTTAATTGTGCCGAGCAAAAATGCGGTGGAAACGAATACGAAAGATATCGCGAAATTGTTGCCAACTTTTGATAAAATCGCAATCGGTAATCCGGAATCTGTTCCTGCTGGGAAATATGCAGAGGAAACGATGGAAAATCTAGGCGTTTACGATGCACTGAAAGAGGAACTTGTCCTCGCATCTGACGTTCGCCAAACGCTTGCTTACGTCGCATCTGGCAACGCGCAAGCGGGTTTCGTTTATAAAACGGATGCTTTAATCAGTAAAGATGTAAAAGTTTTGCAGGCTGTGCCGGACGATTTGCATTCACAAATTGGCTATTATTCGGGCGTGTTGAAAGATGCTGACGAGCCAGATCAGGTGGCGAAGTTTTTAGATTATATGGCGTCTGATGCAGGGCAAAAAGTATTAGCGAAGTACGGGTTTTTAAATATTGATTGACCAGTTTCTATTTTACATGCCTCATAAAACATGATAGCATGAACATAACTCGAATTTTTTTATGAGGAGATGACGATGAAGAATTTACTTTCAAATCGATTACTGTTACTAACTGTTTTTCTGTTTTGGCTAAAGACGGAAATTGTTTATTTTATGGAATTTAATTTAGGCGTTGAAGGCGCATTTCAAATTTTCTTATTACTGATTAATCCAATTGCGATGGCACTCATTATATTTAGTTTAGTCTTTTTGATTCCAAATCGAAAGCTTCGGACAACGATTGCCATTATTGTTTATTTTGCACTTTCCATGCTACTTTATGCGAACGTGCTTTATTACCGCGAGTTTAGCGACTTCTTGTCGGTTAATTTGATGACGAATGTTGGAAATGTTTCGGAAGGCCTTAACGGGAGCGCATTCGCCCTACTAAAATGGCATGATATTCTTTATTGGCTCGATTTTGCATTCATTACGTTTGCGCTAATAAAATACGGGAAGCCATATGCGGAAAAGCGTCGTGCTTTTAAGTTTCAACTTATTCCTGTTGTTTTAGGCCTAGGAATGCTTCTTTTAAATATTACGCTGGCGGAGATCGACCGCCCGCAACTGCTTACGCGGACATTTGATCAGCGTTATCTAGTCAAATATTTGGGCGTCAACACGTTTACGGCTTATGACGGCGTGAAGCACATGAAAACGCAGCAGAAGCGCGTTCAAGCGGAAAGCTCGGACACGGCTGAGGCGGAGAACTTTGTGAATACGAACCGCACGAGTACAGACAATGAGTACTTTGGGGTTGCGAAAAAACGGAATGTGGTCTACTTGCATTTAGAAAGCATTCAACAATTTTTGATCAATTACAAATTGGACGGCGAAGAGGTAACACCGTTCTTAAATCAACTTTATAATAGTGAAAACTCGTTTAGTTTTAGCAACTTCTACCATCAAACGGGGCAAGGAAAATCTAGTGATGCGGAAAACCTTATTGAGAATTCGCTATTTGGACTTCCGCAAGGGTCAGCATTTTCGACTTACGGCGGCACGAATGAATTTCAGGCGGGGCCGGCAATTTTGAAGAATGAACAAGGTTACACGTCGGCAGCGTTTCACGGGAACATTGGCTCGTTTTGGAACCGCAATAATGCCTACAAGCGTTTTGGCTATGATTATTTCTTTGATTCTAGCTACTATGATTTGACCAAGGCGAACTCAACGGACTACGGTCTAAAAGACAAGCCGTTTTATGAGCAGTCCATGGAAATGCTGAAGCAATTGCCACAGCCATTCCAAACAAAATTCATTACGGTTTCCAACCATTTCCCGTATCCTGTTTTTGAAGAAGACGTGGAATTCGCGAATCCTGGAACCAAAGATGAAACAATTAATAATTATTTTTCAACAGCGCATTATGCAGACGAGGCGATTAAGGAATTTTTCGACGCTTTGAAGAAAGAAGGCTTGTATGAAAATACGATTTTCGTTCTTTACGGCGACCACTACGGTATTTCGAAATCACGCCTAGATACGCTTGCACCGCTTCTTGGAAAAGAAGAACTAACCGAGTTTGATAAAGCGCAGTTGCAACGCGTGCCGTTTATCATCCACGCGCCTGGCATCAAGGGGAAAGAAATTACAACGCAAGCGGGGCAAATTGATGTGCAACCAACTGTTCAGCATTTACTTGGCATCGACGGCTCGAAATACTTGCAACTTGGAAATAGCCTGCTTTCCGATAAGCCAACTGATACAGTTGTATTCCGGAATGGCGATGTGATTACTTCCGAGTTCGCTCAAATCGGTTCCACCGTTTACCTGACGCAGACAGGCGAACCAGTTGAAGAGCTAACAAATGAAGAAAATAGTCGTGTGACGGAAAGAAAACATTACGCCGAAACAGCGCTGCGGATTTCCGACGACATCATGCAACGTGACTTGTTGCGCTTCTATGAACCAAGCGAAGATTTCAAAATCCCGAATCCTGCGAAAGTAGATTATAAGGTTTCGACGTCAGATATAAAATAGAACGCGAAAATGACTCTGGCCATCGCCGGGGTCATTTTCACTAAAACTAGAAAGAAGGTGCGGTTTTGGATAAAAACGGGTTTATGCACGAAGCGATCAATGAAGCGAAAAAGGCAGGTGCAATTGGCGAAGTCCCAATTGGAGCAGTAGTCGTGCTAGACGGAAAAATCATCGGTCGTGGGCATAATTTGCGAGAATCCAGTCAAAACGCTGTGACGCACGCCGAAATGATGGCCATTCAAGACGCTTGCCATAATCAAAAATCTTGGCGACTCGCCGGTGCCGAATTATTTGTAACGCTTGAACCGTGCCCAATGTGTAGTGGTGCCATTTTGCTTTCCCGAATTGCGAAAGTGTATTACGGCGCCAAAGATCCGAAAGCGGGAACGGCTGGAACTTTAATGAATCTCTTGCAAGATGAGCGCTTTAATCATGTCTGTGAAGTAGAAAGCGGCCTTTTGGAAGAAGAAACAGGCGCCCTTTTAACGGACTTTTTTCGGGAATTAAGAAAGCGCAAGAAAACCGAGAAACCGAGTTAGTCTAGTAGTTCTTTTCTACCAATTTAGACTAAAATGTCTGTTTGAAACTTTTTGTGAATAAAATAACAAAAACAAAGGTACAGTGAGTTCAATACTTTACAAGCTGATTTCTTATTAAAATGAAAAATAAAAAAAAGACTACTAAAGAACTAAATGAATTTAAGCCGAAATAGGATAAAATATACTGTATATAGAACTTATTCTAATTTAGAAAACTCTGCTTTAGCCGAAAAAGAGAAATGACGAATTTTTTTATTTTACATATCTTTGTGAATGAAATAACAACTAATGGTGCTTGTTTAGATTGTTTTTCACAAACTCGGTTAAGGGAGAACGTAAAAAGAATTAAAACGCAGAAAAAGGAGGGAAAAAGGGTGGATACATTGTTTTTAGCCCGCTTTCAGTTCGCATCAACAACAATCTTTCACTTTTTATTTGTGCCGCTATCCATTGGCTTAGTCTTTATGGTTGCGCTCATGCAAACGCTATACGTAGTGAAAGGGAAAGAAGTTTATAAAAGAATGACAAAGTTTTGGGGACATTTATTCCTCATTAACTTTGCAGTCGGTGTCGTAACTGGTATTATTCAGGAATTCCAATTCGGAATGAACTGGTCCGACTACTCCCGTTTTGTAGGGGACGTTTTCGGAGCACCACTAGCTATTGAAGCCTTACTTGCATTCTTCATGGAGTCGACATTTATCGGTTTATGGATTTTTGGTTGGGATCGCCTCAGCAAAAAATTACATTTAGCGTGTATTTGGCTCGTATCAATTGGAACGATTCTTTCAAGTTTTTGGATTCTAGCAGCCAACTCATTTATGCAACACCCAGTCGGCTTTGAATTTAAAAATGGTCGTGCCGAAATGAACGATTTCTGGGCGCTTATTACAAACGGCCAGCTACTAGTTGAGTTTCCGCACGTTATTTTCGGTGCTTTCGCAACAGGTGCGTTTTTCGTTGCAGGTGTCAGTGCATACAAAATGCTTAAAAAGCAAGATGTGGCTTTCTTCA
Organism: Listeria sp. ILCC796; assembly: GCF_900186175.1. Lineage (NCBI taxonomy): Bacteria > Bacillati > Bacillota > Bacilli > Caryophanales > Listeriaceae > Listeria > Listeria sp. ILCC796. The sequence goes on from NZ_FYBV01000006.1 coordinate 129,230, forward strand.
AGCGCTCTTTCCAAATTGCACTCGTAATCGCAGTTATTGGCGGTTTTGGAACAGCTTTCAGCGGACACTCACAAGCCCAATATTTGGTTAAAACGCAGCCGATGAAAATGGCGGCAACTGAAGGTATATGGGAGGATACTGCCGACCCAGCACCTTGGACGATGATTGCCGGCATCGATGTCGATAACAAAAAAAATACGTGGTCAATTGAAATCCCGTATGCGCTAAGCTTCTTGTCTTATTCGACCTTTAGTGGTTCCGTAGAAGGCATGAACTCGCTTCAAAAACAATACGAGGAACAATATGGCCCGGGAGATTATATTCCGCCAGTACGAACTTCATTCTGGAGTTTCCGTATCATGGTATTAGCCGGCATGGTAATGATTTTAACAGCACTAATTGGTGCGGTGCTTGCTTGGCGTAAAAATCTTGAGAACACAAAATGGTATTTACGTTTAATGGTACCAATGATTTTATTCCCATTCATCGCCAACTCAATGGGTTGGATTATGACAGAAATTGGACGGCAACCGTGGGTAGTATTTGGTTACCAACAAACGGCAGATGCCGTGTCGCCGAACGTATCGGCAGGCTCGCTACTGTTCTCGATAATCGCGTTTTCAACGATTTACGCGTTACTGTTAATCGTGCTCGTCTATTTATTTATTCGCGAAATCAAAAAAGGACCTTATGGTGAAAATAAAGTAGAGACTACTTCTGTTGATCCATTTGATAAAGGGGGCGACAAAATTGTCACTGAATGAGTTATGGTTTTTACTTGTCGCAGTATTATTTGTCGGTTTCTTCTTCCTAGAAGGATTTGACTTTGGTGTAGGGATGTCTACACGTTTCATGGCGCGCAATGATTTGGAGCGCCGCGTGTTAGTGAACACAATTGGTCCGTTTTGGGATGCCAATGAAGTGTGGCTACTTACAGCTGGCGGTGCCATTTTTGCCGCATTTCCAAACTGGTATGCAACGATGTTCAGCGGTTACTACATTCCGCTCGTTGTGTTCTTGCTTGCTTTAATCGGTCGCGGTGTTTCATTTGAATTCCGTGGTCAAAAAGATTCTGCCGCTTGGCGTCAGTTTTGGGATTGGGTTATCTTTTTCGGTAGTATTTTACCGCCGTTCTTGCTAGGTGTCCTATTTTCAAGTCTTGTACAAGGTATGCCAATTAATAGCGAAATGGATATGTATGCAGGATTCTTTGATTACATTACGGTCTTCTCCGTTTGGGGAGGCTTAACCGTTACAATGCTTTGCCTACTTCATGGCTTAATGTTTATCACGCTTCGTACGGAAGATGATATTCAAGACCGCGCACGTCGCATGGCTAAACGCGTTTGGTTCATCACCGTGCCTGTTTTAGTAGTGTTTGTAGTTCTAGCATTCTTTTACACAGATATTTTCCAAGCCCGTCCAATTCTCGTGCCAACTTTAATTGGTATCGTAGTAGTGATGTACTTACTATGCGCATTCTTCCTATGGAAAAATCGCGATGGATTTGCATTTACATTTGGCGGCTTAGGTTTAGCATTAACAGTTGCAACCATTTTCGTAGGGCTATTCCCTCGTGTTATGATTAGCTCAATTGACTCTGCATTTGACTTAACCATTCATAACGCAGCTTCGGGACATTACTCCTTAACAGTTATGACCATTGTATCGGTAACACTATTACCGTTTGTACTCGGCTATCAAATTTGGAGTTACTACGTTTTCCGTAAACGCGTTTCGAGTAAGGAGAAAATGACGTATTAATGGGAAGAGACATTTTTAAATATAAAGGTATAAAAAAAATACTTGCGATTCTTGCCGCGTTGACGATAGTTCAAGGCGCGGCAATTATCGTCATGGCAAGCATGCTGTCAGGCGCGATTACAAAGCTCTTTAATGGTGCATCCTTGTCTACTGTGGCGTTACAAATGGCTTTCTTCGCGGGAGCACTTTTTGTACGCCATTTTTTAAATGTATGGAAAAAAGCGATTGTTTATAAGTTCGCCTCTGATACAGGGAAAAAGATGCGCGAAGAATTGCTTGAAAATTTATTCGTCCTCGGTCCGCGTTTTACGCGCGAAGAAGGAACAGGAAAAGTCGTTACGATGGTCATGGAAGGCGTACAGGACTTCAGGCGTTTTATTGAGCTGTTCTTGCCGAAGTTTATCAACATGGCGATTATTCCTGTGATGATTTGGATTTATGTGCTGACACAAGACGGCAAGTCCGCTCTAATTTTGGCCATTACATTCCCTGTTTTAATTTTATTCCTAATAATCTTAGGCCTTGCAGCAAAGAAACAAGCCGACTCGCAATTTGAGTCGTACCGGATTTTATCCAACCACTTTGTTGACTCGCTAAAAGGGCTTGAAACCTTGAAGTATCTAGGTTTAAGCCATAGTCACGAAAGAAGCATTGCGGACACAAGCTCAAGCTACCGAAAAGCAACGATGAGGACACTACGCGTAGCCTTCTTATCTTCGTTTGCACTCGATTTCTTCACAATGCTCTCTATCGCTGTCGTGGCGCTATTCTTAGGGCTCGGCTTAATTGACGGCTTAATCTTACTAGGCCCGGCACTCACAATTTTAGTTTTAGCACCCGAATACTTCCTACCCGTCCGTGAGCTAGGGTCCGATTATCATGCAACGCTCGACGGACAAGAGGCGGGGCGCGTTATTCAAGCCATTATTGATGAAGGAAAAGCACAGCAAGAAAAAAATGCAGGAACGGCTGCGCCTGCGTACACAAATGATTCTGTGCTGAATTTAGCAGGCATCACGGTTAATTATGCGGATGGGCATCAGGAATCGCTAGCCCAAGCTGATTTTGGCGTTTCTGGTTTGCAAAAAATTGGCATTATCGGAGCAACTGGCGCTGGGAAATCTACAATGATCGACGTTTTAAGCGGCTTTCTAGCACCAACAACTGGCGAAATCCAAATTGATGGCACCGCGGTTAAGCTACACAATTATGCGTGGCAGAAACAAGTGACGTATATTCCGCAGCACCCGTATTTGTTCCACGACACAATTGCTGGCAACATCAAATTTTATCATCCAGAATCAGCAGATGATGCGGTGAAATCAGCGGCAAAAGCGGCTGGACTAAACGCGTTCATTGAAGATTTAGATGAGGGATATGAAACGGTTGTTGGGGAAGCTGGGCGAACGCTAAGTGGCGGTCAGGAACAGCGAATTGCGCTAGCGCGCGCGTTTTTATCTGACCGGCAAATCGTGCTCATGGATGAGCCCACTGCGCATCTGGATATCGAAACGGAGTATGAGTTGAAACAGCCGATGCTTGATTTGTTCGAAAATCGGCTCGTCTTTTTTGCAACGCATCGCCTGCACTGGATGCTCGAAATGGATCAAATTATCGTTTTAGACAAAGGGGCGATTGTTGAAACGGGGACGCACGCTGAACTTGTTTCAAAAAAAGGGTTCTACTATGACCTAATTAAAGCCCAATTGGAGGAGATTTAATGCTAAAAAACAGTTGGATTGGCCCTTATATTAAGCAGAATTTTGGCCTCTTTTTAGTCGTTATTTTCCTCGGCGTGCTAACATTTTCGGCGGGGGCAGCGCTCATGTTCACGTCTGGGCACCTCATCTCGAAATCGTCGCTCATGCCGGAATCGATTATGGCCGTGTACGTTGCAAGCGTTGGCGTGCGGGCTTTCGGAATTTTACGCTCAGTTTCCAAATATGTCGAACGGCTAAACAGCCATTCGTTAGTGCTTCGGATTTTGGAAAAAATGCGCGTCAGATTGTATCGACTTTTAGAACCTCAGGCGCTACTTCTTAAATCCCGCTACCGGACGGGTGATATATTAGGCATGCTCGCAGATGATATTGAACACATTCAAAATTTCTATTTGACGACGATGCTGCCGGCTGTCATTAGTTTGTTTTTATATGCTGGCGTTGTCATTGCGCTCGGCTACTTTTCGATTCCGTTTGCGATTTTAATTTTAGTTTTAATAGGTTTGCTTGTGTTCGTACTACCTGGCGTTTCTATTTTGTATGCGCGCGGGAAAAATGCCTATTTAAAGCAAGGGCGAAATCGGCTATACAGCCAGTTTACAGATGCGGTTTTTGGTCTTAGCGACTGGATGTTTAGCGGACGCGAGAAGCGTTTAATTGAGGGGTATGAAAAGGACGAAGCGGCACTTTTGAAAGTGGAGACGAAGCAATTTCATTTCGTCAATTGGCGCGACTTTTTTAGCCAGCTAATTGTTGGTGTGATGGTCATTTTAATGGTCTATTGGAGCACAAATGAAGTGAGCAATGGCGCCATTTCAGGCACGCTAATTGCCGCGTTTACACTCGCTATCATGTCGCTTGGTGAGGCTTTTGTGCCCGTATCAAGTGCCGTAAGCGACAAGTCGCTGTATCAAGATTCGCTTCTGCGGCTGGATAAAATCGAAGACACGACGCTACCTGACTTCGACGCGGAAATCGAGCAAAAAGCGCAAATCGAAACGGTGGACGTAACGCTACGGGCAGAAAATCTTTCGTTTCAATACAATGAAAAAAGCCCTTTTGTGCTGAAAAACTTTAATTTTGAACTGCGACAAGGCGAAAAAGTGGCGATTATCGGCCGAAGCGGCACAGGAAAATCAACTTTCCTAAAACTAATTCAAGGCGCGCTCGTGCCAAATGCTGGAGCAGTCACAATGAATGGCGCAAGCCCAGCTGACCTCGGACCACAAATCCCAGAAGTTGTGGCGATGCTCAATCAAAAAGCGCACCTTTTTAGCACAACGGTTTTCAACAACATTCGTCTTGGCAATCAAAATGCCACAGATGAAGAGGTTTATGAGGCGGCTAAAAAAGTGCAAATGCACGATTTTATTATGAGTATGCCAAACGGCTACAAGACGCAGATGTCCGAAATGGGCGCCCGCTTTTCAGGCGGTGAACGCCAGCGAATTGCGCTTGCTCGAATTTTGCTCCAAAATACGCCCATCGTCATTCTTGACGAGCCAACAGTTGGCCTCGACCCAATAACGGAACGCGATTTGTTGCAAACGATTTTTGAAACGCTAGAAGGAAAATCCGTACTTTGGGTAACGCACCATTTGGTTGGCGCCGAGAAAATGAATTCGGTGCTTTTCCTAGAAGACGGCGATATTTTAATGCAAGGCACACATGCCGAACTGATGGCTTCTGCGCCGCGCTACAAACGTTTGTACGAGCTGGACCGACCAATTCAGTTGTAAAAGAGGGATAAAATGAGCGAGTTTTTTATGGGCGTTGATATTGGCACGACAAGTACAAAGGCGGTTCTTTTTGATGAAAACGGGAGCCAAGTGACGCGCTATGCAGTGCATTACAATTTGGCGACCGACGTTTCGGGCAAGGCCGAGCAAAACCCCGATGAAATCTTTGAGGCCGTCAAAAAGGCCATTTGGATGGTCATGTCGGCGAGTCGGATTGGGCAAGATGAACTTGCCGCCATCTCATTCAGTGCGGCGATGCACAGTTTGATTTTGGTCGACAAAACCGGTTCGCCGCTCACAAATTGCATCACTTGGGCGGACAGCCGTAGCAGTGCGGCGCTTGAAACGGCCAAACGCCATTACTATCTCGAAGGCATTTACGAAAAAACTGGCACGCCGATTCACCCAATGAGTCCGTTCGCAAAATTGATATGGCTTTCCGAAACGGCACCCGAAAAAATGGCGGCCATGCACATGGCGTGCGGAATTAAGAGCTATGTTTTATACAAAATGTTCGGCAAATGGCTAATTGATGCGTCGCTCGCGTCCGCTTCCGGGCTCTACAACACGAAAGCCGGCTGCTATGAAAAATCGGCGCTTGAAATCGCGCAGCTCTCGCAAAACAAACTCCCGACCGTTGTCTCCGAACTGCACCAACTGAGCGGCCTCAGCACCGAACTCGCAAGCGAAATGGGCATTGCCCCGGGCATCATTTTTGTCGTCGGCGCAAGCGACGGAGCCCTTGCAAATTTAGGCCTCCAAGCGACAGCTCCGAATGATGTTACCGTAACAGTAGGTACAAGCGGCGCCGTCCGCAAAACGACCACGACCTTCCAAACAGACGGCAGAAGCCGCACGTTTTGTTACCGCCTAACAGACGGCCTTTTCATTCAAGGTGGCGCTGTGAACAACGGCGGCAAGGCCATCGAATGGGCGATGGAGCAGTTTGCGCCCCAAGATGTGCGTGAAAATCGTGATTACGTGAAGCTCATGCAAAACGCAGCCGAAGTGCCACTAGGGTCTAATGGACTTTTGTTTCTGCCGTATTTGCTCGGGGAACGCGCACCTTACTGGACAAGTGATATTCGCGCGGCCTTTTTGGGCATCACCATCAACCACACGCCGCCTGAATTCCTCCGCGCAGCCATCGAAGGCGTTGCGCTAAATTTGGCGAGCGTTTATTCCTCTATGGGGGAAAAAGGGGATGTGGTGTATGTTTCAGGCGGTATCGCCGCGCACACGTTTTGGTGCAGCTTGCTCGCGGACATTTTAAATCGCGAAGTACGCGTAACCCACACAATCGAGGGTTCAAGCCTCGGCGCCGCGCTACTCGCAATGAAATCCCTTGGCAGGCGGGCTAGTTTTACGTTACCCAAAAAGCCAGCTATAAAAGCCGTTTACAGGCCGAATGTGGAGCGCGCAAAAGCATATGCAGAACTCCATAAAATCTTCGAACTAGCGACCGTACAGCTAACCGGAATCAACAAACAACTAATTGATTGGCAAAAAAATGTTACAAAATAAAATTTCAGGGGAATAGTTCAGTAATAAAGAAAAAAGGGGTTTTTATGATGAACAAAAAAATTGTATGGATCGCCCTCGTTCTAGTTGGCATTTGTCTACTCGGAACGCTTATCGCGACACTCGTAAGCATCTATTTAGTATGATTTTTAAGATAATCTGGCTTGCTTTTGCAAGCCAGATTATCTTTTGGTTTTCCTTGGCGATTTTAGCGTGCCTAAATTTATCAGTCGCAAGGTTGATTTTTACTAGAACGCGCGATTTTACTTGCACTTTTTAACTAAAAAAGATAAACTAATGTTTGAGCCTTTTAAATCAGGGTTCATTCATTTTGGTAGCAAATTTGCCGTGCTAGACGGGGAGATAGCGGCGCCCTGTAACCCGCAATCCGCTCTAGCGGGGTTGAATTCCCAAATTGAGGCCTATACCTGTCTGGTCTGCCGCCAGCAAGTGGTGTTGACGATTGGGTCTTGCGCAATGGAAGCCTGTGAACCATGTCAGGTCCGGAAGGAAGCAGCATTAAGCAGTGCCTTTTATGTGCCGCAAGGTTGCCTGGTCTGAGCTAACGACTGACGTAACGCAGGTGGTTGTATGTCGAACTTGGGTGCACGGCGTTAAATTTTAAATACGAACTCTCTTTTGTATAAAAGAGGGTTTTTTCATGTTCAAATTGCATCTCCGCACAGCTTCTCCAAAGCTTCCGCCTCATTTTGAGCAAAGAAAATTGCATCCCCCGCATTGCTTTCGCGCATAAAATCTTGCAGTGCCTTGCTACGATAAACCGAGAAATCGCCCACAATTGCAAGCTTCGTCTGATAAGTGACAAACTTTTGAAGTACCTCACCAGCAAGTCCGCTTCGCAAATCAAAGAAACGCTCATCAAATGCCTCTTTATTCAAAGCAATTCGTGTGCAGTCATTTTCGTATTGCACAGTCATAATTACATCGAGAGCGGTCTCGACGCTCGATATGATAACCTTGTCATGATGTATAATTGCACAGCGTAGCCCATTTTCTATTACAATTTTCGTATTCATTGGAATTCCTCGCTTATTTTTTATATTCATTGTAACACGACGTCATTAAAGTTTCGCAACTCCTTTTTTTAAATAAAAAAGTGAAAAAGCAATGTAAAACTGTTACAATATTAGTATGACGTAACTAGATAAAGAAGGATGAAAAGTATGCAACACATCAAAAAACGAAAGAACATTATCATTTTAAGTATTTTAGCTGTTATTGTGGCCGTTTTAGCCATTCTAAGTATTATTTTTGGTGTCTTTCAAAGGCAAGAAGTGCTTGATAAATATGATGTAGCCTATGAAATAAACGGAAAGTTATATGAGGTTTTCCCGATTTCTTCAACGGACATTGGCGTGGATAAAAAGAAAGAGGATAAGCATTTATATTTTCGCGTAAATAGCTACTACAATCTTGAATACTTATTCCGCATCGCGTATAAACAGTACGAGCTAAACGAACCTTCACTTGATAAAAACTACGCGGGAAAGCTCGATTACAGTATTGCGGATAACGCGTATGTCACGCAAGAAGATGTATACCGGACGAAAGACGATATGTACGCCGTTTATTCTTTTCATGATAAAAACGGGAAAGAAATCTACAAGTATGACCCGGAAGAAACATCGTCCGATAAATTTGTTACCCGAATCAAACCAACCATTTTGCAAGGCTATGAAAAAAGCGACATTTCGAGCTATGACGACTTTTTAGATATCACCGCGCTATTTAAAGAGAAACTGAACAAAAACGTAAAAGTCCGTGTTGATGATGCGAAAAACATGGTAATATTTTCAATTGAAGATGAAAAAAATGTAGACTAATTAAAAAACCTCAAAAGTTAGATTTTATTCTAACTTTTGAGGTTTTTTTTTAATTAGACTTGTCTTTTTCAGTCTCTTTTTTATCTTCGTCACGCTTCAACTTCGGTAATTCCTTTAAATCATCTGGAAAAATAATCGAATAATCACCGCGCTTGATGACTTTACTGTTACGGCTTTCTTCGGGCATATCAGATTTAAGAGCCACGTTCATCACCTCGTTTTTATAGATTTAGTATAGCACGAAATAAGGAATTCATAAATAAAAAGGAGGTCTTTTTGTGAAAAATCACGCAATTGTGTGTAAGCGGTTTCTTGGTTTACACGATTCTTAAAAATGTGTGTAAATAAAAGAAAGTGTCTATTTTGAGGTTTTTTAGTTCGTTTTGCATACAAAAAAGTTGGCACATAAATTGCTATATAAATTAGTGTATCCATGAAAGCCTTATCATGAAACAGAGAGGAGGACTCCCGAATTTCGCAAGGCTTGAGTTGGAGGTCGTCTAATAATCAAAATAGATTCAGAGGGAGTTAGGTTAAAAGGTTAGCACATTATTTTGTTAATAGGCGAATCATTTTTGTACTAAAGGGAGGATTAAGATGAACGGATTAACAGCATTTTTAGAGAAATATTTTGTTCCAGTTGCAGCCAAAATTGGTTCGCAAAAGCACTTAGTTGCGTTACGTGATGCGTTTATTTCGACAATGCCAATTACGATGGCGGGGTCGATTGCAGTACTTTTAAATGCATTTTTTAGGGATTTTCCAACAGATTGGGGCTGGACAGGCTTTGTTGAAGCCATGCAACCACTAATTGGGATTAATGGATATGTTTATAATGGGACTCTAGCAATTGTATCGATTATTTTTGCATTCTCGTTAGGTTATAATTTATCAAAAGTTTACGAAGTAGATCGTCTTGCAGGGGGCTTAGTTTCCTTAGCTGCCTTTGTTATGAACTTAACAGTAACAATTAGCTTAGACGCTGTTAAAGCTGCAATTACTGCAGCTAATGCTGATTTTGATATTAGTAGCTTACCAAAAGAGTTTACAGGTATTTATGGATTCTTTAATATGGGACAAGTAAATGGAACGGGTCTATTTACTGCCATGATTTTTGGTTTTATTTCAACGATTATCTACGCTAAATTAATGCGTCGTAAAATTACAATTAAAATGCCGGATTCAGTTCCGCCAGCTGTAAGTAAAGCGTTTGCTGCGATTATTCCAGCACTTGTTGCACTTTATGTTGTGGCAATTATTGATTGGGCATTCTTCAAAATTACAAATATGGATGTTATTTCTTGGATTTCTAAAACAATTCAAGAACCTCTACTTGATCTTTCACAAGGTTACGGGGCTGTCTTACTAATTACTTTCTTAGTGCAACTACTTTGGTTCTTTGGTATTCACGGGCCAAACGTACTTGCGCCAGTATTAGAATCCTTATGGGGAACAGCTCAACTTCAAAATATTGCGGCTGCGCAGGAAAAAGTGGCGCTACCGTTTGATTGGGTTCGTGGTTCCTTTGATGCTTACGTATGGATGGGTGGTTCTGGTGGTACAATCGTACTTATCATCGCTCTTCTTATGTTCTCGAAACGTGCGGATTCTCGTACAGTAGCAAAACTATCACTCGGCCCTGGTATTTTTAATATTAATGAACCAATTATGTTTGGTTTGCCGATTGTTTTAAATACAATTTACTTAATCCCATTCATTATTGCGCCAATGATTATGGTTACTGTCGCTTACTTTGCAACAACACTAGGACTGGTCGGTCCAGTTAAAATAGCAGTTGTTTGGGTAATGCCGCCACTTCTAAACTCGTTCCTGGCAACAGGGGGAGATTGGATGGCTCCGGTCATATCATTAGTCAATATGATAATAGCCTTCCTCATTTGGGTACCGTTTGTTATCACAGCAAACCGTGTAGGTGTCCCGGAAGAAGAAATGAAAGAGTAAAATTGTTTCTGGCTGGGAGGTCTGAATTGCCCAGCCAGATTATTATGCGTTGTAAAACGCGCCGAAAAACAAATTTAGTTAAGGTTTCTTATTGCAACGTGAAACGCTTAACGTTAAAATATTACTTGAGGAGGTTTTCAAAATGATTATTGTAAATTGTCCAATGAAACGCGATTACGTGACGGAGTTGCTTGAAAATTATAATGAAGATGGTGTGACTTTTAAAAAGGTGAGCGAAGTGGGTATGAAACTTAGCTTTGAAACAAATTTAGAAGATGAAGAAAAAGCAGCACGTATTGCAAAAGATACTATAAAGGCAACGGAAATTGGCGCTGTGCTTTATTTCCAAGTGACTGTGGGTTAAGATATGAAAATTGCTAATGGTTTATTTATCATGAGTATTGGGCTTTTGATCATTATGTTAAGCCCTTCTTATGGGAAAAACGGGGCAGCGAATGTGCCGTTTATGGTTACTGGCTTGGTCATTGTTTTAATTGGGGTCGTTCTTGTCTTCATAAAAGTGAAAAAAGGGAAAAAGAATGATGGACAAGGAGGAGATAAGAAATGAATATCTCGCAAAAATTATATATTTCGCAAAAAGAATGTTTTGATGCCATTATAAAATCTGTTATTTATGATATAAAACAATCAACTGGAAAAAGTAAGCAAATGCGCCAGTTGGAAGGGTTCTCTTACCAACGAGATATGTCAAATGGTGCTCGTGCCACGATTGCAATTACGGAAGTGAAGCCGTATGAGCAATACGTATTTGAAACAAAGAGCCGTGTGAATACGCATATTACAACGTATGCCATTAAAGCGACAAGCGAAGGCACATGTGAAGCTTCATATCATGAGAAAATTGAGGCGGAAGGTACTGTGCAAAAGCTAAATAATATGATCGTTGGTTTCTTGTTTGGGATTTTTAGAAGGAAACGTGCGAAAAACTTATTAAAAGCAATTGAACTTTCGGTTATTAACGAAAGTAAAGCAAAGAAACAAAATGCCGCACCGAATGCTGAATAAAAAACTTGGAAGGTGTCCAGCCGTTTGGACGCCTTTTTAGGTGAAAGGGAGAAGTTTACTCTTAACAAAATAGTCCGAAGTAAGCTATAATAAAACTACTAAGGTTTAGAGGAGAGTGAAGGATGGCATATCAGGCATTATATCGTGTTTTTCGGCCGCAGTCGTTTGATGATGTTGTCGGGCAAAGTCATGTCACTAAAACACTTCAAAACGCAATCACTCAAAACAAAACATCACATGCTTACTTATTTAGTGGACCTCGGGGAACTGGGAAAACAAGTGCAGCGAAGATTTTTGCGAAAGCAATCAATTGCGAAAATAGCACAGATGGTGAGCCATGTAATGAATGTGATATTTGCAAAGGGATTACAGATGGATCAAATCCAGACGTTCTAGAAATTGATGCTGCCAGCAATAACGGCGTGGAGGAAATTCGCGATATTCGTGAGAAAGTGAAATACGCGCCAACTGTTTCCAAATATAAAGTATATATTATTGATGAAGTGCACATGTTATCAACCGGCGCTTTTAACGCGCTCCTCAAAACGCTTGAAGAGCCGCCGAAGCATGTCATTTTTATACTTGCAACGACAGAGCCGCATAAGTTGCCGCTGACGATTATTTCTCGGGTACAGCGCTTCGACTTTAAGCGAATTACCACGCAAGACATCGTTCAGCGCATGGCTTTCATTTTAAACGAGGAAAAGATTGCTTTTGATGAAAAGGCGCTAATGATTATCGCACGAGCTGCCGAGGGAGGCATGCGCGACGCACTTAGTTTGCTCGACCAAGTCATTTCCTATGGTTCAGACGAGGTCAGCGTTTCGGATGCGCTTGAAATTACCGGTTCGGTGGCGCAAAATTTATTGACCGATTTAGTTGCGGCGATTTTAAACCAAGATGCGAGTCTGGCGATGGAACGCCTTTCGGGCTTGCTTTCAGAGGGCAAAGACCCCGTTCGATTGGTGGAAGACTTACTTGTTTTCTTCCGTGACATTTTACTTTATCAGAAGGCGCCAAATTTGGAGGAGACGCTTGAACGCGCCGTTCCAGATGAGGCTTTTCAGGAGTTAGCGAAAGCGGCGAATGCAAGCCAAATTTATAAGGGCGTGGAGCTTTTAAATAAGACGACCACGCAAATGCGGTTTTCGAACCACCCGGGAATTTATGTGGAAGTTGCCGTAGTGGAGTTGACCCAATTACGGGGCGGGAATCCGATTGTGCAAGGGGAGTCTGGCGCCGATGTTTCTGCCTTACAAAATGAAGTGCGGGAATTGAAGCGGGAGCTAGCCGATGTGAAAAAGCTGCTAGAAAATGGGGTTCGTGCGGATACCACAAACGCGGAGAAAGTTGCCCGACCTAAAAAAGCAGCGATTAACAATTCGAAAAGTTTTAAGGCACCAGTTGGGAAAATTAATCATGTGCTCGATGTCGCGAAAAAGAAAGATTTACAATTGATTCGCGGTTGTTGGGGTGAGCTTTTGTCGATGCTTATGGCGTCCCAAGCGGCACTTTTAAATGATGCTGAGCCAGTTGCTGCGTCAGAAGACACTTTTGTGTTAAAATTTAAGCATGAAATTCATTGTCAAATGGCGATGGACAATCAATCTTTTGTTGAAACGATTGAAACGAGCATTTCAAAATTAACGCAAGTCAATTATAGTTTCATTGGGATACCTGAAATTCAATGGTTTGAAGTGCGTGAAAACTTCTTGAAAACTCATACACCTTCCGAGGAACATGAGTCAGGCGAGGAACTTCCAAAACCTGCGGTGGCGGACACTAATTCATTCGTCGAAGAAGCGGAAAAACTCGTAGGAGCAGATTTACTCGAAATAAAAGAATAAAAATTAAATGATGAAGAGGAGAATTTTTTATGCGTGGAATGGGAAATATGCAAGGTATGATGAAACAAATGCAAAAAATGCAAAAGGATATGGCGAAAGCTCAAGCGGAATTAGAAGAAATGGAATTCACTGGCACGGCTGGTGGGGAAATGGTCGCTGTCAAAATGAGCGGCAAACGCCAAGTGCTAGATATTGTCATTAAAGAAGAAGTGGTGGATCCAGAAGACGTGGAAATGCTACAAGACCTTGTATTAGCGGCGACAAATGATGCGCTGAAACAAGTGGAAGATACGACTGCTCAAAAAATGGGCAAATTCACACAAGGAATGAATATTCCTGGATTATAAGAGATTAGGCGGCAGAATGTTTGACGTTCTGCCTGCTTTTTTGAAAGTGAGCGATGAAGATGCATTATCCTGAGCCGATAACGAAGCTAATTGATAGTTTCATGAAATTACCAGGCATTGGGCCAAAATCGGCTGCACGCCTTGCTTTTTACGTGCTAGATATGAAAGAAGATGACGTGCTCGGCTTTGCCAAAGCACTTGTTGACGCCAAACGAAACCTGAGTTTTTGCTCGGTTTGTGGGCATATTACGGACACCGATCCGTGCTATATTTGTAAAGATCACTCTCGGGATAAAAGCGTGATTTGCGTCGTGGAAGAGCCACGTGATGTCATTGCAATGGAAAAAATGCGCGACTACCATGGCCAGTATCACGTCTTACACGGAACAATTTCGCCTATGGACGGAGTTGGCCCTGAAGATATCAACATTCCTGACCTCCTGAAGCGCCTACAAAACGAAGAAGTGACGGAGCTTATTTTAGCGACAAATCCAAATGTCGAAGGGGAAGCAACCGCGATGTACATATCACGGCTTGTTAAACCAAGTGGCATTAAAGTGACGCGGATTGCGCACGGTCTTCCTGTTGGTGGCGATTTAGAATATGCTGATGAAGTCACGTTATCAAAAGCATTAGAGGGACGCCGAGAAGTTTAACGAAATTTGAGGTGACGAATATGGAATCAAGAAGCGTTCAGCACGGTAGAAAAAAAAGAAAGAAAATGGGGAAACTGCACAAAGAATATGATGCGTATTTGATGGATTTAATTGAAGCGACGCAAGAAGAATGGCATAAACAAAAAGTTATCTTGCGCAAAAGTTTCAACTATAATGAGCGTTTAGAATATGAAGCAAAAAAGGCGGGCGCCAAATATTTTTACCTCTTTAAAGAGGCAAGACATCGTGGCGTCAGCGGGAAAAAATAAAGTATGCTTAAAGGTTGTAGATGAATAAAATCTGCAGCCTTTTTTCATTTAAAAAATATGTAAAATAATACAAGTTTAAACCCAATTGTCACAAAAAGTTCAATAATGTGCCTGTATTTGTGAAATTTAGGTGTATGATTCGTCTATAAAATCATTTAAACTAGGAGAGTTTAAGGGGGGAAGCAAAAAAAGGAGTGAAATAAATGCATGAGTTGATGATGGGGTTATACACAAAAAAAGAAGTGTATGATTACTTTAATGAACTGCAATTAAAAGAATTGTTAACGTCAAACTTACAAGGATCTATGAAAAAAATCCGTATTGATCGAAGCCGAGTTTTGCTTTCAAAAACAGAGAATACAAAAGTTTACTTTATTTTAAGTGGCATTGTGGCGGCACGAAAAGACGGGAATTTGTTATACTTTCGCGGAGAAAATCGTTTTATAGGCCTTGAATCTATTTTATTTAGTGAAGACTCGGAACTTGTGACTTTAAACATTGGAAAAGTGGAATTAATCGAATTTCCAAAAGTAGAGGTTCTTGAATTATTAATGGGACTCCAAGAAGGGTGGCTGTATTGCTATCTAATTAACAAGGACTTAAACCAAGTGCTGATGAGAAATTATAGTAACTTTCAGGCAAAGCCGTACGAACGCAGCAAACAGATGTTAACCGATTTAGCCAAAGAGTTTGGCGGCTCAAGTGAGCTTAGTGTGGTTTTGCCAAAACAGTTTACTTTAACCATATTAACGAACTACTTAGGGATTAGTTACGTCACCATGAGAAAAATTTTAGAAATCCTTCGAGACGAAAACTTTATTGTAGATTCCGGAAAACGCAAAGAAATTAGAATACAAGCGGATTGACAAAACAAGTTTTAGTGTAAAAAATCGAGAAACATTTCCAGTGTTAGGAATGGTTTCTCGATTTTTTTCATATAATCTTCAGGGGTACTATCATAGCCCAAACGGCTTTTCCGTGCGGACATAAACAACATCGGGCGCGCTACTCACACGTTCGCCGCGGTTTAATTTGTTAATAATAATCATTTCTTCACGGGTTAAAGCAAAGTCATAAATGTCCGCGTTCTCGCGAATTCGATTAGGATGTTCGGACTTTGGAATGATGGCGTTGTCATTTTGAAGGTGCCAACGTAAGACGACTTGGGCGGGCGTCTTATTGTACCGCTTGCCAATTTTTTTAAGCTCGCCGTCTTTTAAAACTTGGCCTCTTCCGAGCGGGCTGAAGGCCTGATGCGCAATATGTAACTCATCTAAGTAATGATGCAGCAACTTATTCGGGAAGTAAGGGTGGGTTTCGAGTTGGTCGACAGCCGGCAGAACATTGGCTTTGGTGAGGAGGCGGTCAAGATGGTGCGCCTCAAAATTAGAAACGCCGATTGCGCGAACAAAACCTTCATCATAGAGCTTTTCAAGCGCCTTCCAAGTTTCGAAAAAGGTTTCTTGTTTGGGCCAGTGCACTAAATATAAATCGATTTGGTCGAGCTGCAACTTTTTCCGGGACGCTTCAAAAGCTTTCAGCGTCTCATCGTAGCCCTGATCGGTGTTCCACACTTTCGTCGTAACAAAGAAGTCCTCCCTTTTTAACCCCGAAGAATGAAAGAAATCACCCATAAACTGCTCATTTTGGTAGAAAGCCGCAGTGTCAAAAAGGCGGTAATCGGCCTTCGCCGCGGCTTCGAGGGAGTTCCGCAATTCAAATTCGTCGGTAATCTTGTAAACACCAAACCCGTGCTTGGGCATTAAAACGCCATTATTTAGCTGGATTTGGTCAGAAAACGACTTGGTCATGTTATCTCCTCCTCGCCTTATTTCATTTCAATCGATTTTAAGTTTTTAGAAATGACGTCTGGCTTTTCGTCAATTTGGATTTGTGCGGCCGTAGCATAGACGCCTTCCAAAAGGGGAGCATCAAATAAAATGATTTCTTTGTCTGAAAGTTCGCTGACCGTTTCAATATTCATTTTTGCGCTGCCGAGGTCGTAAAACGCGTACACTTTATCGGCTTCATTTTGTTCGAAAGCGTCATTTACTTTATCAAAACTCGTGCCGATACCGCCGTCATCCGTTCCGCCGGCATAGGTGATGCAAACGTCATGCGCCACTTGGCTTGCAATATCAAATACACCTTTTGCAACATCGGCCGAGTGCGAAATAATCACAATTCCGTAAGGCTTCTTCATTTAGTTACCTCCTCGCTTTTTAAAAGGGATGCAAATAGTATGGCGGACGAATACGCACCGGGATCGAGATGCCCAATGGAACGCTCCCCTAGGTACGAGGCGCGACCTTTTGTGGCTTTCATGTCTTTTGTTTTTTCTAGGGCCGTCTGAATCGCGTCATTTGAAAATTCACCTTGTCGCATGACGCGGATAACGGGCTCCCAAACATCAATCATTGTTTTCTCCCCAGCTTGTGATTTTCCGCGGTTTTTAATGCCGTCTAAGCCCGCTTCGAGCGCATCTATGAGCTGTTCTTCGGTGAGGGTGTCAGCGTCAACGGCTTTGCTAATATTTAGAAAGGCGGAGCCGTACAGTGGGCCAGATGCGCCGCCTACTTTGCTGAGTAGTGTCATCGCGGTTGTTTTGAAGACGTCTTTTAAAGTTTCTGGAGGCTTTTTTGCAAAAGCGTTTTTCAGTTCTGTCAGTCCGCGCGCCATATTGATGCCGTGGTCGCCGTCACCGATTGACTGGTCCAAGTCGCTTAAAAGTTGCTTATTTCCAATGATTTGGTCCGAAAAATCAGTTAGCCAATTCATTGCCCAGTTTTTATCATAAGTCATCGTAAGCCCTCCTCATTTCCATGCGATTGTTTGGACAGGCAGATTCAGCATATCCACCCATTTTTCATCTTCTAGTTTTAAAATCGTAAGCGATAACCCCGCCATCTCAAGCGAAGTCATGTAGTCGCCAACAAAAGTTTTTTCAACAGTGACATGCGCGTCGCTTAAAAGTTCATGGACATCGTTTGTGAAAATGTATTGTTCCATTAGTGGCGTTCCGCCCATCCCGTTCACAAGCACGACGACCTTATCTCCCGATATGAAATGATGCTCCTTATTAATGCGGTCAAAAAGCTGTTTCGCGAGCTCTTTTGACGACATAATTTTTTCGCGGCTAAAACCAGGCTCACCATGAATGCCAATGCCTAGTTCGATTTCATCGTCGGAAAGCTCAAAACCAGGATGCCCAACCTCTGGAACTGTACAAGGTGTCAAGGCTACGCCAATCGTCTTAGTCTCTTTCACCACTTTTTCACCAAGCGCTTTTAGTTCCTGCAAACTCGCCCCAGCTTCCGCCGCCGCCCCGACAATTTTATGCACGAACACGGTTCCAGCTACGCCGCGCCGTCCAGTCGTGAAGGTGCTATCTTCTACAGAAATATCATCGTCAATAATAATTTGATCCACTTCGATATCGTCCATTTCGGCAAGTTCTTTCGCCATGTCAAAATTCATTACATCGCCCGTATAGTTTTTAACAATTAAGAGCACGCCTTTTCCTTGATCGGCCGCTTTAATGCCTTCATGAATTTGGTCAGGTGTTGGGGAAGTGAAAACATCGCCGCAAACGGCCGCAGAAAGCATACCTTGCCCAACATAACCCGCATGCGCAGGTTCATGGCCCGAACCGCCGCCACTCACAAGGCCGACTTTGTTAGGTCGCTTGTCCTTTCTCGCGATAACCCGCGTATCTGGAACACGTTCGATTAAATCTGGATGCGCTTTCACAAGGCCTTCTACCATTTGCTCGACAACTTGATCCGTGCTATTGATAATTTTTTTCATGAAAAAAACCTCCTCCAAATTTTCCTACAGTTAAAAATTTCCCTTTGCCCGTCTTGTTAAACTCTATTATAATATGTTTTTTATGTAAACGCTTAACAAGAAGCATTCTGTTTATAAAAATGCTACAATAATGATTGGAAAAGGAGGCGTCGAAATGGCTAGTCAGGAAGAGGTTCCGTTATTTTCAAAAATGGAAGAACATGTACGTCAAAATCCACTTTCGTTTCACGTGCCGGGTCATAAAAATGGCATTTTGTCTGAACTTAAATGGCAAGACATGCTGAAATATGATTTGACGGAAATAAGCGGATTAGACGATTTGCACCACCCGGAAGGAGCAATTCGGGAAGCGGAAGCGTTATTAAGTTCGGCGTACGGCGCAAGCAAGAGTTTTTTTCTAGTTGGCGGCTCCACCAGTGGGAACTTAGCGATGATACTTGCTGCAGTTCGCCGCGGTGAGCGCGTTTTAGTGACTCGTGATGCGCATAAGTCGGTCGTGCATGCTTTGGAACTTGCGGGAGCTCGGCCTGTTTTTTTAAACACAAAAAAAGATGTTTTGACGGGCGTTTCAAATGGCGTAGACGTGGCGACACTTGAACAGGCGTTTCGCGAGTATCCGGACATTGTGGCAGCCGTTTTGACGTATCCGAGCTACTACGGTACGACGTTTGATTTGGCGCGTGTGGCACAAGTGATTCATCATTTTGGGGCGCTCGTTTTGGTTGACGAGGCGCACGGGGCGCATTTTGCTGCAAGTGATGCTTTTCCGCGTGATGCGCTTAGATGCGGGGCGGACGCGGTCGTGCAGTCGGCGCATAAGACACTCCCGGCGATGACAATGGGCGCTTTCCTACATATTAATTCGGATTCCGCGCGGCTCGCACGCATTCGCCACTACCTCCAAATCGTGCAAACAAGCAGCCCTTCCTACCTTGTGATGGCTTCGCTTGATTTGGCGCGCCGCTTCATGGCTATGTATTCGGACGATGATTTTCAAGCTTTTTGGAAAATGCGCGCCAAATGGGTCGACTACTTGGAAGATGCAGGCTTCATCGTTTTGCTCCCAGACGATCCGTTAAAGCTGGTTGTTCGGAAAAACGGGTATTCAGGACACGAAATTGCACGGCATTTTGAGGCGCACGACTACTATCCTGAACTGGCGGACGACCGCCAAATGCTGCTGATTTTGCCGCTCACACGGAGCGGAACGCAGTTTGCGCCAACTAGAGAATTGCGGGCAATCAAGGCGCCAAAAGGGGAAACGAGGCCAATTGAATTTGCCACGCCAAAACTTTCAGAGCTGGCACTATCCTATACGGAAATGGCCGAACTGGATAGCGTTCTTGTGGCATTAGACGAAGCGGTGCATGCCGTCGCCGCAGAAAACATTTCGGTGTATCCGCCTGGGATTCCTTTCGTCCTTCGCGGAGAAAAACTGACGGAAGCGCACATTGCTTTTTTGAAAGCCACATCTGGCGTACATTTCCACGGAGGAGAGCACTTAAAAGACGGCAAAATTGCAGTGTATTTATGATATAATCGAAAAGAGACTTGCTTGAAGGAGAGGAAACGATGGGGTTATTTATTACGCTTGAAGGGCCGGACGGTTCGGGAAAGACGACAACGATGCGTTTATTAGAAGAAAAAATGCGACTTGCGGGCATTGATTTTATTAAAACGCGTGAGCCGGGCGGCAGTCCGATTTCCGAAAAGGTTCGGGAAATTGTGCTTGGAATTGGGAATGAGGAAATGGATTCGCGGACGGAGGCGCTTCTTATCGCAGGTGCTAGACGCCAGCATGTTGTTGAAAAAATTCGACCAGCACTTCAGGTGGGAAAAACGGTGCTTTGTGACCGGTTTATTGATAGCTCGCTTGCTTACCAAGGCGCCGGACGTGGTATAGGTATACAAGAAGTACTTAGTATCAATTTGTTCGCAGTTGGCGAAACGTTACCTGACATGACTTTTTATTTGGACGTAGATGCGGCGACAGGGTTAGAACGGATTGCGGCAAGTCGCGGGCGCGAAATTAATCGGCTTGACAAGGAAGATATTAGCTTCCACGATAAGGTTCAAAAAGGCTATGAAGAAATTATCGCGATGTTTCCAGAACGCATCATTCGAATTGACGCAAATCGCACGCCAGAAGAGATTACAGATGAAATTATCGCGCATATTTTAAAACGGCTAAACTGACACTGCGTGTGAGGTATTCACTAGGCGAGGAAAGCAAAAAAATGAGTCTAGGCGGATATTTTTGCTATAATTAAAAAAAGCTCTTTGAAGGAGATGAAAAAAATGAAATTAATTTTCGCTATTGTTCAAGACCAGGATAGCAATCGTCTGTCTGATGCTTTGATGAAAGATAATTTTGGTGCAACAAAGCTTGCGACAACAGGTGGCTTTTTGAAAGCGGGGAATACGACGTTCATCATCGGTGTGGAAGACGACCGTGTGGACGATGCACTCGATATTATCCGCGAAAATTGCAAGGCGCGCGAACAAATGATGACACCATCTGCCTCACTCGGCGTAACGGTTGACACCTATGTCCCTTACCCAATTGAAGTCCAAGTTGGCGGGGCGACAGTGTTTGTGATGCCAGTTGAAAGTTTCCATCATTTTTAGAGTGAAAAAGAGTAGTTGCGTGAGCGAATCCCCAAAAGTTAGACTAAAAATCTAACTCTTGGGAATCGCAACAAAGCTCCTCTTTTTTTATGTCTTTTTTTCTAAAAAATTCATAAAATCTACACAAACAATAAAAAAGTAACATGCTCTATTAAAATTGTAAGAAAAATACATAAACTGGAGATGAGTTTCAATTAGAATGCCCTGCCTGAATTGCGCGACCTTATGGCAAAAGCGAACGTAAGATGGAGGTTGTTATAACGCTACAAACACAAGAACGGCTAGTGTGGGAGAAGAGTAAGACCAACAAAATTGGGGGTTTTAATTTTAAAACAGGGTTTCTTGTTGTATACTATAAGAGGTGTTTTTTATATAAATAGAGAAAAGGGGTGTAACCATGAACGGGAAAAAAATAGCGATTTCCATTATTGGTTTATCAATTTTACTAGGAGGTTGTTCATTTATGGGGCAGTCAGATGAAAAAGAAAAGAAAATAGACGACGGGACAACACCTGTTGCGGAGTATAAAGGACAAGGATTTAGATTAGTTGACGGAGATAAGTCTAAAGAAATTGTCGAAAAGAACGAAGCAGAAATTAAAAAGCGAGCCATCGCATATATGAAAGATACATATAAAACTGATGTTAAAGTGAATAATGTTGTACCTGCAAGAGACGCAGCGGTTGTAAAAGTAGAAGCAGAAGAACCAATTCAATTTCATACCTCTGTTATTGTCGGGCTTGATATGCAGAAAAAGAAACTTGATCCACCGGATTTTGTTCGCTCGGAAGATGGTGTAGTTGAGTCCGCAATTGTAAGTGGCTTGTATGCAAAAGCTTATGAGGCAGAATTTAAAAGATTGGATTTATTTGCCGAAAAAGAAGCGGAAAAGTATAATTTACAAGGTTTGAACCAAGAAACTATAGATAAGACACAAGCATCAGGGTATCAACACTCGTATTATTTTATTCCGACAAGTATTGCTTTTGATGATGCCTACAATGCTTATATAAGTAATCCTGAAATCAATCCGACCGAGATACGCGAGCTATTTCTTAAGGAAGATGAAAATTTTAAAAACGTACATGTTGCTCTTCAATTTTATAGCAAAAGTGACGGACTACCCAAACAAGAAAAGGCGGATAAAATTGCCGAAGACTTAAAAAAAGAAGTTGGACTGCCGAAAGCTGTTTATACGATAGATATTTATAAAAACTTTATTGTTGACCGGGTGGGACTTCCTGATGGTGAAAATATCAGTGTTGAAGATATTCAAAAATAGAGAAAGGGGAGGTTGAATTGCTGACAGCAGAAAAGTTGAAAACATCTGATCTGGATATTATAGAACTAAGTGGGAGAGTGGTCTACGAAGAGCCACATGAAAGACAATATATAGATATAAACGGAGAAAAAAGAGCGTACTTGGTTAAAGAAGGTGTGTATAACACGAAATCCGGACTAGATTACATGATTGTCGAAAATACGAAAACGGGTGAAGTCGGCATGATTTTCCAAGGAACACAAGGTCAAAAAGACGGTGGTCGGGATATTATTACCGATGCCACGCTTCCTGGAAATATTCCGGATGATCAACTAAAAGCAGCGGATAAAGCCTACAAGAAAATGAGTAAAAAATATGACATTAAATACGTTGGAGGAAACTCTTTAGGGGGCGGGCTTGGGAATTATGTCGCGTCAAACAATGAGGTGAAAAGTGTAACCTATAATCCTGCGATTTTGCCTGATGGCAAATATTCACAAAAGAATCCTGATATTACCAACTATATGAGCGAGTATGACCCGTTAACACTAGGGGAACGAAGTGCGGGATATTTGAGTCGCTTGCCGGGGAAGCATGTCACCTTAAAAAACAACGTACCTTTATTTACCACCCTTACATCAAACCACACGGGTTATAGTGACCCTATCAACATCGACGGGGAAGAAATCTTGATTGATGCCGACGCCTATTTACCCGTTGGTGTGTGGAGTGGAGCTGTTCTCACGGGTGGAAAAGGGCATAAAATAGATGTGAACCCTGCAAATATGAAAATCTTAGCGGATTCCATGGTATCGAAAATGAAAGGGCAAATCACGACCGCTCAAACGCATGTGGATCATGCCGTGGATATTGTCGAACGGGAAGGCAGTCAACTAGATGACCGGACAACAAAGCTAGCAGATAGTTTTGACGATTTACTCGGACAGGGAAGCTTCGGAAAAGCGTTAACGACGCTGTCGGGTTATGAATACCTACGGGACACTATTGAATCAGGGATGCCAGGCGTCTCACTGGCAAGCAAGGCCATTTACAAGCTTAAAAATTCTTCTGCGGTTTCTGATTTTCTAGTCAGCTTTTTAGGGAATTTTAACGGCATGTTGGGGACATCTATTGAATTGCCTATTCTGATTGTGGATACCGTGACGCGACTAGATGACATCATTACCCAACTAAACGCGCTTAAAAAGCATGCCATTCCGATGCTGTTTCAAGGAATAGATAACGAATTTTTCAGTGATGGCATGGTGGCAGAACTAAAAGCCCATTATAAAACGATAGATGAAAATAAAGAGGTTGTAACGAGTCAAATTATTACGTTCAGTACACAAGTTACTTACGTGTCCAAAGAGTTGGAAAAAGCGGACAAGC